>JBDSZP010000115.1:0-16322 GCA_039925065.1 Luteolibacter sp.
ACCTGATCTCATCCGGCGTCAACTCGCGCCATTCCCCTTGTTCGAGGGCCGCGCCATCCAGCTTTCCGATCGCCCGCCGAATCAGTCTCAGCGTGGGAAACCCCACCGCAGCGGTCATCCGCCGCACTTGACGGTTTTTCCCTTCCGTTAGCTGAAGCTCCAGCCAGGAGGTCGGGATCGATTGCCGGAAACGCACCGGAGGATCCCGAGGCGCAACCACAGGCTCAGCATCCAGCAGCCGCGCCCTGCAAGGAAGCGTGCGATGACCTTGGATCGATAGCCCGCCTTTCGCCAAACGGCTGACCGCCTCCGTCGTGGGGATTCCCTCAACTTGTACGAGATAGGTCCTGGGATGCGCCGTTTTCGGATCCAGCAATCGGTTGTTAAATCCCGCCTCATCACTCAGCAGAAGAAGCCCTTCCGAATCCATATCCAGCCGACCCACCGGATAGACACCTGGCGGAAACCCTGATTCCGCCAAGGTCCGCTGACCGGGTTGGTCCGGCGTGAACTGGCAGAGAACTCCGTAAGGTTTGTGAAAGGCGATTACCATCGATCACTTACGGAAAATGAAAAACACGGCTCCGGCGAGGCAAACCGCAGCGCCCGCGTAATTCCACGTGATTTTCTCCTTCATGAAAAATACAGCGAACGGCAGGAACACCGAAAGCGTGATGACTTCCTGCATGATCTTGAGCTGCGGCAAGGTGAATGTCTGCGAGCCAATCCGGTTCGCAGGAACCTGAAGCATGTATTCGAAAAACGCGATCCCCCACGAAATGATCGCGGCGATAAACCAGGTTTTGTCCTTCAGATCCCTGAGGTGCGCATACCAAGCGAAGGTCATGAAGACATTTGAAAGCGTAAGGAGGAGAACTGTTTTAAGACCAACCATGCGTTTTCGTTAAGCTCAGAGGGACGATGGAGCAAGCCCGCTTCGTATCATTCGCCCCAAAATCGGAACCCAGTTCGCGCGTTGACAGGATTCAGTAAGAGTGTTAGCCATATCATCCTTATGATTGGTGGATTCATGGGTTTTGGAGTTTTGATGGTGTTACCCATTTTGATCGGCCAGTGGGTGGGAATCCTCGGTCTGGGAAAAACGGAGCGAAATCGGGCATGGGGATGCATGATGGCGGGTACCTGCTGCACCACTCTCGGTACGATAGGCTATATCATTTTTATCGGACTGATGATATCCGGCCATTCATCGCCATTGAGCACCATTCCATTGGGAGCTTATTCTGGGATCGTATCCGGCGCATTCTCCGCTCTCGGCTCACTGCTGTTCGCCATCGGCTTCGGCATTCACGGCCAGCAATCCTCGAAAACCCAACAGCGGATCACCGAGCTCGAAGCCATTGCAGCCGCGCAGGGCGAAGAACTCAACCGGCATCGCGTGTCTTACGAATCCGCGAGCTGAAACTCTTTCCGCACCCATTTGCAGCGGAAGGGCTTGCCTGATTCATTCGGCTTCCAACCTTTTGCCTGACCGAAATCAATCGCCGCAGTCACCATGTCGTAGCTGACGATCCTCGGCAGTTCGGCGATCAGATTTTGGCCGTCAACCGGCGCACTCGCCTCGATCACCAGCTCATTCACACCCCGGCGATTTTGCATGATCCAGCGGTATTGGACGTCGCGATGATTGATGACTTTGTAGCCTTTTTGTGGAGGGGGCATTGCTGATGTTTCGGAAAGTGGATTGAAGAAGCCCTCTTTTGCATCAAATGCGGGCGAATGAGAATGTTTATTCGTCTTTTTCAAAACAGGACGCCGCGCCGCACGAACCTTGCATCACGGCCCGTCATCTGCTCATCTGAATGGGATGGGAAAACTCACCACGCACGTTCTCGATACGGCATCCGGAAATCCGGCCCAGGGCGTCCGCATCCGCCTCTTCCATGGCGGCGAACTGATCACCGAAACCCTCACCAATTCCGAGGGCCGTTGCGATTCGCCGCTGCTCCTCAATCCCAGCCCGGGCGAGTATGAGATCGTTTTTTCCATGGGCGATTATTTCAGAGCAAATGGTGTCGCCTCGCCGTTCCTCAATGAAATTCCCATTCGCTTTTTCGTGGAGGAGGGGCGAAACTATCACATTCCCGTCGCCTGCTCGCCCTTCTCCTACTCGACCTATCGCGGCAGTTGAAATCCTGACTGAAAATGCCGACGCCTCTCCAACACGCCATCGAACGACTCGATCAGCTCAGTGGCATTTCCGATTCACCGGACTATCTTGTCCGCACTTTCCTCTCCCCTGCCAATCGCAAGGCGTCAGAGAAGGTGCTGGAGTGGATGAAAGCCCTGCGAATGGAAGTATCTCACGCCACCGATGGCACGGTCCGTGGCATCCTCGCAGGCTCCGATCCGAAGGCGAAACCACTCCTGCTAGGCTCGCACATCGACACGGTCATCGATGCCGGAAAATACGACGGCCCCCTCGGCATCATCGTAGCACTTGCCGCGCTGGAAACTCTCCAACAAGAGCAAATCACCCTTCCTTTCCCCGTCCATCTTCTCGCATTTTCCGATGAGGAAGGAACCCGTTTCCAATCCACCTATCTCGGCAGCCGCAGCATCACCGGCCCTCTTGATGCCGCGACGCTTGCCACAAAGGACTCGGATGGTGTGACGATCGCAGCCGCCATCGAGGACCATGGCTGGGACGAAGGAGCATCCACCATCCGCTATACACGGGGCGAGTGCAGAGGTTACGTCGAGCTTCACATCGAGCAAGGGCGCGTGCTTGAGGAAGCTCACGAAGCGTGCGGCGTTGTTTCCTCCATCGCCGGCCAATCCCGCCTGACCATCAAACTAACGGGACGCGCCGATCACGCAGGCACCACTCCCATGCCACTGCGCCGCGACTCGCTAACCGGTGCAGCGGAATGCATCCTCGCTGCCGAGACTCTGGCGAAGTCCAGGCCACCGCTCCTCATCACCGTCGGAAAAATCCAACTTCATCCGGGAGCATCCAACTCCATCCCACAAACCACCACGTTCACCATCGATCTCCGCCACCCCGAAGACGATGCACGGCATCAGGCGCTCGCCGAACTCCGCCAGCAATTCTCCCAAATCGCGGAAAAGCGCTCGCTTGGACTCCATTGGCAACCCATTCAGGACAATGATGCCACTCCTTGCGACCCCACCCTAACACTCCATCTGCTCAACTCCCTCGCCGCCGTCACCGGCTCCCGCCGCAGCCTCACCAGCGGTGCCGGACATGACGGCGTGGCCGTTTCAAAAATCTGTCCGATTGCCATGCTTTTCATCCGCTGTCGCGATGGACTCAGCCATCATCCGGATGAATATGCATCGCCCGAGGATATCGACACCAGCATCAGAGTTCTCACCCATTTCCTGAAGTCCCTCAAACCATGAGCAATCACGATCTACTCGTTCACCACATCGGGGGTTCCTTCGCGATCAGCGATGGGATGATCACCGACGCAGGAACTAACATCCAAGGTTCCGCCCGCGAGGAAATCGATTTCGGTGACGCACTGATCCTTCCGGGCTGGATCGACGCCCACGTCCATTTCAACGAACCAGGCCGTGCGGATTGGGAAGGCTTCGCCACAGGCTCCCGCGCTTTGGCAGCCGGTGGAGGCACCACGTTTTTCGACATGCCGCTGAACTCCAACCCGCCTGTCATCACCCGCGCCGCTTTTGAGGAAAAACGCCGGATTGGCGAAGAAAAATCCTGCCTCGACTTCGCACTGTGGGGCGGACTAACACCCGACTCCCTCGACCACATCGAAGCCATGGCCGATGCCGGAGCCATCGGATTCAAAGCCTTCATGTGTCCGTCCGGGATCGACGAATTTCAGGATGCCAATCCGTCCACGCTTCGCAAGGGCATGGAAATCGCCGCACGCACCGGCCTCCCCGTCGGCGTCCATGCGGAAGATCCCGAGGTCATCCGCCGGCACAACCTCGCCCATCCACCCGCAGGCGCCGACATGCGCGCGTGGCTCAATTCCCGCCCGATCGAAGCCGAGCTGTCCGCCATCCGCATCGCCATCGATCTCGCCGGAGAAACCGGGTGCGACCTTCACATCGTCCATGTCACCTGCCCGGAAGGCATCGATTTGGTAACAGAAGCAAAAAAACGTGGAGTCCGCGTCACCGTCGAAACCTGTCCGCACTATCTGCTTCTCGATGATGAACTGGCGATCCGCATCGGTGCCGCCGCGAAGTGTGCGCCGCCGATCCGCTCGCGGAAAACGGTCGCCGCACTCTGGCAGAAACTGCTGTCGGGCGAGATCGACACCATCGGATCCGACCACTCCCCTTCCCCGTCCGATCTCAAACAAGGAGACGATATTTTCGCCATGTGGGGCGGCATTGCCGGAATCCAGCACGCGCTCCCCCTGTTGCTCAGTGAAAATACGGATTACCTTCCACAGCTTTCATCAAACGTGGCCAAACGCTTCCGTCTCCCTCAAAAAGGCTCGCTGACACGGGGTCATCACGCGGATTTTATCGTCCTGAAAGCACAGCCCTTCACCGTCACCCGCGATCAACTCCTCACCCGGCACCCGATCTCCCCCTACATCGGAATGACCTCTGCTTATACCGTCAGGGAAACCTGGCTGCGCGGTCAAAAGGTCACTCCCGCCACCCGCGGCCGATTCATTTCACCTTTACGCTAACACATATCACCCCAAAGCCCATGTCACTCTTCGGCCACACCCGCACCACTGTCTCGGCACGCCACGCCCTTATTGCAGCCGACGGACACGTTCCCTCCAGTTTTCCTGATTGGAAAAACGCCACCGCCTACGTGCTCATCTCACCGGCCATGGGTGCGGGTCTCTCCCAGATTCTGGTGACCTTTGACATCGCCTCCGGCACCGCAGCGTTTCCGGCTGATGAACACGAACACGTGATCTATGTCGAAGCTGGCGAGTGCGATGTCGAGCTCCCTGAAAAATCGATCTCATTGACCGATGGTGGCTTCATTTTCATTCCATGGCACACGTCATTCGTCGTCACCGGAAATGATGAAACACGGGTCACCATTTTCCGCAAAGTCTTCGAGCTCCAGGCGGGTTTGGAACCGCCGCCCCTCGTTCACGGCACCGCATCGAACCTCCCGGGCGAGCCCTTCCTCGGCAATCCCCGCGCACTTCTCCAAACCCTGCTGCCCGTCGATCCCCGCTATGACATGGCGGTGAATATTTTTACCTATCAGCCAGGAGCCACGCTGCCATTTGTCGAGACGCACATCATGGAGCACGGACTCCTCATGCTTTCCGGCCAAGGCGTTTACCGTCTGGAGGAAAGCTACTATCCGGTCACCGCTGGCGACGTGATCTGGATGGCCCCCTATTGCCCGCAATGGTTCGTCGCCATGGGGGATGAACCCGCCAGTTACCTTTACTACAAAGATGTCCACCGCCTCCCCTAACATCATCGTCATCAACGGCATCCCGGTGGATGTCTCCGGCGTGCCGATTCATGAGAGCATGCTCGGTTTCCTGCGTTCCACCGGACGCACCGGATCCAAAATCGGCTGTAATGAAGGCGATTGCGGAGCCTGCACCGTTTTATTGCTGGAAAAAGATCACGCCCCGCGCGCGATCAATGGCTGCCTCGCGCCCGTCGCCTCACTCGTCGGACGTGAAATCGTCACCGCCGAAGGACTGGAACGCGACGGCTCCTTGCATCCCGTTCAAAAAGCGATGGTCGATTGCAACGGCTCGCAATGTGGCTACTGCACGCCCGGATTCATCTGCTCGATGGCGGAAATCTATCACACCGTGGCCACCCCGGATCGCGATCAGATCGCCGACCAACTCTGCGGAAATCTCTGCCGCTGCACCGGCTATCGACCGATCCGCGAAGCCATGCTTCAGGCGCTGGATGAACCGAATGCAGCGACATTCCCCGAGCTATCCACCGTTCCATCAGCGCCCCCGGTTTCAGGCGATGCGGCCACCTGGCATCGTCCCACCACGGTGGAAGAAGCGCTTTCTATCAAGTCGCAAAACCCGGACGCCTTGTTCATCGCCGGAGCCACCGAGTTGGCGGTGCTGATGAACAAGCGCCACAAGCGCTATCCCTCCCTGATCTCGCTGGATCAGATAGACACCGTTCATACTATTTCAAAAACAGACACGCACTGGCAAATCGGAGCCGCCGCCAGCCTTACCGATATTGAGAAAAAGCTCGCTGGTGCCTACCCCGCGCTCGATCAGATGCTACGGCTCTTCGCCTCAAAGCAGATCCGCCATCGTGCGACGCTCGGCGGCAATCTCGTCACAGCCTCCCCCATCGGCGACGCTCCGCCGGTCCTTCTCGCGATCGATGCCGCGGTCAGCCTCGTTTCCCTATCAGGAGAGCGGATCGTGCCACTGGCGGAATTTTTCACCGGCTATCGCAAGACCGTTCTGCGGGATGATGAGATCATGACGTCCGTCCTGATTCCGCTCGATCTGCAAGGCCGCTGTGAATTTTTCAAAGTCTCCAAACGTCGCGAGATGGATATTTCCACGGTGTCCGCCGCATTCCGGATCGTCACTGACAAGAAAGGCACCGTGACCGAAGCCCGGCTTGCCTATGGCGGTGTCGCAGCCACGCCCGCCCGCGCGCTCAGGACGGAAGCCGCGTTGATCGGGAAACCGCTTGCCGCGACATCCGCGATTCTGGATTTGTTGGAATCCGAATTTTCCCCACTAACGGATTTGCGCGGATCGGCGGACTATCGCCGTGCCCTCATCCGGGATCTATTCCGGAAATTCATCGCTGGAGAAAACGTCCCCGTCCTCCCATCGTTCGGAGAATCCCGTTTTCCAAGCCATTCGGAAAAGGAAATGCCACACGAGAGCGCCATCGGCCATGTCACCGGTCGCGCGCTTTACGTCCACGACACGGCGCTCCGCCGCGATGCGCTCACTGTTTGGCTGGTAAGATCCAATCATGCCCGCGCAAAGCTTCTCGGCGTCGATTACTCAAAAGCCATCGACGCGCCCGGCATCCATTCCGTCCTAACGGCAGCAGATATTCCCGGACTCAACAACACCGGTCCGTCCCGCCATGACGAACCCCTCTTTGCCACGGACGAGATCCAGTTCCACGGTCAACTCATCGCTGCCGTCATCGGAGAATCACTCGAAGCCTGCCGCCTCGCAGCGGAACTTATCGGAATCCAATACACCCCGCTCGTCCCGATCCTCGGGATTGAGCAAGCCATCGCCGAAAACTCCTTCCACACCGATCCTCATTTCCTGACACGAGGTGACATCGAGAGCGGCCTCAAGCACAGCCCGCATGTCATCGAAGGAGAATTCCACATCGGCGGACAGGACCATTTCTATCTGGAAACGCAAGCCGCATGGGCCGAGCCCGATGGTGAAGGCGGCGTGCATGTTTCCAGTTCCACCCAGCACCCGTCGGAGGTCCAAACCATCGTCGCAGAGATTCTGGGTCTTCACAAACACCGCGTTGTCGTCGAAGCACCGCGCATGGGGGGCGGTTTCGGTGGAAAAGAAACCCAAGGAAATGCCTGGGCCGCAATCTGTGCGCTAGCCGCGCTGAAGACAGGGCGCACGGTCGGCTTCCAATTGGATCGCGATGTCGACATGGAATCCACCGGCAAGCGGCATCCGTTTTTCGCTAGATATGAAGTCGGCTATCACCCGGATGGCCGCCTCCACGCCGCCGATATCCAGCTTTATTCCGACGGCGGTTGGTCGCTCGACCTATCACTTCCGGTCAACGATCGCGGCCTCTTCCACCTCGACAACGCCTACTACATTCCCCACGTCCGCTTCCGGGGTCAGGTGGCGAAAACCAACGTCACCTCACATACCGCCTTCCGAGGATTCGGCGGCCCTCAAGGCATGTTGGTGATCGAAGAAATCATCGGCCGGATTGCGAACAAGCTCGACCTTTTGCCAGAGGAAGTCCGGCGCCTGAATTTCTATCATGGCAGCGGCGAAACCAATACGACCCATTACGGCGAGGAAATCGAAGGTAACCGCCTCGCCCGGATTTGGACCGAATTGTTGGAGTCGTCCGAGTTCATCAACCGCCGGGCCACCATTAAATCCTGGAATGAAAGCCACCCGAATCGGAAACGCGGTCTTGGCATCACTCCGGTCAAATTCGGCATCAGCTTCACGCTGAAACATTACAACCAAGCCGGCGCACTCGTTCTCTTTTATGCCGACGGCTCCGTGCAGGTGAATCACGGCGGCACGGAAATGGGACAAGGCCTGCACACCAAGATTCTCGGGATCACCATGCGCGAGCTCGGTCTTCCGGCTGCCAGCATCCGGCTGATGCACACACGGACGGACAAAGTCCCCAACACGTCCGCCACTGCCGCAAGCTCCGGCTCCGATCTGAATGGCATGGCAGTGGCCGATGCCTGCCGCCAGCTCCGCGAACGGCTGATCCCATTGGCGGCTGAAATCCTCGAATGCCGGACTGCCGACATCCGTTTCGGAAACGGCAACGTCCATTCGCTTGCCGGAAAATCCATTGCCTTCGAAACCCTGACCACTGCCGCCTATACCCGTCGAATCCAGCTATCAGCCGCTGGTTTCTATGCCACTCCCGACCTCGAATGGGATTGGGCAGTCGGCAAAGGGAAACCCTTCCACTACTTCGCCTTTGGCGCGGCTGTTAGCGAAGTGGAGATCGATGGCTTCACCGGCATGCATCACGTCCGCCGCGTCGATATCCTCCATGACGTCGGGGACTCGCTCAATCCTGCTATCGACCGTGGTCAGATCGAAGGAGGCTTCGTGCAGGGTATGGGCTGGCTGACTTCGGAAGAATTGAAATGGAACCCTGAAGGCAAGCTGCTCACGCACAGCGCCAGCACTTACGCCATCCCCGCCTTCAGCGATACGCCGCGGGATTTCCGCGTCACCCTTCTGGATGAGGCGAAACAGCCCAACACCATCCATGGCAGCAAAGCCGTCGGTGAGCCGCCGCTGATGTTGGCAATCTCCGTCCGCGAAGCCATCCGGGATGCGGTGAGGGCGTTTGATGAAACGCCACTTGATTTCAACCTGCCCTCCCCGTGCACCGGCGAAGCGGTCAAGTCGGTCATTGGCTGAACCGAAAGTTGCCGCTCGAAGAAAAATAGGAACTATTTGCGGATTGAGAGCAACTGCGCGGCGATGCTGATGGCGATTTCTGCGGGGTCGTTATTGCCGATAGGGAGACCAACGGGGCAGATGATTCTTTCCACGACTTCGTTAGAAATACCGTCGTCGCGAAGTTCGCGGAGAAGAACGGCGCGTTTTGAAGCGCTGCCGATCACGCCCAAATAGGGAATTTCCGGGAATTTTTGCAGAACCTCGCGCACGACGGGGCGATCGGTCGAGTGTCCCTTGGTGAGGGACAGGACGAAGGATTTCGCAGTGGCAAGTTTCACTCCGTCTTCGAAGGACGAAACCAGATGGGTCGTGACGTTTTCGCGAGTGGCCAATTTCCCTAACCAGTCGGAGCGAGTGTCGATGACATCGATGTGGCAGGATAGGTTTGCGAGAACCGGAACGAGAGATTGGGAAACGTGGCCGGCACCGAAGATCGTGATGTGCCAAGGCTCGATCGCGATGATTTTTTCAAACAGAAACGTCATTTCGCCACCACAGGTCATCCCGACATCACGCTGGAGATTCCATGTGCGGCTGATGCAGGCATCACTCCCGGTTAGAACCAACCCGGCTTGCTCGATGGCCTTGGCTTCGACTTTTCCGCCTCCAAGATTGCCTGAAACCAATCCACCGGCGGTGATGATGGCTTTCGCCCCGAGCAGTCCCGGCACACTACCTCTGACATCGGTGATGGTGATGACTACGGCGTCGGTCCCTTCGCGCCGCAGCGCTGCGATTTTTTCCCAGATGTCCATCAGCGTTGAATTTCGAGCCACGAAATGACTAACTTCGGCGTGATGATCTCACTTTCCCATCTCAATGCCATGTCGAAAGATGATTTCATATCCATTCTCGGAGGCATTTACGAGCATTCTGACTGGGTGGCGGAGCGGGTGTTTCAGCAACGACCGTTCCCAAATCCTGAAAATCTGAGATTGGCGATGCGGCAGACGGTTGAGGATGCGGCGGATGATGAAAAACTGGCCCTGATCCGCGCCCACCCGGATCTGGCAGGAAAATTGGCGCGGGCTGGTGCGCTGACCGAGGCGTCCACCCGCGAACAGGCTGGTCTGGGATTGGATCGGTTGAGTGACGGGGAATACGAACAATTTTCAGATAGAAACAAACGCTATCGCGAGCGCTTTGGTTTTCCCTTCATCATCTGCGCGAGGCAAACTTCGAAACAAGGCGTGCTCGATGCGTTCGAAACACGCCTGACAAATTCCACGGAAGCGGAAATTTCCGAGGCATTGCGGCAAATTCATGAAATCGCGCGGCTGCGATTGGAGGATGCCATTATGGGATAAAAAACAACCGCGGCAGGTTTCCCCACCGCGGCTGCACACCAGAAATAAACACATTCTCACTCAATCAAGCTTCCGCCAAATTCCCTACCAAGGGCTTTGGAATCGGCTTTTCTTTCTTTCTCAATGCACGGCGCATCTTCGTGAGCGCCGAGTTCTGAAGTTGGCGGATGCGCTCCCGGGTCACCCCGAATTCGCGGCCCACTTCTTCCAAGGTGAGTGCCTTGCGGCCATTGAGTCCAAACCGCTCGTCGATGATGCGGCGTTCGCGCTCATCGAGAACCGAGAGGAGCCCATCGAGCTCACCATGGAGATTCTTATCGGTCAGCATATCCAGCGGATTGACAGCGCGGTCATCGCTGATCACTTCGCCAAATTCGGTGGCTTCGCCCTCGTTGATCGGCGCATCAAGCGATGTCGGGCGATAGGATGCCTGTCTGAGCAAGGCCAACTTCCGGGCAGGGAGTCCGACTTCATCGGCCAGTTCCTCGTCGGTGGGTTCGCGACCCAGTGCTTCAGAGAGGATGACAGCGATCCGACGCATTTTGGCAATTTTGTCCACCATGTGGACAGGCAGACGAATGGTTTTCGATTGGTTTGCCAAGGCGCGCTTGATCGATTGTTTGATCCACCACGCGGCATAGGTTGAAAGTTTTCCGCCCTTTTCAGGGTCAAAACGCTCCACAGCTTTCATCAACCCAATGTTCCCTTCCGAAATCAAATCGGTCACGGGCATGCCGTAGTTCGAGTAATCCTGGGCGATTTTCACGACCAATCGCAGGTTCGCACGGATCATGTGGGAACGAGCCTCCGGATCACCGTTCTTTATTCGCTCAGCGAGAGAGATTTCTTCCTCAGCGGTCAGAAGAGGAGTTTTGGAAATCTCACGCAGGTAGAGCTTTAGGCTGCTGTCTGATTCGTAGGCCATTGTTTTGTGGGGTTACTTGTTAAACGTCGCAGGAGAGGAATTATTCTTTTTTTCTTAAAATAACTTCATTGTGAATACTGAGTCAATACCCGACATGAATTCCTAACGTTCACCAAAAATGTTCGCGGTCAATTTAGCAGTCCGTATGCCCGCAGTTTGAAACCGCAAGTCGTTGAATATGAGCGTCCAGATATTTTGAAGCTGTGACAAAATGCACGATCCGACGAATACGCCCATGCATTGTGCCATAATGGCACATGAGAGATTCGACATTCGGCGGCCTTTGGAGCATTTTGCGGCGTGTTTGACGCAATGTATCCAATCGTACGCGCCGGGTTATTTCGCCTGGATGCGGAAGTAGCTCACCACGTGAGCATGGCGGGCCTCAGAATCGCTGAAAAAAGCGGACTGCTCGGTCTCGTTTCCCCCGCTGATGAATTGATTTCTCCCGTGGAGGTCATGGGACTGAAGTTCCCCAACCGGGTCGGACTGGCGGCGGGTTTGGACAAGGAAGGAAACACGATTGATGCGCTCGGCCGCTTGGGATTCGGTTGCGTGGAAATTGGCACCATCACCCCTCGCCCACAGGCTGGAAACCCGAAACCCCGGCTTTTCCGGCTGATCGACCATGAGGCGATCATCAATCGCATGGGCTTCAACAATCCGGGCATCGATGTCGGCGTGGAGAACGTCCGCCGGGCGAAGTCGTTTGGCGGCATCGTCGGTTTCAATATTGGAAAAAACAAGGATACCCCGAACGAAAACGCGGCGGACGATTACCTTGCCTGCCTACGGAAGGCCTATCCGGTGGCTGATTACATCGCGGTGAACCTGTCATCGCCAAATACGCCGGGCCTCCGTGATTTGCAAGGGGCCGAGGCGAGTGCGCGCCTTTTGGAAACGCTCAAGAAGGAACAGCAAAAACTCGCGACCGAGCATGGAAAACACGTACCGCTGCTTTTCAAAGTCGCTCCCGATCTGGATGAAACGCATATCCGCGACCTTTCGCAGGTGTTTCTCGATGGCGGTTTGGACGGATTGATCGCCACCAACACGACTCTGGATCGCGAAAAAGTGGCCGGACACCCGCGCGCGGCGGAAGCTGGCGGGCTTTCCGGGAAGCCGGTTTTCGAAAAAAGCACGACCGCATTGCGTCTGTTTTCCAGCCACCTCGGCGGGCGGATTCCGATCATCGGAGTGGGCGGAATTTCCACGCTGGAAGAAGCGCAGGAAAAAATCCGGGCAGGTGCCACCTTGGTGCAGATTTACACGTCGTTCATCTATCAAGGGCCGAAGCTGGTCCATGAGTTGGCCGCGAAACTTTGAAAAATCATTGGTGGTCCGGGCAATCGGCGGTTTTTTCACCATGCCGGGCAGTCCTGCGAGGGAAAGCCTCGACGGGTAGGCTTTGGCCCGTTGGAATCACCCGATAACCCATGAGTATTTCAGAAACCGCATCCCGTTTGGAAACCGCCGTTTGCTCCGTTGTGCGCGGCCAACCGGAAGTGGTCCGCCGCGTTCTCGCCTGCATGATATCCGGCGGTCATGTGTTATTGGAAGATTATCCAGGAACGGGTAAAACCACACTCGCCAAGGCGATCGCCAAAGCCATCAGCGGTGCGATGTTCAAGCGCGTGCAGTTCACGCCGGACCTGTTGCCATCCGATATCCTCGGCATCTCGGTGCTGGATCCCCGCACTCAGGAATTCCGGTTTCATCCCGGGCCGGTCTTCACGGATATCATGCTAGCCGATGAAATCAACCGGGCCTCCCCCAGAACCCAGAGCGCATTGCTGGAAGCCATGGGTGAGCGCCAGGCCACTATCGAGGGGCAGCGCTACGATCTCGATGGACTCTTCTTCGTCATCGCCACCCAAAATCCCGTGGAATTCCGTGGCACTTACCCGCTGCCGGAAGCGCAGATGGATCGTTTCGCTCTCCAGTGTACTCTCGGCTACGTGAGCGCCGCCGAAGAGGCATCCATTCTGGCGGATCAGGCCGAAACGCATCCGGTGGACACGCTGGTTTCCGCCGTGAGCCGCGATGAAATCATGGAACTCATGGCGGCGGCGCGTCGCGTGCGGTTCAGCGATGAACTCCGGCACTACGTGGTCGCACTTGTCGGAGCGACCCGCGGTCATCCGGCGATCCAGCTTCCTGCAAGTCCGCGAGCTTCGCTGGCTCTGATGAAGGTTTCCCAGGCGCTCGCACTTTTCCAAGGCAAGGATTTCGTCTCACCCGAGTTGATCCAATCGATGGCAGCGGATGTGATCGCCCACCGGATGGTCCTCGCGCCAGAAGCGAAATACTCGGGTTCAAGCGCCCGGCAAATCGTCGCCGATCTGATTGAACAAATACCGGTGCCGGTATAGATTCCGCTGTTTATGGCCGAGCAACCCTTACCGTCTGCCAGCGAGCTGCAAACGCTGCGACGCGAGCGCTTGGATCGTTGGCTGCACCGCGCGTATTTCAAAGCGGCTGGCATCCACTTTTTCATCGCCCGGCGGCTCAGGCCCACCGGAATGGCGCTCGGATTGGTGTTCGTCCTGGCGACGTTTCTCGGCATCGGCCATGACCGAAATTCCGTTTACCAACTGTTTTCCCTGAATCTCGGGATGATCGTGATCGGAATCCCGTGGGCGATGTCGCGGCGGGCGAAAGTCGAGGCCAGGCGCGAACTCCCCCGCTATGCCACGGCTGGCGAACCGCTGCGTTATTCCGTCCGCGTATGGCATCATGGAAACCGTCGGCTCAGCCGTGCATCGCTATCGGATTCGCCGCCGGACCCCAGACCGAGCCTCGAGGATTTCAGCCGATTGAAGGAGCCCGGCGAGGAAGAGAGAAATGGCTTCGACCGCAGATTGGCGTATTTCCGCTGGCAGTGGCTGCTGCTCAGGAACCGCCTTTTTCTCGGCGGACACTCCGACGTGGATCTGGATTTGGAAAAAGGGCAACACACCAAAATCACCATGGAAGTCACTCCTCTCCGGCGGGGCGTGATCCGCTTCGATGACCTCCGGGTGCAGCTTCCCGATCCGTTCGGGCTTTTTCAACGATGCCGCAAGGTGGATGCTCCGGCATCGACGCTCACAGTCCTTCCACAGCGTTATCCGCTTCCACCCATCGAACTCCCGGGCGGCGCTGCGTTCAAAATCTCGGGCGAGGCAAATACGAATTCGATCGGGACATCCGGAGAATTTGTCGGCCTTCGCGATTACCGCCCCGGTGATCCGCTCCGACAAATCCACTGGAAAAGCTGGGCACGCACCGGGCGCCCCATCATCAAGGAACTCGAGGACACTTATTATCCGCGATACGGGTTGATCGTGGATACGCTTTCCTGTGACCGCACCGATCAGCAATTCGAGGAAGCCATCTCAGTGGCTGCGTCATTCGCATCATCCATCGATACCAGTGAATCGCTGCTCGATCTCATGTTCATCAAAAACGAAGCACACATCGTGACCGCAGGACGCGGCCTGGAACGTGCGGAAAAACTGTTGGAAGTCCTCGCCGGTGTGACACCCGAGCGGACCAGCGATTACCAATCACTCGCCCGTCTGGTCCTGCGCCACCGTGACGATCTGACGTCCTGTCTGGTGATTTTCAACGGCTGGGATCAATCGCGTGCGGAGTTTCTCAACACCCTGACCAGCCAAGGCATCGTCTGCGCACCACTGATTATCGGCGTTGGTCGGCCTCCCGCCGGAATCCCAGGGCACTGGATCGAATCCGGAAACATTGCCAACGACCTGCGCCGCCTCCCTGTCCGGCTTTCCGCCATCTGATACCAACCTCCCAATCCCATCAACCGAGTCCATCCACCACCCCGTTTCATCCTTGGCGCATCGATCCTTTTTTGGGCAGCGATGACGAACAGGCCGTTGATCGGACTGACGCTCGCGCTGTTGGCGGAGGCGTCCTATTGGACGAAAATCCGGTGGGACTTCGACGACGAGGCGTGCAGCCGGGCATGGCAGTTCACCTCCATCGGAATTGGTCTGGCCACGGTCCTCATTTGGCTGGATGGCGACCGCTACACCGCGCTGCCGAATCTTCTTACCTGGATGCCGTTGCTGCTAATTCCCATGCAGTTTGTTCAATCGTTCGGTCTGCGTGAAGCCCTGCCGCTGAATACATTTTCGTTTCTCGCCAAACACCGGAAGAAACGAAACCTCCGGCTCGGGCTGACCGAAGCCGTGGTCCATATCAATTTCGGAAACATCTACTTCGTCACCGCGCTGATCGCTTCCACTTTGGGCAGCCGATCGAATGTGAACGAATGGTCGTTCATTCTTGGAATCGTGATCCTCACCGGCTGGATGCTTTTATCCAACTCCCGCAGCCGTCCGGCAGCCCTGATCCTCTCACTCATTGTCGCAGGTGGACTGGCCGTCGCGGGTCAAAAAGGCATTCAAAAAGCCGAAGACTGGTTCAGCAACGGCGGCAGCAGTTCGGGCCCCGCCAGATTCAATGCGAACTCGGTCTACACGATGATTGGGAAAAAAGGATCCGTCGTGCAATCCCCCGACATCCTCTGGAGGCTTACACCCATTGGAAAAACTCCCGTCCCGCGCTTGTTGCGAGTCGCGACCTACAACAACTACCGCACGTCAACTTGGGAAAATCAGCGGGTGGCGGCTTTGGATTTCAAGGACGTCGATCTCGCTGGCACCGGTGTCGATGCCTATTACCGGCTGAAGGAAAATGTCGATCCGGATGCGGTCAGCGCCTCCCTGCCACGCTTCAGCTTGCGGGGCGCAGCCTCGGTCGGATCGCCTTTCGGAACTTCGGAAACCGCTTTGCCACTTCCCGGCGATGCCTCCAGCCTGCGGGATTTCGCGCTGGACGGTATCGAACGCAACACTTTCGGATGCATCCGGATTTTCCCCAAGGAATCGGTGATCGACGGCACGGTTCTGTGGAAAGGCGGAACCAATCCCGAAGCGCCGCCCATTCCAACGGAAG
>JBDSZP010000116.1:0-5461 GCA_039925065.1 Luteolibacter sp.
CGCCATGGGTGCCTTCCTCCGACGAGTTTTGAGGACCCATTCTCGGAAGGCACCCATGGCTGGCCCTTTCACTTTTCCCGGCACGGGAAACATACAAGGGTTGGACTACGAACGGAAAAGGCTGTGAAAAAGCCTCTTCATTCCGAATTTTTCCAAGGACTCTCAGTTGGGATCTTGAGGTTGGGAGACCGAGATGAGAGTTGACAGGACGGAGTGTTTTATTGCTAGGTTAGATAACTGGAAAAGCGCGGTTCCTTGGTTCGGAGCTGCGGTTTTCGGATTTCCCCCTATCCAATGAAAAAACGGATGATTACAACAGCCCCTCGTGTTGTCCTGGGCATGGGCGTGTTTACCAAACGATTGAAGGCGGGCCTCTTTGTCTGGGCATTGGTTTCCTCTGCCGCATTGGCGGCTGAACCGTTGGATGGATTGCGCAAGGCGGCGCAGGCCGAGATCGAGGAAGCGGATACCGCCACGATGTTCAAGAAGGTTGAGCTCGGCCAGAAGTATGCGGCGGCGTTGGAAAACCTTGAGAAAACCCTGACAGCCAGTGGCAATCTCGATGCCATTGTCCACATCCGGCAGGAGAAGGAAGCAGTGCTGAAATCGGGCCAACCCACGGCCTACGCCGATAAACCGCTCGTGGAACTGCGTGACAAGTATCAGAAATCCATCGCCTCGATCGATGGTGGAATGAAAGCGTCGCGGGCGAAGGTGCTGGAGGGAATCGCGAAAAAAATCAAGGAGCAGGAGGTCGGCCTGACGCGGGCAGGCAAGGTGGATGATGCCTTGAAATTCCGGAAGGATGGCGAGCAGATGATGTTGGAATTGTCCAGTGGCGCTGCCGCCAGCACAGTCGGATTCGCGGATGATCCCCGGTCCACCACCGCGCCCGATCTGAATCCTTTGTCGCCGATCAAGATCCCAGACGATAAGCCAAAGCTGGTTGAAAATCCTTTCGCAATCAAAGGGCGGTGGCTCGAAGGGATGACGCTGCCCGTGATGAAGCAGAAAATCCGTGAGCCGATCGTGATCGGAGAGCGATCGAAAAAGGTCGGACCGCTCATTGTCATGTCTCCGGGGAGTGTGATGTCAGCATCGGGAGATGGTCGGATCGACGTGGCATACGGCAGGTTCGTGGCGTCCAAGTGCCGTTTTGAAACCGTTCCGATGTTCGGTGATCTGGGGAGCGTCTTCTTCTTCCAGAACTGCTCGTTTGATAATTGCCGG
The DNA here is from genome assembly GCA_039925065.1 of Luteolibacter sp. GTDB lineage: Bacteria > Verrucomicrobiota > Verrucomicrobiia > Verrucomicrobiales > Akkermansiaceae > Luteolibacter. The sequence goes on from JBDSZP010000116.1 coordinate 1,231, forward strand.
TTTAAAAAAGGCGGGAACTGGCATGGTTGGGATCAGGCATCGAAGTTCTATTTCGAGAATTGTTATTTCAAGGGAAGCTTCTCAGATACGATTAATCTCGTTCAGAATGGCTTCCGTGTGCAGAGCAGCGTCTTCGAAGACATGGAGCTGCCAACCATGCGTTTCTTCTCAAAACAACCGGCGGACTATCTGAGTCACCCTTGGCTCCGCGTGATCCACTGCCGTTTTATCAAGTGCAAGATTCCCCTGAGTTTCGTTTACCTGACACGCGATTGCATTTTCGAGAAATGCGTTTTCAACAACGAGTCTGAAAGGCCCGGCGACGAAGCGGAAATCACCAAGCCTTTTGAAATCGTAGCGTATGAGGAATCCACCCGATCCATCGGCCTCAAATTCCTCCCGTCGTGAAGCTCACCGAAAAGCCATCGTCGGCTCTCAAAGGAGTGACGATACCGACCGCCGCCTCGCTGTCGGAACAGATGGCGAGATGATGGACCGTGCGTCGCGGATTTGAATCAATTCACTCCTTGCCGCAGCCGGTAATTCCGGGGAGACACGCCGGTGGCTTTGGTGAACTGCCGGGTGAAATAGTTGCTGTCATTGAAGCCAACATCGAAGGCAATTTCGGTGACGCGTTTGTCGGTGTGACGGAGCAGGCTGCACGCGCGGTTGATCCTTTGCTCGATCACCCAAGCAAGCGGAGAGGTGCTGGTGGCGGATTGGAAAACGCGTAAAAAACTCCGGCGCGACATGTTGGCAATGCTGGCCAATTCCTCCAGATTTACCTCGCGATGAATGTTCCTTTCCAGATGGGACATGGCCTCGCCGATGCGTAACAGGGCACGTCCATCCGGCGACGGGCTGCGGCCATAACAGCGCGAAAGCATTCCAATAATCTGCATGAAGGACGCAGTGGCCATGAAGCCGAAGCCGGGTTCGCGCGCCTTCAGTTCGACTTCCAACCGATCCACCAGTTCGATGACCTGCGCCATTTCCTTGCTGCTCAGATGCAGCCTGCTGTTTGTCGTCTGGCGACTTCGCCACGAGGGTTCCAGCGTGAAAAGTGCGTGGTATCCGGCCACCGAGGGTAGGTCCAGCAAGCCCATCTTCAACTGATTCGGCTGATACAGGATGTTCACCAGCCTCAAATCCACGAGGTCGCGATATTCGTGTTCGCGCGGTCCGTCGATGACGAAGACGTCGCCTGCGGTCATCTCCCAGGAATCGTGGCCGGTCACGTGCAAGCATTTGCCGCCCGTGACGATCACCAGCTCGGCGAACTCATGTGCGTGGGGCTCGAAAAGCTCCTGCGGCTCCCGTCGTTCCACGCTGATCGGGAAGCCGTCCGGATGGAACCACTCGTCGATTTTGAGGATGCGTTTCACTGGCGTGATCGTGCTTGTTTTTGGCAAAACAGTGGAGGTTTTTATTCGGAATTCGACTCAAAGTGGAAGGCCGTAATCGAAATCCTCCGACATGGCCCCATCTTCCAAATCCATCGCCCAGTCCTATAAACTCGCCCAAGCCCGGTATGCCGACCTCGGGGTGGATACCGATGCCGCCATGGCGAAACTCGCCGGCATCCCGATTTCGCTCCATTGCTGGCAGGGCGATGACGTCGGCGGATTCGAAAACACCGGCGAAGGCCTCAGCGGTGGCATCGCGGTAACCGGCAATTATCCCGGAAAAGCACGCACGCCGGATGAACTCCGCGCGGACCTCGACAAGGCGCTCTCGTTGATTCCCGGCAAGCATCGTCTCAATCTCCACGCTTTCTATGGCGAATTCGGTGGGAAAAAGGTCGATCGCAATGAGATTCGTCCCGAGCATTTCAAAAACTGGATCGATTGGGCGAAGGCAAACGGCATGGGCATGGATTTCAACCCGACCTGTTTCGCCCATCCGAAAGCCGCCGACGGCTTCACGCTCTCCCATCCGAAAAAAGCGATCCGCGATTTCTGGATCGAGCACTGCATCGCCTCCCGTGAAATCGGCGCGGTGATGGGCAAGGCACTCGGTTCTCCGACCGTTACGAATGTCTGGATTCCCGATGGCTACAAGGACACTCCGGTGGATCGTCTCGCGCCGCGCCAGCGTTTATCCGATTCGCTCGACCAGGTGTTCGCGAAAAAACTGAATCCCAAACACCATCTCGACGCGGTCGAGTGCAAGTTGTTCGGGATCGGCAGCGAGAGTTATGTCGTCGGTTCCCATGAATTCTATATGGGCTATGCGATTAAAAATCAGAAGGTGCTCTGCCTCGATGCCGGGCATTTCCATCCGACCGAAGGCATCGCGGACAAACTCAGTTCCGCGCTGATGTATGTTCCTGAAATCCTCCTCCACGTCAGTCGCGGAGTGCGTTGGGACAGCGACCACGTGGTCATCCTCGACGACGCGCTTCAATCCATCGCTGCCGAACTCGTGCGGAACAAGCTGCTTGCCCGCACCCACATCGGCCTCGATTTCTTCGATGCCAGCATCAACCGCATCGCCGCGTGGACCATCGGAACGCGCAACACGCTCAAGGCGTTGCTCATGGCGCTGTTGGAACCCGCCTCCCTTGCGGCCGCTGAAAAATCCGGTGATTACACCTCGCGTCTCGCGCTGATGGAGGAATCCAAAAGCCTGCCATGGGGCGCGGTCTGGGATGCTTACTGTGAAACCCAAAACGTGCCTGCGGGCTCCGCCTGGCTCGACGAGGTGAAGTCCTACGAAAATGCTGTCTTGAGCAAACGAGCCTGATAAAAGGTTCCAACTGCTAACCCACGGTTTGAAAACCCTCTTACAACTCACCGATGTCAGGAAGTCCTTTGGCGCCGTCCGCGCGCTCAAGGGAGTTTCATTCGAGCTCCACCCCGGAGAGGTTCATGCTTTGCTAGGTGAGAACGGCGCCGGAAAATCCACCCTGATCAAGGTCATCACCGGCGCCCATCAGCCCGATGGCGGCAAGATTATGGTCGGCGGTGTGGTGGTTTCCCATCTGACTCCGTCCAAGGCCCGCGAACTGGGAATCGCCTGTGTCTATCAACAGCCCGCGCTTTTTCCCGACCTCACCGTTGCGGAAAACATCGGACTGCGTTTGAAAAAAACAGGAATTCTCAGCCGCGTCCGTTGGGTGAACCAGCGCACGAAAGCGTTGGAACTGCTGCATCGCATGGGTGCGGAGATTTCGCCGGATGCCGAGGTGCGCTCGCTTTCGATGCCGGAGCAGCAGCTTGTGGAAATCGCCTGCGCTTTGGGTTCCGGGGCGGACATCGTCATCATGGACGAGCCGACCGCATCGCTCACGCAGAAGGAGCAGCACCTGCTTTTCAAGGTGGTCCGCGATTTGAAACATCAAGGCGTCGGTGTGATTTACATTTCCCACCGGCTTGAGGAAATTTTCGCGCTGGCGGACCGGGTAACGGTTCTCCGCGATGGCGAGAGCGTCGGCACGAATCAGGTCAGTTCGCTCACCGAGTCCCAGATGATCAAGCTGATGGTGGGTCGCGAGGTTTCTTCGATCTATCCACCGGCGGAGAGCGAACCCGGAAAAGTGGTGCTATCACTGAAAAATCTCGGCTGTTCGGCAGGTGGTGTGAGCGGCGTGACGTTGGACGTCAGGGCAGGGGAGATTGTCGGAATGGCCGGGCTTGTCGGCGCGGGCCGCACGGAGTTGGCGCGGATTCTCTTCGGCATCACGCCTGCGGACAGTGGCGAAATTTCCCTGAATGGCGAAACCCTTTCCATCAGCAATCCACGCGAGGCGATCGCCTATGGCATTGCGTATGTTCCGGAAGACCGCCGCCGCCACGGGGTGATTTTGGAAATGCCGATCGCCCATAACATGACGATGGCGATTCACCCGAAATTTTTCCCCGGCACCTGGCTGCGGTTCAATGCGGAAAATTTGTTAGCTGCTGAATTCATCCGCGACCTCGGCATCAAGGCCTACGGACCCGATGCTCCCGGCGGCAGCTTGAGCGGTGGAAACCAGCAGAAGGTCAGCGTCGCCCGCTGGCTGGCGACGAAGCCGAAGCTGCTCATTCTCGATGAACCGACCCAAGGCGTGGATGTCGGCGCGAAGAGCGAAATTCACAAGATCATCCGCGGTCTGGCGAAGGAGGGCCTGGCCGTGCTGATGATTTCCAGCGATCTCGCCGAAGTGCTTGGCATGAGTGACCGGGTTGCGGTCATGCGCGGCGGTCAATTGGTGGATATGATTGAAAAGGAAAACGCGGATGCGCAC
>JBDSZP010000117.1:0-13525 GCA_039925065.1 Luteolibacter sp.
GGCGAAATAAATTTCGCGGTCCAATCTGAATCCTAACGACTCCAACCACGGATCAATCCACGCACCAGGAGACCGGCTGGAGTCAGATCAGCATCGTTCCAGCCGCCTTTTTCCGACGCACCGGGGCGGAGAATCGAGGCGGATTCGCGCTTGTCGGAGATCGCCCAGTTGCAGTGGCTCAGTTGGTTCCGGCGCATGAAGTCCATCCACTCATTCACGGAGGCCTCGTCGATGGGACCGTCTCCATCGGCATTGCAAACGCCCCACTCGGTAACCATGAGCGCGGCCCCGAGCTTCAGAGCCTCTTCCGCCTTGGCGCGGAGGTCGGCCTTGTGGCTGCCGGCGTAGAAATGCAGGGCATAGGCGACGTTCGGATCCTTGATCGGATCGGCGGCGGCGAGATCCACGCGCTGTGACCAAGCGGGAGTGCCCACTACGATGAGGTTGTCTGGATCGTGAGCACGGATGGCAGCGATGACCTTCTCGGCGTAAGGCTTCAGGTCGCGTTCCCACGATGCATCGGCCAATGGCTCGTTGAAAATTTCGTAAATGACATTCGGCGAATTGCCATAACGCCGCGCCATTTCGCTGAAAAAGGCAACTGACTGATCCGCATGTTCGTTCGCGCGGTGATCGTGCCAGTCGATGAGCACATACATGTCGTTGGCAATCGCCGCGTCCACCACGGCAGTGACGCGCGGGAGATTCTGCTCCGGAGCCCGGAGGTAACCATCCTGACCATCGATGCCAAGCGCGGCCCGGACGAGGCTGGAATTCCAATCCCGCTTGAGCCATGCGACCGTTTCCGCTGTGTAAAACCGTCCCATCCACTGGCTCCAGAAAAAACTGTTACCAGCGAGACTGATGGGTCGGCCATCCGCTCCAACGATCCGATTGCCCGCGACCTGAAGGCGGCCATGTGCGCTAACGATGCCCGGTGCCGCCGGAGCTGGCGCGGCGCTGCCGGTTGGTGCGATCAGCGCGGCGAGAGCCAGCAGATAGATGATGAAAGATTTTGTCATGGGAGAATTCGCAGGAAAGGATCTTACAGCGACTCGTCATACTTAACCACGAGCAGTTCCGGATCCATCCCCTATTCGAGTGATTCTCGATGGTGGCGATCCCGATACGAATGGACCGCTAAATTTATTTCGCCTGTCATGGATGCGGCTGTGGTTGTCCGGGTTAGTCCCGGCGGACGTGGTAGAACATCGTCGGCCCCGGCGGACGGTCCAGCGATTCGAGGAACGGCGAACTCGCCCAGGGCAGCGGCAGCCAGGTCTTTAGATGGGTGGATGTTTCCAGCGCACCGCCGCCGGGCCAGGAAAGTTTCAGGCAGCTTGGAACGCGGCTGACAGACCGCCCCGGGCGGACCGGCGGGAGGGAGGCCTTTGAGATCGATCTCGGTGCGGAGGATGGACTGGAGTTCCACAGTGGATTTCCAAGCGGTGGAGCCGACGCCGAACATGAAAAGGATGCCGCGCAGGTGGCGCCTTGGTGTCGTGCTCCAGAATGACGAGGACGCGGTTGTTATATACTGCGAGATTGGCGTCCATATGGGCGGAGGCGGCGGAAAAATCATAGACTTGCCCGTGGAGCGTCCCCGCCAGGGCGAGGACAAGGCTGTGGATTGCGATGCGTTTCATGATGAGGAGTTGGCCCGTGAAACAACGCCCGGGGGAAAGAGTTGCAGCCTTTCATTGCTCCCGCCCCCCCCTCATTCGGGGGAGACGAAAACCCCCAACCTGTTATATGGCCGGGTGAGCCCGGAGCCGGTAGCTTGGTTTCCTTTGATGCGACCTCATCCCGCACACCGAAGTTACCACCACGCAAAATCCAGTTTGTCCGCATGATGAATTCCCCAGCTTGCCGCTTCGTTTCCACTCTCGCGGCGTCCTTCGCAGCACTCACTTTGTCCGGTGCCGCCGCCAACGAAACGGTCAGGGTGGTTTCCGCCGATCTGAAGGAAACGAACGGCCCGCTCAATACCATGTTCAAGCGTTGCGTCGGCGCGGGCCGTGCGAACGAAGGATTGCGCGCCGACTGGCAGCGGCAACTTGCCGTCGTACGTCGTGAGTGCGGCTTCGAATACATCCGCATGCACGGAATTTTCAGCGATGACATGGGCGTTTACCGGGAGGTGAACGGCAAGCCGGAATACAACTGGCAGTACATCGACGAGCTCTTCGATTTCCTCCATAGCATCGGCATGAAACCGTTTGTGGAACTCGGCTTTATGCCCGGGGGAATGGCCAGCGGTTCAAAAACGATCTTCTGGTGGAAAGGCAACGTAACGCCGCCCAGCGACATGAACAAGTGGGCGGATCTCGTCCGTGCCTTCACTGAGCACGAGCGGGATCGCTACGGCGACGCCGAAGTGCGCACGTGGTATTTCGAGGTCTGGAACGAGCCGAACCTAACCAACGGTTTTTGGGCCGGCACGCAGCAGCAGTATTTCGATCTTTACGCAGCGACGGCCCGCGCCATCAAGGGCGTTTCCCCGGATTACAAAGTGGGTGGGCCGGGGACAGCGGGCTGCGGGTGGATTCCGGAGTTCCTCGGTTTCTGCCAGACAAACCAGGTGCCGCTGGATTTCGTCTCCACGCACACCTACGGAGTCGAAAGCGGATTCCTAGACGAAACCGGCACAGCGGGCACGGCTCTTTCCCGCAACCCGAACTCCATCTTTGGCGAGGTCAAGGAGGTGCGCGGAGTCATTGCCAAATCTCCTACGCCCAAGCTGGAACTCCACTTCACCGAATGGAGCAGCTCGTACACGCCGTCCGATCCATTTCACGACAGCTATCACAGCGCGGCCTACATTTTGGACAAACTCAAGAACTGCGGCGACGCAGCACAATCCATGTCCTACTGGACATTCACTGATATCTTCGAGGAGTCCGCTCCGCGCTGGCAGGCATTCCACGGCGGCTTCGGCATGATGAACTATCAGGACATCAAAAAGCCTTCGTATTTCGCCTATCAATTCCTGAATCGGCTGGGCGCGACGGAACTGAAGAGCAGCGATCCTTCGTCGTGGATCTGCACCGACAGTTCCGGCGGAGTGCAGGCGTTGGTCTGGGATTTCACCAACACCTTTCCGGGCAAGGAGACGATCAACCAGATTTTCTACAAACGCGATCTGCCAGCACAACCCAAAGGCGGAGTTGCGCTCAACCTGTCGCACCTGCCCGCTGGCAAATATGCCATGGAAACCTACAAGGTCGGCTACCGCGTCAACGACCCTTACGCGACTTACAGGGACCTGGGCGCTCCCCCGCAACTCACCAAGGACCAGGTCGCCAAAATCAAATCCGAAAACAGCGGCAAGCCCGTGGACGTCCGCACCGTTGAGATCGGCCCCGACGGGAAATTCAAGCAGCAGTTTGATCTCCGGGAAAACGATGCCGTCCTGATCACCTTCCAACCGCAGCGTTGAACTCTAGCATGAGAATCCCTAAATACCGACTCCCCGAAACATCAGCCGCGATCTTGTCGATCGCGCTGTCATTGACGCCCACTTCCCTCCATGCGTCCGAGGTACCGACGCCGGGCAAGCCAATGGTTAGACCTGACCTACCGAAGAAGACGGTTGATGCATGGACCGCAGTCGGTCTGATGACGCCCGGCATCAACATCGGCAATACCTTTGACTGCACCTCGGGGTGGGAAACCGGGTGGGGCAGCCCGACCATCACGAAGGAGTTCATCCAGAGCCTTGCGCGCATCGGCTTCAAATCGGTGCGCGTGCCCGTGGCGTGGGATACCTATTCCGACAACGGCCGCATCACCGAGAAGGAGTTCAAGCGGATCGACGAAATCGTCCACTGGATCCTGGAATCCGGAATGTTTTGCGTCGTCAACATCCACTGGGACGGCGGCTGGATCGACTCGGATGACCAGAAAAAGTTCCCGGACACCTACCGCACCTTCAGTAAGGACGCCGAAAAGAAGTTCCGCTCCTACTGGGACCAGATCGCCCGCCATTACGCCGACAAAAACGAGAAACTCCTCTTCGAGGGCCTCAACGAGCAAACCGAATTTGAAAACGAGGGATCGACCGAGAAGGCCTACACCACGCTGACCCGCGTGAACCAACTCTTCATCGACACGGTGCGCAAAACCGGTGGAAACAATGCGCGTCGTTTCCTGATCGTCACCGGGTATTCCACGGACTTCAGCAAGACCTGCCAGAAGGAATCCAAGCTTCCGCAGGATTCAGTCCCCGGAAAACTCTTCATCTCGGTCCACTACTACACACCCTGGCCGTTCGTCGGCATGAACGACGATGCAAGTTGGGGGAAAATGCAGCGCACGTGGGGAAGCGAACAGGACCTGAAACAGTTGAACGAACTCTTCGACGGGATGGAGGCATTCTGTAAGCGCACCAACACCCCTGCCTACATTGGCGAGTTCTCGATGTGCTCCAACAAGGAGAAGGCTTCAAGCGTCCGGTGGACCACGGCGGTGTTCAATGCCGCGCTGAAAAGAAAAATGATCCCCGTCCTTTGGGATACCGGCGGCGCAGTGTCCCGCAAGCCGCCCTACGAACCGAGCGATCACCTTTCCGAGGTCATGCTCCGGAACATGGAGCTCCCCGCAGGGCAATGACGCCCTGCGTCTGATCGAGCGAAGTAGCACGGGCATTCCTGCCTGTTCTTATTCACCCAAAACCAGCGAAATTACAGGCCTCTATGCCTGTAATTTCGCACACCTGATTCAATGCCCTTTCGTGGCATCGACTCCGATGACTCCATTGTGACCGCTGAGCTTGGCCCAGAACAGGCCGTAACATGCGACCCAGACGAAGCAGGCAAGTGGAACGATGAAGGCGAACGACATACCATGCACATCTCCAAGATGGCCCATCAGTTTCGGCATGACCGCACCACCCATGATGGCCATGACGATGAATGAGGAGGCTTTCTTCGCCCGCCCACCGAGGCCGTGGATGCCAAGCGAGAAGATCGTCGGGAACATGATCGACATGAAGAAGAAGGTGAGGAACAGCGCGCCTGCGGAGACCCAACCGAGTTTACAAAGAATTAGCAGGCTGCAGAGACCGGCCGATGCGCCGAAAAAAGATAAGATCTTGTGGGCTGGAAATGTCTTCAACAAAGCAGCACCGATGAAACGGCCAGCGAGGAAACAGAAGAAAGCGAACGAGAAAAGTTTGGCTGCACCGCCATCGCTCAAACCCATGAGGCCATTCTTGTGCACCTCAAACCAAGTGTCGAACGATCCGGATTTCCAGGAATCCGGAACGGCTGGAATCTGGGAAGTCATGTAGTTGATGAAGTAGGCGAAGATGCCGCATTGCGCTGCGACATAGAAGAACTGGGTAAGCGTCGCGCCGGAAAAATGACCGTGGCTCCAGATGCTGTGGTTCGTCACCTTCGAATTCTTAATCAACAGGATCACGGTGGCGATCGCCGCGAGGATGCCTGAAGTCACAAACAAGACTTGGTTTTCGGTCACGTCGCCCAGTTTGGCTTTGAGCATGGGAATCGTGGCAATGGCGGAGAAAATCATGCCGATGGCGACTGATAAAACGACGAGGTTCAGCCAGAGCAATGTCATGGCCGTGCCACGATGCGAAACGGGACCGTAGGCGACGGATTTATTGGAATCGTCGAGATGGAATTCATCTTCCGACTGGATGTCCGGCAATTTACAGAAGAAGAAAACAACAGCGAGCACGAGTACGATTCCGCCGATGACCGCATAGGGAATCCAAAGGGTCTGAGATCCGGTGCTGTGACCTGCGGCGTCCTGGCCGTAGAAGAACATGCTGCCGATGATCGGTCCGAAAATTCCACCGATACCATTGCAGGATTGAGCGAGGTTGATCCGGGTGGCGGCGAACTGCTTCGGTCCGAGCACCGTCGAGTAAGGATTGGCGACGGTTTCGAGGAATGTCAGGCCGGAGGCGATCACGCAAACGCCGAGCAGGAAAGCCGGGAATGTGGCGATCTTGGTTGCCGGAATGAACCAGAAACCACCCACGGCGACCATCAGCAGACCAGCGATAATGCCGCCCTTGTAGCCGAGTTTGCTCGCCAGCCATCCGGCGGGCATGGCCATGAGAAAATAACCGAGATAATGGGCGAACTGCACCCAGGCGGATTGGGCAAGGTTGAGGTTCAGCTCCTTTTGGAAATGCTTGTCCATCACATCGATCATCCCGTTGCACACGCCCCACAGAAGGAACAACGAGCTAACAAGAACAAAAGGAATCAGAAGACTTTTGCCTTCTTGGGAAGTAAAGAGACCGGGTTTTGACATAAGTGGTAAGGTTAGGAAGTAAGTGTTTCAGAGTTCAATGATGGCTTTGATGACACCCGTTTCCGGATTCGTCCATGAGGAAAAAACGTCGGGCACCTCGTCGAAGCCGGCGCGGTGGGTAATCCAGGGCGTCGTATCGATGCGGCCGGACTCGATAAGGCCGATGATGCGCGGAAAATCCGCAGAGTGGGAATTGCGGCTGGCCATCAGGGTGACTTCGCGTTTGTGGAAGTTCGGATCGTTGAAAGTGACGTCGCCTTGGAAGAGTCCCACGAACACGAGTTGCCCGGCGTGGGCGACGTAATCGAAGGCCGCCATCATGGAACGGGGGCTGCCCGTGGCATCAAGCACGGCGGTAGGCATGTCGCCTCCAGTAATTCTGGCCAGGGCTTCGACGACGTTTTCCGTGAGACCGTTGATGGCGTGAGTCACGCCGAGCTGTTTCTGGCAGAACTCGAGCCGGGCGTCATTGATGTCGAGCACGATGACCTGGGCTTCTTTTTCCACGGCGAACTGCATGGTGGCGAGACCGATGGGGCCGGCGCCGATCACAAGAACGAACTCCCCTGCCCCGATGCCCGCGCGTTCGATCGCGTGGCAGCCGATGCTGAGAGGCTCGACGAGCGCGAGTTGGTCGTAGTTGAGTTTACTGGAGGGATGCAGCTTGCGTGCTGGCACGATCAATTGCTCACGCATGCCACCATCGACATGGACGCCGATCACCTGCATGTTCGTACAACAGTTTCCTCGTCCACGGCGGCAGGCGCTGCACTTCTGGCAGTTCACGTAGGGTTCGAGCGAGCAGCGGTCGCCAGATTTCACGTTCGTGACGCCTTCGCCCACTGCGAGCACTTCGAGCCCAAGTTCGTGCCCGAGGATGCGTGGATAGGTAAAAAACGGCTGCTTGCCGGAAAATGCGTGGATGTCCGTGCCGCAAACGCCGATGCGATGGACCTTCACAAGCGCTTCGCCCGCTGCGGGAGCCTCGGGAAACGGGCTGGATTCGGGAACGAGCGAACCAGGTTCGCGGAGTTTCAGGGTTTTCATGATAGGATGGAGGAAAGGATTTCAGGTTCGCGGCCGAATTTTTCCTTAAATTCGATAAGGGTAGGAACAAGGCGCACGCTCAACTTCGCTTCGTGGCTCAGGGCGATGGCGGTGAGCTGGTGGTCAAAGAACGGATTGCGATCACGGTCTAGCACCGTGCGGGCGAAACCTTCCGGGTCTTCGCATCTGCCATCCAACACGGGGACGATTTCCTCGAAAACCAGACGATCCAGCCAAGGCCCGATTTCCGGATGGGCCATCGCCTCGCGGACGGTTTCTATGCCCATCGGCATCGCCTTGCAGACGAGCGCCGTGTGAACGCCGTTAAGAATGCGAACCTTGCGCAGGAAGTAGCTGGAAATATCCTCACTGGCGACAATCGATGGATGCTCGATGCCGCAGCCTGCGGGGTCTTCGAGCGCCCAGAAGGCGAAAGGCTCGGCGACGATCAATAAGGGATCGACCCCTAACAACGGATGCTCTTTCGGCACCCCCGGAACGATGCGGTCCACGAGGTTGTTCAACCAGCGGCAGTCGTTTCCGATCCAGCGGACCGCGGTTTCATCCACGTTCCACCGGGTCGCTTGTTCCAGGACGAGTGCGAGAAGCTTGTCCGCATTTTCTTCGATCAGTTCGCAAGGCAGGACAATCACACCCGGCTGGCCGGCCGCATGACGGGCCAGCAGAACGTCCAACAGTTTGGCGGGGAATGAAGCGGGAACCTTGTCCGTGAGGTTGCAGTCGGTTTCTTCGAGGACGAAACCCGCTTCGGTGGTGTTGGAGAAAATCCAACGGAGGTCCGGCGATTTCGCGAACTCAAGTACCTCCGCCCACTGCGTGCCGGCATGGAGGGCGCGGGAGATGGAATCGACTTCGTGCGTTTCATCGATCACCTCGCCATCGATCACGCCACGGACAGCAACGTGGTAACGGCCATTGGCCTTGTTGATCGCTTCGGCGCGCTCGATGCCCGTCGATTGGACGACCACGATTTTGCCCGGCGGGTTGTCTCCGCGATTGGCCTCGGACACGAAAAAATCAGCAAAACCACGCAGGAAATTTCCCGCGCCAAATTGGAGGATGGTCTCCGGTAAAAAATTCACAATGTTACTCCTTGTTTCCAAATGGTGATTTCACGAAATCCATTGATTTCGTTACGCGCCAGCTTCCTTCCGCTGGCGACTTCGAGGATAAGTTCAATCAGGCGGTCGGTGACCTCGTCGGGATCCACTCCCGGATCTAGCAAGCGGCCGGCATCGAAATCGATCCAGCCCGGCTTCCGTTCGGCGAGGCTGTGGTTTGAGGCGATTTTCAATGTCGGCACGGGCACGCCGAGCGGAGTGCCGCGGCCGGTGGTAAAGAGGACACAATGCGCGCCAGACACCGCAAGCGCTGTTGCGGAAACGCCGTCATTGCCGGGTGCCTGAACAAGACAGAGGCCGCCAAGTCCTTGTTTTGCGGACTCGCCGTAGCCGACGATCTGCTTCACCGGAGCCAACCCGCCCTTCTGGATGCAACCGAGCGATTTCTCCTCCAGCGTGGTGATTCCGCCATCCTTGTTACCGGGCGACGGGTTTTCATAAATCGGCTCATCGTGGCGTCGGAAGTAGCCCTTGAATTCGTTCACCATGGCGACGGCCTGGCTGAAGGTTTCTTCGGAGTCGCAACGCGAGAACAGCGGAGTTTCCGCACCAAACATCTCGGGTACTTCCGTGAGGATTGCAGTACCGCCCCAGCCTGTCAGACGATCTGCGACGCGGCCGACGAGTGGATTGGCAGTGATGCCGCTGAACCCGTCGCTTCCGCCGCATTTCATCGCAAGCACCAGTTCGGATGCCGGAATCGGTTCGCGTTTCGCCAGCGCGGCGATGGCGGCCATTTCGCGCACGGCTTCCACGCCGGCCTCGACCTCGTCTGTTACTTCCTGAGCGTTGAAAAAGCGAACCCGTTGCGGGTCCAGCGCACCCACCTCCTGAAGGAAGCTCTTCAAAGTGTTGTTCTCGCAGCCGAGGCCGAGGATGAGCACGGCGGCGGCATTCGGGTGGCGGACGAGACCTGATAGAATCCTACGGGTCAGGCCGAGATCGTCGCCGAGCTGCGAGCAGCCGTAGGGATGAGTGAAGGCGTGAATGCCGTCGATCGAACCGCCCGGCACAACGAGTTCGCGCGCAGCCAATTCGGCGATGCGTTGGCTCGGCACGTTGACGCAGGCGACCGTATTGATGATCCAGATTTCGTTGCGCGTGGCCGCGCGACCATCGGGTCGACGATAGCCCATGAACGTGGGAACGTCTCCGCGTTTGTCCGAGGTCTGAACGCCGCCCGCCCAGGACAATTCGGTGTCATCGCCCAACCCGGTTTTCAGGTTGTGGGAATGCACGTGTTCGCCCGCATGGATGGGAGCGGTGACGACGCCTATCGGAAAACCGTATTTAATCACCCGGTCACCTGGACTGAGATCGCGCAATGCCACCTTGTGGCCTGCTGGAATCGCATCAAGTGTCAACGCGCCCTCGGAGGTTCCTGCGGTGATGGATTCAGGAGCGACGGCGACGTTGTCGGCGGGATGAATTTGGACGAGAAGTTTCATAGTGTTTCAATCAATACCGCACGGCACGGAGATCCAGACAATCCGGGGAGATTCAGAGGAAATGCTTGGAATTCCGCGCGTTCGGCAAAGGTCAACCAGCCATCGGAAAACGACAGTTCCTCGACCACCCACACACCGGCACCGAGCACGATCTCGTGGGTGCGGGCATTTTCCTCCTCATGCATTCCGCCGATGGAAAAGTGATCGATACCGACGCCCCGGATGCCACGAGCGACGAGCCATTCGGCACCTGAAGGAGCGAGATAGGGCGACTGATAGAGCCACTCTTCGGTCTTGGCGCGCTTGCGTCCCCATCCGGTTTCCAACAGAACAATGAAGTCGTTCAAGTCACGGTCGGCAAACGCCTGTTCGAGCATGGCAGCATCGATCGGCGTGCCCGCTTTCACCTGTCCCTTGAGGTCGAGTCCGGCAACACGGCCCGTGAAGGCTTCGAGTGGAAATTGATCGATGGACCGGCCACCAGCGATTTTGTGCAAAGGAGCGTCGAGATGAGTGCCGGTGTGGGAGGCGATGCGGAATTCCTCCATGCGCCAGCCATCGGTCGAGTGATCCGCCGTCACAGGAAGTGAAACCGGCGGATGTGCCGGGCAATTCGGCGCACCATCCGTAAGCGGCATTGAGAGATCGAGAATTCTGCGGCGCATGGCGTTTTTCAGCCGAGGACTTCCGCCGGATCCCGGTGCTGTGGCAGGCCGCGGGTGAACGTGAGGTTGCGGACGGGAGCTAGAATATCGAGAACCTCGGCGAGAAGTTCCTTGTTCATTGGCTCGTTGGCGTAAGCGATGTTGGCGCGGATGTTGGAAGGGCGCGCTGTGCCGACGAGCGTGGTAGCAATGTCCGGATGGGCGAGGCAGAACTGGACCGCGAGTTTCACAATGTCCTCCCCCTTCGCCTGGCAATGTTCGACCGCCTTGCGGCAGGTATCTTGAATGGCTTGGCTTGCGGGATGCCATGCCGGTGCACCGCGTTCGGTGAGAAGCCCCATTCCGGTCGGTGAGGCGTTGATGATACCCACGCCCTTTTCCTTCAGATAGGGAACCATGTCTCCCAGCGAAGTGTCGTTCAGTTCGTAATGGCAGAACGAAAGGATGGTATCAACGGTTCCGGGCCCGACCTGATCAAGGATCGATCGGAAAACGCCGAGCGGCAGGCCGGTAATGCCCACATGGCGGACGAGGCCTTGTTCCTTGAGATTCAGCAAAGCCGGAAGGGTCTCATTGATAATCTGATTGTGATCCGCAAACTCAATGTCGTGACACTGGATGAGATCGAGATAGTCCACGCCGAGCCGCACGAGGCTGTGCTCGATACTGCGTTCGGTGCCAGCGCGGGAGTAATCGTAATCACCACGGGCCTCGCTATAACTGCCGATCTTCGTGGCGAGGTAATAGGAATCCCGAGCGACGCCTTCCAGAGCCCGGCCCAATTTCAACTCGGCGAGTGTCCCTCCGTACGCCGGAGATACGTCGATAAAATTGATCCCTCCCTCAAGGGCGGCGTGGACGGTCTCCACGCAGTCATCCAGAGTGACATCGTGGAAAACAGCGCCAAGCGAGGAAGCGCCGAAGCTGAGGACAGACACTTCCATCCCTGTATTGCCGAGTTTGCGGTATTCCATGTGTTCAAAGCACCGGAACTTCCGGCGACCTTGAAGAAATAACGAAGTGAACCAAAATTGGAATGGTTCGAATTGACGGATTCATGGATATTTCTGACCTTCCAGCATGGCCAGCGAATCTCTCCAGCCCGCATTTCTTTCAACGGAAACCCGCGACGGACGATACATGTTTCTCGATCTGGATCCCTCCCCCCAGCCGGGGCTTGTCCTCGTGGGTGTCGGTCGCGAAGTGTGTCGGCCCGACTATCGAAACGACCGTCCGGGTTTCGACTACCATTCGGTCGAATTCATCCTTGGCGGCACTTGGAAACTCACTCACTTGGAACACGAGGAGGTCCTCCGCCCCGGCGCGGTTTTCGCCTATGGCCCCGGAATCGCCCACAAAATCGAGGCGCGCGAAGGAGATGCACTGATCAAATATTTCATGAATTTCGCCGGTGAGGCGGCCCCACAATGGATCGAAGATTGTGGACTAACGAACTGTGGCGTGCGTTACGTGCAGGGCATCAGGTGGATTCAGGACCTGTTTGATCAGTTGCTCGACGGCAACCGGCTGAACCGGGACTACGCCAGAGAAATCGGAACGCGCCTTGCGGAAATGATCCTCATGCGGATCCGAATTGACTCGTGGCCTTGGGAAGACGGGAGCTCCGGAGCCAGACATACGTTTTCGCGCTGCCGGTCATTGATTCATGATCGCTACCTTGATCTCCACTCGGTGGCTGAAATCGCAAGCGGGTGTCACGTCGATCCCGCCTATCTCGCCCGCCTGTTTCAACGCTACGCCGATGAACGGCCCTTGCAATTGCTCACACGATTGAAAACCCAACATGCAGTCGATCTGATCCTCCGTCATGGCCACTCTGTCGCCGAAGCCGGACGGGCAGTTGGTTTCTCCGATCCCTTCCATTTTTCCCGGGTTTTCAAGCGGGTCCACGGCATCGCCCCCGGAAAACTCAGCTCGTGACCCAAAGTAGTCCAGGACTTCAGTCCAATGCCTTTAAGGATTCAAAATCGGCACTGGCTGGAATCCTTGATTTCACAAGGACTGAAAATGGTCGGCGGGTGGCATTGGGACTGAGATTCGGCGGGATGAGAAATGCGTAATATGCTTTAAATGAATAGCTTAGCCTCCAATCCTTACAGGCATTGGACTTCAGTCCGTTCTTCCCGCGAATGCCGGACTGAAGTCCCGCACGCCGTTCATCCTGCACCTCTTCCACCCGTCCAAAAGCCGCACCATTTCGGCATTCGTTCCCTCAGGAACAGGCTTGCGCCACGCTCATGATTTGTCGGGTTCCGCTTAACGGGCATCAGCGGATGGCACGGGAGCGGATACAGTGGGAATGACTTGCTCTGCAAGGTTCCCCAGATTTCTCGACTTCGACGCATACGCGAGATACGGCGTGAGTATGCTGCTGGTGAACACCAATGCCCGATGCTGTTCGAAAACATCGATGTCAGTCCGGAGGCTTTCAATCGAAAGCAAACGGATCAGCCTCTGCCCGTCGGGAGAAACGATGAGCGGGTTCGCAACCTTCAGTCCGGTGTCGTCCAGCTGGCGGCAGGTTTATCTGCCCGCGCAATGAGAAATGACGACATCAGGAATCCCGTCAGGAAGAGAGGCTTTTCATAGCATTTCTCTACCCTTTCCTGCCGACAGTTCTTTCCCGCCCCGCGAAAATCACATCTCCAAGCAACCGCGTCGGATTTTCCAAGCTATCCTCAATAAGGAAATTAGATGGCCCTTTCGAAAGCTGAAAGATCGTGATTGGTCGGAGCGCGCTTCCAGCCATCCATGACTGTCGGATCCGCCTTTCCGTCCCAGTCATTGCCGCCCCGCCAATTGTTAGATCATCCTCCCCCCCGCAAAAAAAGAGCCCGGCTCCAATTGCTTGGAGCCGGGCATATACCTGGCGACGACCTACTCTCACAAGACCTTTCGTCTCACTACCATTGGCGCT
>JBDSZP010000118.1:0-28302 GCA_039925065.1 Luteolibacter sp.
TAGCGTAGATGGGCGGCCTCCCGCCGCCCCTTAAAAAAAATCGGGGCGCGGAAACCACTCCGCGCCCCGATTCCAAACTTCTATCAACTCATCGCCGCAGCCTTTTCCCGGCCGGCGGAGCGCTTCACGCGCACCAGATGGCTGGCGCTTTCCCACTCGGCGAGAATACCGGGCTCCTTCTTGAACTTGTTACGCACCAGCGGCAGCAATTGCTTGCGGAGCTTGATGCCTTTCACCGCCTCGGCGGAAAGTTCCGCAGTGCCGCCCACCTGGTCGGATAGACCGGAGCCCTGGCTGTCGTTCGCTTTTTCCAACAGAGCGATGTCCGCTGCGAGATCTGTCAGGAAATTCGCATCCATCTCGAACTCGATGAACAGGGCCGCGTGCGGCGTTGCATCCTTCAGGAATGCCTTCTCCGTGGCCCGCCTGCGCGAACTCTGGACCCTGCCCGCATGAAAGTTTTCCACACCGATCCTCAGTCAGGAGAGGGACAGACTTCCGCAAGAGCGGCGGTTGGATGGTTGGAGTTGCCACTTCGTCCGGGTGAGGCGGAAACCGCTCGTGGTCGTGATGAATGACGCCACGCTGTACACACTCATTCTCCCGGCAACAGGTGTTAAGGGGTTTCCGGACCTGTGGATGAGATTGCTGGCACGAATCGAGGAGGTTTGGGCGCGGCACGGGTTGGCTTTTGATCCGAACAATCAGTCGGTGATCGTGATGGCGCGAACAGACCGTTCCCTGATTGGCTCAACGAATGATGCGATCAAGTTGATCCGGATTTATGACGATGTGGCGAGAGATGAGAAAGCGGAGCTTGATCTGATGAAAATGGAGCAGCGGTCGAACGAAACTCCCTACAAGGCGCTTGGATACGAAGATCCCGAACGCCTGATGGCCAAGGCGCTGCGTGCGATGCTTGAAAAGTAGTGAGGAGGGAGTTCGTGAGGTTGGTCGTTCAAGAAGCCTTCGGCGACGAGTTCGACTTTTCCGACCTATCCTTGTGGATCTTCAAGCAGTCGGTTTGGAATATCCCGGGCACCGTGCATCACGCGTTCGATTCGAAGGGTATTTCCCTCGATGTAAAAGAGCAGGTGGCGGCCGAATGGCTTTTTCACTTGGGTGCTCCGGATGTCGGCGAGTTCAGGGGCCGCAAAGTGGCGGCGGCAACCCAGCTCGGGCCATTCGGCGATTCGAAGAATGGTTTCATGCACGGCCAGAAGGTAGCGTTCGGCCACATCGAGGTCGGCGTTTTCGAGATACAGCGGTATTGTAGGGTCATGTCCTGCTCTGCGCGCAGGGCAATGAATACTTCCAGGCTCATGCTTGGGAGCGGGCGTTCTGGCGGATGCTGTCCATGATGGAAGCATCGTAGGGCCGGTGCGGGGAACGGACACCCTCCAGCAAGGCTGCTTCGAGGGCGGGAGACTCGTCGAATTCCTGTCGTTCGAGCATACGCAGAGCCTCACGCACGACTTCACCTTCGTCTGCATAACGACCGGAGTGGACGAGTCGGTCCACAAGCTGGTTCAATGCAGGTGGAAGAGTAATAGTCATGCGAAGATGATATCCCTTGAATGGATTCTGTCGAGAAAGGGATGAGAGAAGGAGGTGAACGTCGAATATTGAACGCTCAACATTGAACGTTGAAGTGAAGAGAAATGACGAGAAATGAAAAAGGAGATTTTCACTCTCATCATCCGCCTTGTTCTTTGCTGCCCTTGGTGACCTTGCGGTTAACTTCTTCAACGTCGAATGTTGAAGTGACGAGAGATTCAGCCTCTGGCGGGAGAAGGTGAAGTGCGACGGTCACAGACGCGCCGCTACAAGCGGATGGATCGGTTCAACCGTTGCCGTCGAGGTATTTCCAGGCTCCTTTGTAGCGTTTGAAACGGGAACGTTCGTGGAGTTCGTGGGGCTCGTCGCCCAGGAAGTATTCGGCAACGAATTCGACTTTTCCGCCCTTGTCCTGTGGCCCGCCTTTGGAGGAACCAATGATGGTGAGGAAGCGCCAGTTCGCCTCGTGGATGGTCTCTTCCAAGTGGCTCTTCAAGTTGGGTTCCCGGGTGTCCGGGTGGGTGGTGGCGACGAGGTAATCGACGAGCCGGAAGAAGTAAGCGCTGTAGCGGGAGCGCATCAGTTGCTCGGCTGTCTCCGGTTTCGCACGGCCGAGGTGGAACGGCTGGCAGCAGGCGGCATAAGTTTGGCGGCTCTTGCAGGGGCACAGTGACTGTTCTCGTTGTCCTGTTGGTTTTTCCGGTTGGTTCATGGGGCGAGTGTGTGGATCGGGAGAGAGGGATCAATGGAAATTTGGAGGTTAGATCGAATCTGAACATTGAACATTGAAGTGAAGAGAAATGAAGAAGTGGAGCCTCTATCAAGCTTTCCAACAAACAACCTACGAACTCTCCGGGCCTGGAATTCCCCCGAAACCCATCTTCCATCCGCGTTCATCCGCGTAATCCGCGGTTGAATTCTTCCTCTTCAAATTCGCTGGATTCGCCGAATTCGCGGAACCCGGTATCTAATGACCTTGCTTGGCGTCCTGCGCCCTGGCGGTGAACATTCTTTGAACGTCGAAAGGGTGTTTCCGGTGGTTGCGGAATTGCGTTGGCTGCGCTATTTTGGCGGGTATCACCGAAAGGAGGAAAATCATGAAAGACGACAATAAACCTACGGAACCCGCTGGTGTGGGGCTTCATAATCATCCGCCGAAAAACGACGGGCCGGACGAAACTCCGGTTTATGAGGATCTCTATCACGATGACGGCCGCCGGAATATCCTCGAAGAAGAGGAGAAAGCGAAGGCGGAGGAACGTCGGACACCGAATGGAAAGCATTGAAGATCGGGTGTGAAGTGGATTGAGGCGCGGTGTTGCTTTTTGGATATTGGCTCGGTGCGAGACGCACCCGCAACGGGTCTGGGGCGAGACGCCCCAGACCCGTAGATAGGGTGGGGTGCCCATCCATCCGCGCATCGGCGCTTGCGATCCCGCTCTGACGATTTATGATCCAGGCCTATGACGAACACTCCGAAAATCACCGCCTATCTCAAAACCTTCTGTGGCTGGAGCGAAGGCGTCCGTGCAATCATGCGCAAATACGAGCTTCCTTTCGAAGAGAAGGACATCATCAAGAATCCTGCTTTCCGTTGGGAAATGGAGCAGCGCAGTGGTCAATCGTTGTCGCCTTGCGTGGAAATCGACGGTCACATGCTGCCCGACATTAGCGGCGAGGAAGTCGAAAAATGGCTGATCGAGAACAATTATTTCCAGGCAAGTGATGCCGCACCGGATGCGCCGATCAATTCCTCCTGCACCGACGAGCAGCATGCGGAAATGGCGATGGGACGCACGCCGATCCCGGGAAAAATCCGTTTTCTCGATTGATTTCCCGACTTTTCCGGGGAGTGGACGATTTAAAT
Organism: Luteolibacter sp.; assembly: GCA_039925065.1. GTDB lineage: Bacteria > Verrucomicrobiota > Verrucomicrobiia > Verrucomicrobiales > Akkermansiaceae > Luteolibacter. Next base: position 3,425 of record JBDSZP010000118.1, read on the forward strand.
GATTTTGCAGACAAAAGCCCCGGCCTCAGGCATTTTCATCCCTGAAGAATGAATTCTCCCGCACAACAATGGAAACAGTGGTTGGCTGAAAACGGCCCGCGCTTGCTGTTGTTTGCGCGTGGCTGGAGCAACAGCCGTCACGACGCGGAAGATCTCGTCCAAGAGGCGATTCTGCGGATGTGGCATCACCAGGCGGAAAAAGGCGAGGGACCACCGGATTTGCCGCTGGTTTTCTCGACGATCCGCTTTTGTGGACTGAATCACCATCGGAGCGAATCGCGCCGCCGGAAGCGGGAGGAATCGGTCATTTATCTGAACGATTTCCAGGACGTCTGGTTGGACCCGGTTTTGGAAGAAGATGAGGAAGCCGTCGTTTTGCGCGAAGCCGTGCAAAGTCTCAGCCAGAAACTCCGCGAAGTGGTGGTGATGAAATTCTGGGGTGGCCTGACGTTTTTACAGATTTCCGAGACCCTCGCGATTTCGCCCAACACGGCGGCGTCGCGATATCGATATGCATTGGAACAACTGGCGCACGAACTGCGCCGCGTGAAGGAGGACCGCCGCCATGCAAACTGACGAAATCGAAGCCGCGCTTGCCCGCCTGATGCCGCCGGCATTGAGCCAGGGTTGCCAGCTTGAAATTGAGGCGATGTTCGATGAGTTGGCCGGTCCCGAGGTGGTCATGGAAATGCCTGTCGCTGGCCGTTCCTACCAGCGTTGGGTCATGGTGGGTGGCATTGCTGCAGCGGTTGCAGCCGTTGCGGCGATTTTCCCAATCACCAATTCCGCAGTGGCCCCTTTGGCCAAAGCACTTTCAGCCGTTGACGCGCCTTCCGGACTGGTCCTCGTCGGTGAGTCTGATCGGGTCGAATCGATGACGGATGAGGGATGGCAGGAGAATTCCGATGGAGCCGCCGTGCATGCTGTCCGACTCAACGTGGTGGCTGAAAACAGCCTTCAGGACAAGGAAACCGGGATCATCATGCGGGTTTCCGAGCCTCGCGAGGAAATCCTCCTCACACCCATCAGCGCATTTTAACCATGAAACGCAGCCTCATCGCCGCTCTTCTGATCGTGCCGAACTTCGCAATCGCCGCGGAGCCCGCCGCCCGGGAAGCCGCGCCGCAGCAACCGTTGCCGACCCAGCCCAATGCGCCGCGAGCATGGCTCGGTCTGCGCGTGGTGAAGCCGGATGAGACGATTTCAGCGCAAGTGCCCGCATTGCCGCCGGGGATCGGATTTCTGGTGAAATCCATCGACGAAGGTGGGCCCGCTTCGTCCGCCGGACTTCAGGAGCTCGATCTTGTCTGGAAACTCGGCGATCAGATGCTGGTGAATGAAAGCCAGCTCGCGGCTTTGCTGCGTCTCGCTAAGCCGGGGGAGGAAATTACTCTCGCTGCCTTTCGCGGAGGCAAACCGCTCGAAGTGAAATTGAAGTTGGGTGAAGCGCCCTTGCTGAAAAAGCCGTTTCCAAGCGAAATGGTGGAAGCTGCCATTCTTCCCGGTGATCTCAACGTTCCGATGCGCGTCGTCAATGTGGCGGAAAAAAGCGCCACGTATTCCACTGAGGAAGGGAAGGCGGTCGTTCAACGCGATGGCGAGACATACAAAGTCACGATCCACGATCCCGCAGAGAAACTGATTTTTGAGGGTGATTTCGCCCAAGACGATAAGTTTGAAAAAGTGCCTGAAGACTGGCGCAAGCGGGTTTTCGCCCTGCGCCGCGGCCTTGATCAGACGCTTGAAGGACGCATGGTCGCCCCACGGCAACCTCGGCCCAGAGTGGTGCCCACACCCGTCGAGAAACCGTAAGGTAGATTTATCATTGGATTGCCTTGCGTTTTTTCACGGGGCTTCTCATCTTCCGCCGCATGCATCCTGACGTGGCGAAGCTGGTTGAGGCCGGCCGCATTCCCAAACCAGTCGGCGAGCGCCTTTCCCAATTGGCTCCCGGTAACTTTTGTATTCATAAATCCTTCGGCGCCGGTAAGGTGATCGACTGGGATCTTCCTGCAAAAAAAGTAACCATCGACTTTGAAAAGTCCGCTGGTCAAACGATGGAACTGCAATTTGCGTTCCAAAAGACCGAGTGGATTGGTCCCGATGATTTCCGTGCCAAAAAGATCGAGCAGCTCGAAGAACTCCGCACTCTTTCAAAGAGCGATCCGATCGCTCTTGTCGTCCACCTTCTTGAAAGCCACGGCGGCAGTATGACCGGCGATGCTCTTGAAAAAGAGCTCTCCGGCGCAGTCATCGCTGAGGTTGGATTCAAAAAATGGTGGGATACCACTAAAAAGGCTCTTCGCGAAAGCCGTCTGGCCGTCGTTCCGCAAAAACGCACGGAGCCGATTGTGCTCCGCGTGGGTGACCGCAGCCCGGCTCAAGCGCTCGTCGCTGATTTCGAAGCTGCCCGCGACATCAAGGGCATGATCCGTGCGCTCGAAGCAATCGCAGCGGATATCGGTGCCTTTGAAAACGATTCGGATTCGCTCAAACGCTTGCTCAACGACATCGACGAAGGCGCGAAAAAGGCCGCCCGTGTCCAACTTGGCCAAGCGCTGCAACTCGTCGCAGCCCGTGATGAGGTCATTGGCTCGTCCAAGGCACTCGAACTCGATCCGACCGCCGTGCGTCTGTCGGATCTTTTGCTTTCCGCCGATCCCATCCGCCTTGCGGAAGAGGCCGGCGCACTTCCATCCGGCCGCCAGCGTGCGGTTTACGAAGCGTTCCCGAATGCCTTCGGTGAGGATTGGATCGGTAAAATTGTCCAGGTTTTCGACCGCGTCGGTGCCCGGGGAGTCACTGAAATCGCCCGCATCCTTTTGGAGCGTGGCGGAATGGCTGCCCTCGTGACCCACCTTCGTTCCGCGATCGCCAGACGTGCTCTCGGACCGGACGCACTGATCTGGGTTTGCCGCGAGCGCAAAGGCCCGTCCCAAGAGGTTTTCAGCGCGGATGTGGGTGCCTCGGTTCTCAATCTTTTGGAAAACGATCACCTTTCGGATGGGCCTCGCAAGACCTCGCGTCTTCAGTCGCTGCTTGGCGATGACAAGACGCTGCTCACAGATCTTGTGGCCATCATGGACATCAATGAGACGCGCAATTTTGCCCGTCGCCTCCTCGATTGCCCGGTTTTCGGTGAGCTTGAGAAAAAGTCGCTCATGGCGCGGATCATCAAGTCCCGTCCGGAAACGGCCGAGCTCGTCAATGGAACCAACCAGAAACGCCCGGATGAAATTCTGCTCGTTTCATGGGAAAGCCTCGAAAAGAAAAAGGCCGAACTCGACGATATCATCCGCAACAAGATTCCTCAGAACCTCAACGATGTGAAAATCGCCCGCTCTTACGGCGATCTCCGCGAGAACTTCGAGTATAAGTCCGCCAAGGATCTGGAGAAATACCTCGCGCACCGCCGTAACGCCTTGGAAAAGGAAATCAGCAACTCGCGTGGTACCGATTTCAAAGGCTCCGATGCGAGCAAAGTGAACATCGGCACCGTCGTCACCCTCAAGGATGCATCTGGCACCGAGATCGTCATGACCGTTCTCGGCGCATGGGATTCCATTCCGGAGACGAAGACCGTTTCCTACCTGTCCGAAGTCGGCAAGGCCCTCGTCGGACGCACTGCCGGAGACGAAGTGCAGGTGCGTGACGAAGCGACCGAAGTGATGGCCACCCTGACGATCGTCTCCATCAGACCTTTCAATCCCTAATTTTTAAAAACCCTACCTACCTAACAATAAATCAAACATTATGGACTATACCACCATTGTTGAAATCCGCGGTCGCGAAGTGATCGATTCCCGTGGCAACCCCACCGTCGAAGTTGATGTGCATCTTGAAGGTGGAGCCATCGGCCGTGCCGCAGTGCCATCCGGCGCTTCCACGGGCGAACACGAGGCCGTCGAACTCCGCGACGGTGACAAGGCCCGTTTCCTTGGAAAAGGCGTGCTCAAGGCTGTTGAAAACGTCAATGCCGTTCTCGCTCCCGCTCTTCTTGGCTATTGCGCCACCGAGCAGGCTTCCATCGACGCCACCATGCTCGCGCTGGACGGCACTTCGACCAAAAAGAACCTCGGTGCGAACGCCATTCTCGGCGTTTCCATGGCCGTCGCCAAGGCGGCCGCCGCCCAAGTGGGTGTCCCTCTTTACAAATACCTCGGTGGCCCTAACGCCAAGGTGCTCCCTGTCCCGATGATGAACGTCATCAACGGCGGCGCCCACTCGGACGCTCCGATCGATTTCCAAGAATTCATGATCGTGCCAATCGGCGCGCCGACTTTCCGCGAATCGCTTCGCTATGGTGCGGAAGTTTTCCACTCGCTCAAAAAGGTGCTTCACGACCTCGGTCTTTCCACCGCTGTGGGTGACGAAGGCGGTTTCGCCCCGACGCTCAAAAGCGCCGAGCACGCGATGCAGGTTCTTTGCCAAGCCATCGAAGCCGCTGGCTACAAGGTCGGTGAGGACATCGCCTTCGCTCTCGACGTCGCTTCATCCGAATTCTTCGACGCCAAGCAAAACGCTTACGTCTTCAAGAAGTCTGACAAGTCCGTCAAATCCGCCGAAGAGCTCGTCGCGTTTTACGCCGATCTCCAGAAGCGTTATCCGATCATCTCCATCGAAGACGGCTGTGCCGAAAACGATTGGGACGGATGGAAAATCATCACCGAGAAGCTCGGCAAGACCACCCAACTCGTGGGCGACGACCTGTTCGTCACCAACGTCGATTTCCTCAGTAAGGGAATCAAGATGGGTGTCGCCAACTCGATCCTCGTCAAGGTGAACCAAATCGGTTCCCTCACCGAGACCTTCGACGCTGTCGAACTCGCCAAGGAAAACAATTACACCGCAGTGCTCAGCCACCGCTCGGGCGAAACGGAAGACAGCACGATTGCTGACCTCGCCGTCGCCACCAATTGCGGCCAGATCAAAACCGGCTCCATGAGCCGTTCGGACAGGATCGCGAAATACAACCAACTCCTCCGCATCGAAGAGGAACTGGGTGATGACGCCATCTTCGGCATCAAAAAGCTGAAAGTGCTCAACAAGTGATATAGGCTTTGCCCGTATCCTTCCCAGAACGGCGGATCTCGAAAGAGGTCCGCCGTTTTTTGTTCATGAATTCGTGGTAAAAGAATCCTTGGCTTGGCGGGGCGTTCGGGCGATTTTGCGCGAACGCTCAATGATCAATCACTACCGCAGCACCATGATGATTCGAAAATACGCGCTCTGCATCGCTTGCTCGCTCGTCTTCGGTATGTCCCGGAACTCCGCCAGTGCGCAGGCAGTCGGAGTCCCCATCGAAAGCGAGGAGATTCTCACTGACGATGCACCGCTCGTCGCCAAGGCCACCGCCCTCAAACAGGCCGGAAAACTTCTTGGTATCAAGCAGATCAACGCCGGCCTGAAATCTCCCAAGTCGACGCCACTCGTGTTGCCCGCTCCCTCGACGCGCCACCTTGAGCCGCGTGCGATTGCTGAACTCGGGCGCAAGGCGCTGGTGCGGGTCGGATGGTTCTACCTCGAAAAGGAAACGAAGGAATGGCATGTGAATCTAGCGGACGGTTATTCCATCACCACCGACGGCGCGGTTGCGACCTGCTACCACTGTGTCGCGCCGGAAGAGCAGGAAATGATCGACGGCTTTCTCATCGCTGCCGATGCGTCGGGAAATGTCCTGCCTATCACCGCGGTGTTGGCGCGGGACAAGGAAATGGACGTTGCCATCGTCCGCGTGCAGGGCGGTGAGTCAATCCCGCTGCCACTCAACGATCAGACCGCGCCGGGCGACGCGGTGTATGTTTTCAGTGATCCGATGGGCGTCATGGGCTACTTTTCCTCGGGTATGCTGAACCGCTTTTTCTGGCTCGATGGGAAACGTTCCACCAACGCGACCCGCATTGAAGGCGCGAGAAACCTTCGCATTCACGTCAGCGCGGATTGGGCACCCGGCAGCAGCGGTGCCGCGCTGATGGATGTCTGCGGAAATGCCATCGGACACGTTTCGGCGATCGACCCGCTGGTGTCCGACGATCCCATCCCGACTGAGGAAAAACCGGTGAAGCCCGACAAGAAATCGCCGAAGACACCGCCACCGCCTCCGACTGTCGACAACAGCGTTCTCATCACGCTCCACGAGGCCATTTCCGCGCGTGGAGTGAAAATGCTCGCGGAATCCATGAATGCTGGCACTCCGAAACCAGCGGAGGCGAAATGACCGATTGGTCACTCAAGCGATGTAGCCTCACTAGGGCTCGAACCTAGAATAACGGAATCAGAATCCGGGGTGTTACCATTACACTATGAGGCTTTTTCCAAGCATCCGCCCTGCGGTGGGTGGAATATAGACCAGCATTCTCCTGGTTGGCAATTCCGCTGTTTGCCAGGAGGCTTTTCAAGCGTGATGGCGTGATGGCGGCTGGAATTGAGTTTTCGACGAGATCCTATCCGGATGGTATTGACCCGGGCGCTTGAGAATTTTTTGGTGAAAGGGTTGCGCTTTTGCGGGCCTGGACCGTGGGCTTGCGCACAGGGCTGATCTTTGAAATCCGGGCAGGTTCCTACAATTGAAAGGGCCGTGATCTCATTTTTCCCTTGTCTGGGCAATGCGCCGGGGAACTATGATTTCCAATGGATATGGCAGAAAAACCCGGCGAATTACCATGGCCTGAAATTGTGGCGAAGGCAGTGCATGACATGAGCTCTCCTCTGTCCTGCATGAGGACAAGCGTCGAAATCCTGAGGATGATTTCACCCGATTCCGAAAACCACCGCAAGCTGATTGAAACCTTCGATTCTCAAATCAACGAGCTTGCCGGGCAGCTGGAAATGCTCCGGAAAAGGCCTGAGGCTTTTTTGCGCCATCCGCCGTCGTTTCAGGCCCCCGACTGAAGTCCAATTGCATCACTATCTGGTGATTATCTCTTGCAGGGAGCCTGCATTTTCCTGTAAATATGGTCCATGGAAAGCTTCCAGCTAAGCACTCCAACTTCCTCGGCCCCGTCGAAATTGGATCGCCCTCCGGAAGGGCGGCGAGCATTTTCAAAGGTCCTACTTGTGGATGATTCGAAATTTCTAGCTGACATCCTTGCGGTGTTCTTCCAGCTCGACGGCTATTCCGCCCGCGCCGCCTACTCTGGCGAAGAAGCGATCAAGGCCGCGAACGACGATGTTCCCGATATCGCCTTTGTCGACATTGACATGCCCGGGCTCGACGGACTTGAAGTTGCCAGACTGCTTCGGGTTTCGCCACGGACGCAGGGAACCTTGTTGGTGGCCCTTAGCGCTTGGGAGGAAGATCCCTTCAAAAAGGAGGCATTCAAAGTGGGATTCAGTCACTACCTGACAAAACCCATCGATGCGGTGGCGATCCGGGAGTTCATGTCGAGCTTGGAAAAGAGCGACAACACTGCGGATAACAGGTAGTGTGTTGGGTGGCGCGCCCTTGTTTCTTCCTGTCCCCCAAGGGCAGGTCCGTCCCTTGTTTTTTGCCTGAGCGATCTCGGCAGGAACGCGGTGAAACAGGCGACCCGGCCCAGGCAACGCAGGGAAGGCAAGCCATGTGTGGAGTTTCTATTTTGGATCGTTTTTTCCAAAGGAGAAAGCTCACACGTCCTGATCAGTAATCGAAAGCGAACCGAACCGACGTCCTTCGGTGGGCGAACTTGCTTTTTGCAATTACATGCAGCGCAACCGTGCATAATTTTATGAATCCTCCAAGATCCGGGTTGGTAAAACCCGTTAATATAAGGAAAAGGGGCTCATTCGTTTGTGGTATGATGCAGGCTGAAGCACAACCGCAGTTGGTAAGTTCTAACGATAAAATTGATGACGGAACCAAAAAGCACCTGGTTTGGGACGCTCGCAAAGAAGACCTCTAATTGTGCAGGTCGGCCCGCCACCTTTGCCATTGCCTTTCTCATCATACTGGCATGGGGGTGCAGCGGACCTTTTTTTCAATACAGCGATACCTGGCAATTGGTGATCAATACGGGCACCACCATTGTGACTTTTCTTATGGTTTTTCTGATTCAAAACTCCCAGAACCGCGATTCCCAAGCACTGCAAATCAAGCTCGACGAACTCATTCGCGTTCAGACGAAAGCGAACAACGCCCTGATCGATCTGGAAGATCGCTCCGATACGGAGCTTGAAGAAGTTCGCCGCGAATTTGTCCAAATTGCCGCACAGGAGCGCGAACCCACAAGTTGATATTCTTCCCCCAAACCCCAGAAGACAAAGAAATGAAAACTCACAGGACCATCAGAGACCGGATTAAGATGTTAGGTGACAAACCGGGCAAAGGGGGCGGATGGCTGCTTCTTTGGCTGATTGGTGTGCCTGTCCCAGTGCTGGCGATCTTTTTCCTCATACGAGGTTGCAAATGAAAGAGCCGCCGCCCCTGATCCGCTGTTACGGAACAGTGGAATCCAGCATCCTTGGAAACCTCATCCCCGCAGGGTATTGATAAAGTTGCAGTCGCATGAACCAATGCGATGATTGCCTATTCAAGCCCCTGCTGGTGGCTGGTTTCAACCCGTGCTGACGGTTCCAGGGCCGCCCTGAGTTGCAGCGGCGTCGCAGGTTTCACCAAATGCCTGTCAAAGCCCGCTTCAGCCGTTCGGCGGCGGTCATCATGTGCGCCCCAACCGCTCAATGCGATCAAGATGACTGCCGGGAACTTTTTTCGGATCAGGCGCGCCGCTTCATACCCGTCGAGTCTGGGCATGCCCAAGTCGAGAAACACAAAATCGGGCGAAAATGACCCGGCTGTCTCAACCGCTTCGGCTCCGTCGTAGGCAACCGCCACTTCGTATCCCTCCATGCGCATGAACATCGACAAAATGTCGGCCGCGTTTTTTGCGTCGTCTGCTATCAGGATCCGCCGTGGTCCCGCCGTCACGGGTGGTCTCTCAGCTTTAGGGAGAGGTGGTTCCTCCTTGGGCGCGTCCGCCACAGGCAGCTTGACGACGAATTCGCTCCCGCAACCTTCTCCCTCACTAACCACCGAGACGCTTCCACCATGAAGTTCGGTGAGAGATTTGACGATCGTCAGGCCGATCCCCAATCCGTCGGTGGTACCGCTGGCCCCTTGATCGAATAGTTCGAAAATCGAGCTGCGGAGCGCGGGGGGGACGCCGACACCGTTGTCACGGATACGGATCTCGACAGGGCCGCCTTGAAGACGAAGGACAGTCAGCACAATCCTGCCGCCCGGGGGGGTATACTTTACCGCATTGGAAAGGAGGTTGGTAAGAATCTGGGTCAACCGGCAAGGATCTGCATCGATTTCAAGGATTTTGTCCGCTCCTTCCGTCAGAAATTCGTGCCCTCGCTCGGTCAGTGCGGGCATGACAGCCTGCACCGCGTCGTTGATCACGCGGGAAAGCGGGATCCTGACTTTTTGGAGAACGATTTTTCCGGATGTGATGCGTGCCATGTCCAGAAGGTCGTCGATAAGGTAGCTCATCTGACCCACTTGCGTTTGCAGAACATCCGCAATCTGGATCACCATCTGTGGGTCCTCAGGAACTCTTTGCAGCATGTCGACCGCAGTGAGGATGGGAGCGAGCGGGTTTCTCAATTCGTGGGCAAGCGTTGCGAGGAATACGTCCTTGCGCCTTCCTGCTTCGCGCAGTGCTTCGCTCTGGCGTCTATCAGTCAGGTCCCGGGTGATCTTGGCAAACCCGCGCAGCTCATGATTGTCCCCGTGGAGGGCCGTGATAATGACATTGGCCCAGAACCGGGAGCCATCCTTGCGAATCCGCCACCCCTCGTCCTCCACTCTTCCCGAGCGGAGCGCCTCCCTCAGCAAACTCTCGGGAAGGCCCAGTGCGATGGCTTCCGGCGGATAGAAAATCGAGAAATGGGCCCCCAGGATTTCTTCCTCGGTGTAAAATTTGATCCGCCGGGCACCCGTGTTCCACGACATCACATGGCCTTCGGGATCCAGTAGGAAAATCGCATAATCCTGGACGCTCTCGATGAGGAGCCGCAGGCGTTCCTCACTTGCGCGCAGGGAATCCTCGGCGTGCTTTCTTTCCGTCAGATCCCGGGTGATCTTGAGGAACCCCGCGATCTCACCGCTGGAAGTGCGAATGGCTGTGATAGTGATGCTCGCCCACAGTCGTGCGCCATCCTTCCGGTAACGCCACCCCTCGGAGACGAATTTTCCGGTTTGATAGGCCATTTGCAATTCATGTTGGGGCAATTGCCGGTCGATGTCCTCCTGTGAATAAAATTTGGAGAAATTTTCCCCGATGATCTCGTGGGCCCTGTAGCCTTTGAGCCGGTCCGCGCCCAGATTCCAATCAAGGATGGTTCCATCGACGCTCATCATGAAGATGGCGTAATCCTCCACCAATGCCACCAGTTGATCAAAATGTCCGCGTTGCTGGCCCAGCCATCTGGTAGCCTCTTCCGTGGACGGGATCTGCGGGTTCAAGGGTGTCATAGTTGAACATTCGATCAGTCGACCCCATGCGTCAAATGTGGTAACACGGCAGGCTTGTGGGAATGAACGAATGGGTCGTCCTAGCCGCCCCCGAGGCGGTTCCGGTGTTTGAAAGAGGTAAGGCTGAATTTCGTGGTTAGAAAAAAAATGCGACGGCTTGGTGAGATGGTGCTATTTTTGCCGATCCGGACTACGGAGCCAAAGAATGAAACTCTCTACCAACCACCTCAAGCGCTACAAGGAAATCGCCCTGCTCTTCTGGAAGTACGGGCGTTCCGATATCATCACTCAAATGGGCATCGACGGTGCCGTCGATCCTTCGGAACTTGAACACGCCAGCGATGGAACGGCCACGCCGGATCAGTTGGCCGACGATCTCGAAGCGATGGGCCCGACTTATGTGAAGCTGGGTCAAGTACTCGCCAGCCGACCGGATCTGCTGCCGGCTTCGTATTTGAAGGCACTCGCGCGACTTCAGGACAAGGTGAAGCCTTTTTCCTACTCCGAGGTAGAGGAAATTGTCACGAGCGAGCTGGGAGTGAGGATCTCCAGCGGCTTCTCGCGCTTCGATCAGGTTCCGCTTGCCGCCGCTTCGCTCGGACAGGTGCATTTGGCGGCCTTGCGCGACGGCCGCCCGGTGGTGGTGAAAATCCAACGGCCCAACATCCATCGCCAGATCGCGGAGGATTTCGAAGTTCTAGCGGAGATTGCCGGATTTCTGGAGGCGCACACGGAAATGGGCAGGCGCTACCGTTTGGCCACCATCATCGAGGAGTTCCGCATCACCATCCAGCAGGAGCTGAACTACGAGCTGGAGGCACAGAATCTGATTTCCGTAGGGAAAAACCTCGAGGAATTCGAGCGCATCCGGATTCCCCAACCGATCGCCGATTACAGCACCCGCCGTGTGCTGACGATGGACTACATCAAAGGGCGGAAAATCACGAAACTGGGGCCACTGGCGCGTTTGGAGATGGATGGCGGGACACTGGCCGAGGAACTTTTCAAAGCCTATCTGAAGCAGGTGCTCGTGGACGGGCTGTTCCACGCGGATCCACATCCGGGGAATGTTTTCCTAACGGAGTGTGGGGAGATAGCACTGCTGGATCTCGGAATGGTGGGGCACACCACGCCCGGCATGCAGGAGAACCTGCTCAAACTGTTGATGGCCATCAGCGAGGGCAAGGGCGAACAAGCGGCGGATCTGGTGATTCAAATCGGCCAGAAGACCGAGAATTTCGACTCCACGGAAGTGAGCCGCCGGATCGGCCAGCTCGTCGCGATGCGGCAGAATCAGGGACTTCAGCAGATCAACGTGGGCATGTCGTTGCTGGAAGTGAGCCGCAGCGCCGCTGAGAACGGTTTGTTTGTACCGAGCGAGCTGACCCTGCTGGGAAAAACCCTGTTGCAATTGGATGAAGTCGGAAAAATTCTCGATCCGGATTTCGACCCCAACGCGTCGATCCGCCGCAACGTGGGCGAATTGTTGTCACAACGCATGACGAAGGACGCCTCTCAAGGGAGCATTCTCAGTTCGCTGTTGGAGATGAAGGAATTCATCGGCGGGCTTCCCACCCGGCTCAACCGGATCATGGACGCGATCACCAACCAAGAGCTGGAAGTTAAGGTAAGGGCGGTGGATGCGAAACTGGTGATGGAGGGATTCCAGAAGATCGCCAACCGCATCACGACGGGCATCATCCTCGCGTCGCTGATCCTTGGGGCATGCCAGTTGATGAAGGTGGAAACCCGTTTTCGTCTGTTCGGCTACCCCGGTCTGGCCATTCTCTGTTTTCTAGCAGCGGCGGGCGGTGGATTCTGGCTGGTCATCAGTATTTTTGTCCAGGACCAGAAAACCCGGAAGAAATAACCTCGGAGGTTCATAGCTACCCCTTTTGGGTAAAGGACAAGGACTGGGTTTCATGGCAATTTCAGAGCCATGTCGTTGCGTCTTTTTGTTGTCTCCTGTGCTGCGTTTTGTGCGGCGGCGATTTCCTGCTGGGCGAGCCCCTGTCTGCTTATCATCGGGGATTCCACGGTCCGCAACGGCACCGCTGGTCAGGTGGGGTGGGGGGATCCGATTCAAAGCCAGTTCGATCCGGCGAAAATCACCGTCATCAACCGCGCGATCGGCGGGCGCAGCAGCCGGACTTTTCTCACGGAAGGTCGCTGGGATGCGGTGATGGCGCACTTGAAGCCAGGCGATTTCCTGCTGATGCAATTCGGCCACAATGATGGCGGAAAACTGAACGACGAGCGCTGCCGGGCATCGATCAAAGGCAACGGTGAGGAAACCGAGGATATCGTCCGGATCACCGACAAGCAGCCTGAAACGGTTCACAGTTTCGGCTGGTACATGCGGAAATTCATCAGCGAAGCGAAGGCGAAGGGTGTGACGCCCATCGTGGTTTCGCCCATTCCGAGGAACATTTGGAAGGACGGAAAAATCGGTCGCTCGGATCAGGATTACGCGCTTTGGGCCAAGCAGGCGGCGGATCAGGAGCACGCGCTGTTCATCGATTTCAACAGCATCCTTGCCGATAAATACGAAAGCCTGGGTGAGGCAAAAACCGCCGCGCTCTTCGCCGGGACCGACCACACCCACACCTGCGCTGCCGGTGCGGCATTCAACGCCGTCACTCTTGCGTCGGCCATTCGAACCCTATCAGGATGTGAACTCGGCAAGGCGCTTTTCCCGGCCGATCTCTGGCTGCCCTCGGTTTTCTCCGATCACATGGTCCTCCAGCGCGGCATGCCGATTCCGATTTGGGGAACCGCGCTCGCCGGAAAGGAAATCAAAGTCGCTTTCGCCGGGAAATCCGCTTCCTGCACGGCGGGCGATGACGGCAAATGGAAGATCGATTTTCCTGCGCTGCCTGCGGGCGGGCCGTTCACGCTGGAAGTCTCATCAGGTGCGACGCGCAGCTATCAGGATGTGCTGGTCGGTGAGGTGTGGCTTTGCTCGGGCCAATCCAACATGGATTTCAGCCTCGCGAAGACCGAGAAGCGCTCGTTCGCAGGTGCCGAGAATTGGGAAAATGAAGTGGCTGCTGCGAATTTCCCGAAGCTGCGCATGTTCACGGCGGAGTGGACGATGCATGAGTTTCCCCAGCGCGACGTGATTGGTTCGTGGGCGGTTTGCTCGCCGAGAACAGCGGGGGATTTCTCGGCGGTCGGTTACTACTTCGGGCGGGAGCTTTTGGAAGATTTGAACGTCCCGATTGGCCTCGTGAATTGTTCCTACGGCGCGAGCACCATCGAATCCTGGATCAGCCAGGGAAATCTGATGGCGCATCCGCAGTTCAATGGGCTGCTTGACGGGTTCAACAAGAAGCGGCTCGCCTTCCGCGACGATCCGAAACCGTTCCAACAGTACGGCGAGGCTCTTGCCAAATCCAGCGGCGGCAAAGCCCCGAAAAATCCCGATCCCGTCAAGGACCAGCACAATCCCTACGTGCTTCACAACGGGATGATCGCTCCCATCCTACCCTACGGAATCCGCGGCGCGATCTGGTATCAGGGCGAATCGAACCTGGCTACCCGCCAGTTCTATCCGGATCTCCAGCAGGCGTTGATCGAGGATTGGCGCGCGCTTTGGAAGAATCCCGCGCTGCCATTTTATTTCGTCCAACTCGCACCTAACAATTCTCCTCGGCCCGAACCTTCCAGTGGCCAGCTTCCTGAAATGCGCGAGGCTCAGGCGAAGTCACTTTCCATTTCCCTCACCGGCATGGTGGTCACGCTGGATATCGGTGATGAGAAAAGCGTCCATCCGAGAAACAAAGTCGATGTCGGCAAACGCCTTGCCGGCCTCGCCCTCAGCGGAACCTACGGAAAACCCGGCATCGCAAGTAGTCCGTTGTTTCATGACGCCGTCGTTGAGGGAGGGGAAATCCGCGTCCGTTTCGACCCCATCGGCGGCGGGTTGGTCGCCAGGGACGGTGCGTTAAAACAATTTGCAATTGCCGGTTCCGACAAGAAGTTCATCTGGGCGGATGCGGTGATTGACGGTGAGACTGTGGTCGTTTCGAGCCCGTCAATCCCGCAGCCCGCCTACGTCCGTTACGCATGGGCGGAGAACCCGGCGGGCGCGAATCTCTTCAACGTCGAAGGACTTCCAGCGGCCCCATTCCGCACCGATCCATGATTCCGCCCTCCCGTACTATGCTTAAATCCAGTCTGTTTTTCCTTGCTGCCGGCGTTCTGCCCGCCTCCGCCATCCCGGCATTTCCCGGAGCCGAGGGCTACGGTGCCAACGCGACCGGCGGCCGCGGCGGCGATGTCTATCATGTCACGAATCTCAATCCCTCGGGTGCCGGTTCATTTGCAGAGGGAATTTCAACGGTGCCTGCCGCAGGGCGGACGATTGTTTTCGACGTCAGCGGATACATTCGATTCCCGAGCGGCTCGAATGGCGTAAGGTTGACCTCGTCGAAAGTCACCATCGCGGGACAGACGGCTCCGGGCGACGGCGTGGGATTTTATAACAATTTCTTTCGCATCTCGGGCGACGATATCGTTATCCGCCATCTGCGTTTCCGCATGGGGAAATACGGCTCGGGCGGGGATTGCATCGACCTCGACAGCGGCTGTCTCAACGCCATCCTTGATCACGTCTCGATGCAGTTCAGCACGGACGAAAATATGTCGAGCTTCGGCAGTCCTCCGGAAAATCTGACGCTGCAATACTCCCTCAACGCATGGGGCCTCGAAAGCCATTCCTGCGGCGGCCTGTGGGATCAGAACCACGCCACTTCCCATCACAATCTCTGGGCGCACAACCACACGCGCAATCCCAAGGCCCGTCCTAATGGACTGCTGGAATGGGTCAACAACGTCACCTTCGATTGGGATATCGGCTTCATCATGGGAGATTCCGAATCCGTCCAAAGCTGGAAGGCGAATGTCATCAATAACTATTTCATCTGCCCTCCCGGAAACACGAAGTCCAAGGCGCTCGTCAAGGGGACGGTGGCGACTAACAATCTCCCGAATTTCACCGTCTATCTCGGCGGAAATTTGACCGACAACGACGGCGACGGCATCCTGAACGGCGTCGACAAGGGCTACTCCGTGGTTGAAGGGTCGGTCTATTCCGCTGCGGAAAGCCCGGCTGCGGCACCGGGAGCGTTCCGTTACTATCAGTCCGCCTCGCCCATCGCGGGTTCCACGGTGGGCGTCGCTGTGGATGCTCCTTTGATCGCCTATAAGAAAGTCGCCTCCAACGCGGGTGCCCTTCGGCTCGATACGAACTACACCGGTGCCATTCGGGACGAGGTCGATACGATCCTGCTGAACAAGCTCACCACGCAGACGCACTTTCACGTCACCCGCGAGAGCGATACCGGCGCGAGCGCAAGCGGCTTCGGGGTTCTAGCTTCCACGGCGGCTCCGGTGGATACGGACCGGGACGGAATGCCGGATTATTATGAAACCGCGCTGGGCTGGAGTCCGACGACGCAGGATCACAACATCGTGCTCGCCAACAGTGGTGGTCTCATCACCGGGACGACATTTTTTCCAACAGGCACTGTCTCCGGTTACACCCGCTTGGAGGAATATCTCCAGTTCCTCGCCATCCCTCATGGAACGGTGGGGAAAAATATCTCCGGCACACCCACCAGCATCCAGGTGGACTTGCGGAAATTTACCTCAGGTTTTTCCAATACGCCCACGTTCTCCCTTTCCAACGTCAGCAACGGCACCACGGCCGTGAGTGGCACGGGAAACTATCTGGTGACCTTCACCCCCACGCTCAACTACACCGGCCGGGCCCGTTTTGATTTCACGGTGACCGACGCCGCAGGCAGCTCGTGGACTCAGACTTTCGCGCTGCTTGTCTCTCAAAGCGGCCTTCCCCGCGATCTCAACTGGAAGGGCGATGGTATAGGAAACGTGTGGGATGCTGTGGCTAACAACTGGATGCGCAACGGCTCGGCCACCTCATTCAGCGGCGGGGATCGCGTGACGTTTGATGACATCGGCTCGCTTTCACCCGCAGTGAGTGTCTCCGGCACGGTGGCTCCTGCGACCGTCGACGTGAATGCGGCTGGAAACTACACTTTCACTGGTGCGGGTGCCGTCACTGCTTCCGGCACGCTGACCAAACGCGGGACGGGCTCGCTCACGATCAACAATACCGGGACGAACAGTTTCAGCGCCGCGACTCTCGAAGGGGGGACCATCGCGCTCGGAAACCCGACCGCGAATGCTAGCGGTCTCGGCACAGGTTTGCTGACGATGAATAGCGGCACATTGAACTTTTACGACGCCGGAGCTGGCGGGGCCTTTACCGGCACGCTGCCCAACGCCCTCGCGATCAACGGCAACGTAAACATCAATACCGGAGCCCGCTGTGGCGCTACGGGAGCTCTTTCGGGGGCGGGCTTTCTCAATCTCTACGTGCCCTATATCCGCACGGATTGGGGCGGCAATCCGGCTTCATTCACCGGAACGCTCAACGTTACGACGGATGGTGACGGCGGTGAATTCCGGATCAACAACGGCGGCACCGGTGGCCTCACGGATTATGGTGCCTCGCGAATATGGCTGGCGGACAAGGTGAACGCCTATTTCCTTCCAACCCCCCCAAGCTCTGGGGACAAAACCCAGACCCTCCAGATCGGCGAACTCGCTACCGTAGGCACTGGCTCGGGAGTCTATCTCGGCGGTGCAAACGGAGCTGCGGATCGTATTGTGAATTGGAAAGTGGGAGCGCTGAACACCAGTACCACCTTCGGCGGGGTAATTAGCAACCGAACAGGCCCGGCGGCGCTGACGAAGGTCGGGACAGGAGTCCTGACGCTGTCCGGCGCGAGCACCCACACCGGCGCGACGGCGGTGAATGCCGGCACTCTCATCGTCGCGGGCAGTCTTGGAAATACTCCGGTGACGGTTGCTTCCGGCGCGGTGCTTGCAGGCAGCGGCACTCTCGGCGGCAGCGTCACGGCAAATGCGGGTGCATTTCTATCACCCGGCACTGCCCCTTTCACCGGGGCGACGATGAATCTGAACAACGGCCTCACTTTGAATGGCGACACGCTCTATTTCGATATGTCGAATTCCCCGGCCGGAGCGAACGATAAGATCGTGATGGGAGGAGGTGCTCTGACGATGACCGGGACGCAGTATTTTCAATTTCTGCTGCTGCAGAATACGCTGGCCGCAGGGACTTACGATCTCGTCACCGGTGCTGCCAGCATCAGCGCCAGCGGATACACCCTGACGCACAATCTTCCGGCCGGATCGCGTCAGACATTTGCTCTGGCTCCCGTCGGCACCACCCTGCGTCTAACCGTCACCGGGGATCCCGCCGCACTCGTTTGGACCGGTGCGACCAGTGCGAATTGGGATACCGTCACCACGAACAACTGGAGCGGTGCTGCTCCGAATACCTTCTATGACAACGACGCCGTCCTGCTCAACGACACCGCAGGGAACCGCAGCGTGACTCTCTCCGGAACCCTCGCACCTCGGACCACCACCGTGGACACCGCCCTCGGTTATACCCTCGGCGGGACCGGTTCGCTCGGCGGCAGCGGCTCGTTGACCAAAACCGGCTCGGGCGTGCTGACGATTTCCAATTCCGCCGCCAGCCCGTTCTATGGCGGCACTTTTCTCAATGGCGGCAGCATTGTTTTGAATGACAGCACCGCGAACGCTAATGGCCTCGGCACCGGCGCGGTGACTTTCAACGGGGGCACGCTGACGATGGCCGGGTTCAACGGGGCCAATTCGGTGGAGTTTGCTCCGCTGACCAACGCGCTCGTCGTTCCGAGCGGAATGACGGGCACGCTGAATTTGAGCCAGCGCGCTCCGAAGCCGGGGGCTGCATCTGTTTTTCCGGCGATCTATGGTTCTCTATCAGGCGGCGGTGCTCTGAATCTGGTCGTGAAATTCATCCGTGGCGATGTGTTGGGAGATTGGTCGGCGTTCAATGGCGTCCTCAATGTGCTGCCGGGAGATGGCGATGGCGGGGATTTCCGGTTCGGCACCAGCTACTGGTGGTCCGGTTTGCCGTCCGCGACTGTCAACCTCGGCAACAAGATCGCCGCCTATTATGTCGGCACCAGCAACAGCGGTGCGGGAACTACCGTCGAGTTCGGTGAACTCAGCGGCACGTCCACCAGCACGCTGCTGGGAGGCACCACCAGCGGGCGGAACTTCGCGTATCGCATCGGTGGAAAAACTCCGGTGGGCAGCGAGGTCGTTTTCGGAGGTTCCATTGGCGAGCAGACCGGCGTGACGACTTCCTACGTGAAGACCGGCGCGGGCACATGGACGTTGAGCGGCTCGGGTTTTTGGAACGGCGGCACTATCGTTGAGCAGGGCACCCTGCGGATCACCGGGCCATTTTCTTGTGCCAGCGCCACCAGCGTATTGACGGGGGCCACGCTGAAACTCGACGGCGGCAGTCTCACCACGGATGCGGCTGACATCGCCGTCGGCGCGTTTTTTTCGGGCTACGGTACGCTTTCGTCCGATCTCAATATCGGCGGGACGATGGATGGGCGCGGCTTCTCGACGGGCACTCCGGGCACGCTCAATGTCAGCGGCAGCGCATTTTTCGACAGCGCATCACTGACCCGTTTGCGCGGCGGTAGTTCGTCGGATCTCGTGACGGTGGGCGGTGACCTCAGTCTGGCGGGCACCGTGCAGATCAGCCTCGCTGCCGGCACCACCTTCGGCCGCTATCCGCTTTTCACCTATGGAGGAAATCTCAGCATGGATACCGTCGCGCTCACCGGCATTCCTGGCGGCACGACGGCCAAGCTCTCGAACACTATTGCCGGGCAGGTTTCGCTGGTGATCGATGATTCTGATGAAGACGGTCTGCCTGATTCATGGGAAATCGCCAACTTCGGCAATCTCAGCCAGGGACCGAACGACGACTTCGATGGCGACGGCCAGAACAACGCCATGGAGTTGCTCACCGGCACGAGTCCCGCCAGTGGGGCCTCCCGTTTTGCCGCGACCATCGCCCCGGCAAGCGCCACCCAACTCACGCTCGCCTGGCCAAGTGTTCCCGGAAAAACCTACGCGATTCAAACGAGTGGCACGCTGGATGGTAATTGGAATTCCCTCATTTCAGTCCCCGCCGCGGTTTCTCCGGCCACCAGCACCAACTATTCGGTGAGCTATGGCGGATCTCAGATGTTCTACCGAATCGCCCTCCAGCCATGATATGGAATCAGCTAGGCACGTTGCTCAGATGGAGTTTCAGATATCATCCCTGCTTTATCCGCGAAATTTGACGAAGGTATTCTATTCAATCAGTTCGTCCATGTCCGCTGCGCTCCCATTGCGGTCAAATCTGTAATTTCTTCGATCATCCCATCCCTGGTGTCGGTATTCTGTTTCCACCTCCGGCTGATCACCCAAATCATTTTATGCGCACCTCAATCGTCTCGCTCGCCGTCGCTCTCGTTACCTGTTTTTCCGTCCGGGGAGCCGAACGCACGACCTTGAATTTCAATCCGGGCTGGCGTCTGGAAGTGGGGGATCCTGCCGACGCGTCGAAGCCGGAATTCGATGATTCGAAATGGAAACCGGTCACGCTTCCCCACGCATGGAACGAGGACGAGGCCTTTCATGTGGCCATCGATCACCACCCGACCGGCATTGCCTGGTATCGCAAAAGCTTCCGACTTCCAGCGGATGCGGCCGGACGCAAGGTCTTTATCGAGTTCGAGGGTGTCCGGCAGGGGGCGGAAATTTGGCTCAATGGACGATCCATCGGCCTGCACGAAAACGGAGTGATGGCGTTCGGCATCGATCTGACAGACGCGCTGCTTCCGCCACCGGCTGCCAATGTCATCGCCGTCCGGACGGACAACGATTGGTCCTACCGCGAGCGGAAAACCAACCAGCGCTTCCAGTGGTCCGACCAAAATTTTTACGCGAACTACGGCGGCATTCCGAAAAACGTGAAACTCCACATCACGGACAAGGTCTATCAAACGTTGCCGCTCTACTCGAACTTGGGGACGGTCGGAACCTATTGCTATGCGAGTGATTTCGATATCCCGGGCCGTTCGGCGGTGATCCATGCCGAGTCGGAGATCCGCAATGACAGCACCGCTCCGCTGGAGTTCACCTATCACGTGGAAATCGCCGATGCCGAGGGCAAGGTGGTCGCGCGCTTCGATGGGGAGCACCACACGATCAAGCCCGGAGCAACCCTCACCGCTAAGGCCTCGGGCAAGGTGAAGGATTTGAACTTCTGGAGCTGGGGCTACGGCTATCTCTACAAGGTCGAAACTTCCCTCGTCACAACGGGCGGGAAAAAGCTCGATGCCGTCACCACCCGCACGGGTTTCCGCAAGACCGTGTTCGGGAATGGTATGGTGAAGCTCAATGACCGGGCGATCCAGATCAAGGGTTACGCCCAACGCAGCACCAATGAATGGCCGGCGATCGGGCTTTCCGTGCCGCCATGGCTCAGCGATTTCAGCAACGGTCTGATGGTGGAAAGCGGCGCGAATCTGGTGCGTTGGATGCACGTCACCCCCTGGAAACAGGATGTCGAGTCCTGCGACCGCGTCGGGCTCATGCAGGAGTTGCCGGCCGGTGATTCGGAAAAGGACAGGGAGGGGCGTCAGTGGGAAATGCGGGCGGAAGTGATGCGTGATGCTATTATTTATAACAGGAATAACCCGAGCGTCCTCGTTTATGAGTCGGGCAACAAAGGCGTCAGCGAGCCGCACATGGAGGAAATGAAAGCCCTCCGCGACCGTTACGATCCCCATGGCGGACGCGCCGCTGGCAGCCGTGAGATGCTCGATAGCAGGACCGCCGAGTGGGGAGGGGAGATGCTTTATATCAACAAGAGTGCCCGCACGCCATTCTGGGCGACGGAATACTGCCGCGATGAGGCGTTGCGCAAATATTGGGATGAATTCTCAGCGCCGTTTCATAAAGACGGCGACGGCCCGCTTCACAAGAACGAGCCTGCGGCTGCCTATAACAGAAATCAGGACACTTTTGCCGTCGAGGATGTGAACCGCTGGTTCGACTATTGGAACGAGCGTCCCGGCACCGGACGCCGTGTGAACGCCGGAGGGCTCAATATCGTTTTCTCAGACTCCAATACCCACTATCGCGGTGCGGAAAACTACCGGCGCAGCGGCGAGGTGGATGCCATGCGGATTCCCAAGGACGGATTTTACGCTCATCAAGTGGTGTGGGATGCATGGGTGGATATCGAGAAGCCACACGCCTTCATCCTGGGACATTGGAACTACGCACCGGATGTGAAGAAGCCGGTTTACGTCGTCTCCAGCGCCGATTCGGTGGAGCTTTTTCTGGGTAGCCAATCGCTCGGTCGTGGCAAACAGAGCAGCCGCTTTCTTTTCACCTTTCCCGACATCGCTTGGAAGCCGGGGACACTCCGCGCCGTCGGATATGATGCGGCTGGGAAAAAAGTTTGCGAAGCCATCAAGGTTACGGCGGGAAAACCGGTCGCACTCAAGCTGACATCGCGGACCGCCCCCGGCGGCCTGCTCGCCGATGGCGCGGATCTGGCACTCATTCAGGTGGAAGTGGTGGATGCCAAAGGCCAACGTTGTCCCACGGCGATGGATCTGGTGAAATTTGACCTGTCGGGTCCTGCGGAATGGCGCGGCGGCATCGCCCAAGGGCCGGATAATTTCGTCCTGAAGCGTTCGCTTCCCGTGGAGTGCGGCGTCAATCGCGTGTTGGTTCGCTCTGGAACTGAAGCGGGGAAAATCGTTGTCAGCGCTACCGCCCATGGGTTGGCTCCCGCGCAAATCGAGGTGGTTTCGGTCCCGATGGCGACCACCGGCGGATGGTCGCGGGTGATTTCCGGAAACAATTTGCCGTCGCGTCTGGATCGGGGTCCCACGCCTTCCGGTCCTTCGTTTAAGGCTGTCCGGAGGGACGTGCCGGTAGTTTCCGTGAACGCCGGATCGCATGCCGAAACCGCAGCCCTCAGCTTCGATGACAACGAAACGACATCCTGGACGAGCGGCAATGATCTCGCCACGAGCTGGATTGAATATCATCTCGCCCGTTCCGCGAAGCTGACCCAGGCCGTCTTCAAAATGAGCGGCTGGCGTGAAAGATCTTATCAGATCCGCATCCTCGTCGACGGTAAAGAAGCCTGGCGCGGAAGCACTCCGCACAGCCTCGGCTATATCACCCTGCCCCTGGCCAATGCCCCTGGCAGGACTGTCCGGGTCGAAGTTTTGGGTGAGGGAGCCATCGACGAAAGCCAGAGCATTACCGAATTGGAGAATCAGAACAACGCCTCCACCGGGGCTGGAAAAGTCCGTGCCCGCGCCCTCAGCATCGTCGAAGCCGAGTTTTACGAACCGCTGTGACGGGCTGCGCGATCCACTGCTGACAAATCGCGGGGATGAGGCAGGGAGCTGGGGAAAACGACGCCCGAGATGGCCGAAACGGAACCGGAGAGAGCTAAAATGATTTCGAGAAGCCGGGAATGGGTTCGGACAGCGTGTCAGTAATTTTGTGTATATGATTTTTTGCTGACGGGTTATTTATTGTTAGTTGCGCCATTCTTCGGACCCGGCGGTGAGAAAGCCGGTGGGGACGGGAAGAATTTGAACCGCTAAGCCGCCAAGTGCGCCAAGGAATATGAAGAGGGAACGGGGGAGCACGTGATCACACGGTCGCTCTCCGTACGTAGTCCAACCCTAGAGGGTGTCTTCGGGCGCATTGAAGACACCCTCAAGGGTTGGACTATGTACGAAGAAGAGAACCAAGACGATGCCGCTCGTTCACTTCAGGTGAAATATCAGATTTTCAAACCGAGGATACCGGGATTTCGGCCATCCCGCGCCGGGGTGCCGACGCTTTTCCGGTTTCAGGATGTCTTTGGGCGCATTGAAGACACCCTCAAGGGTTGGACTACGTACGAAGAAGAGAACCAAGACGATGCCGCTCGTTCACTTCAGGTGAAATATCAGATTTTCAAACTGCGAGCGTCGGGATTTCGACTAGCCTGCGCCCGGGTGCCGACCTTTCCGCCGCCTTGTCTATGGATCGTATCAGTTAGTTGGTTTCGTCTAAATTTCCTGAAAATCCAATTTTTTTCCTAACCTGCTATCTATCTGCTTCCCATCGGGTCGGTGTGGCTTATAATACCCCCGATTATGAAATCAAAAAAGAATCTTACTCGCTTCGATTACACCAACTCTGCCTTCGAAGGATGGCGCCTCTGCCTCAGCAAAACCGGGAACACCTTTACCCGTTATTTCCCTGACAAGCGGTTCGGCTCCCCGAAGAAGTCCCTCGTTGCTGCCGAAGCTGCCTTGGCCGATCTGAAGGAACTCCTCACCAACTCCAAGTTAGTGAATGGCAAGCTCACCGCCACCACCGTGAAAAAGGGTGACAAGCTTCTTCTCGACGCTGTCAACCTCGCCCCACCGGCCCCGCCAAAATCCAAGGCGAAGCCGAAACCAAAGGCCAAGTAATCATCAAGCTATGCCGCCACCATCGGCGGTAACCAAAAAAGACTGCCAGGCACCCGCCTGGCATTCTTTTTTTGAACACTGGTGCGGCACGCATTCTGTCTGTTCTTCAAGCGTAGCCCGGACATTCCTGTCTGGGCATTTAGTTTTCAGCATGTCGGCCCCGATTCAGTTGATAGAATGCCGACTCCCCGCATCAGGCCAAAGAAGCGCGTTCATTTTGAGCGCTATGTGCTGCGGACATTCTGTCCGCAGGTTTTACCACTTAATTTCGTGCCATTCGTCCATCTCCTTATCGGGCTCGCCGGGGCCGGGTGAGTATGCTAGCGATGGCGCGAGCCTCCACGTACCGCCATGAACCTTACTTCGACCCATAGCATTGCCCTCCTGATCGACGCCGATAACGCACCGGCGGCGAAGATTGATTTCATCCTTTCTGAACTGGCGAGCCACGGAGTGGTCAATATCCGCAGGGCTTACGGGAATTGGACCAAGCCGACGCTGGCGGGTTGGCAGAAGATTCTGCATGAATATTCGATCCAGCCGATGCAGTCGTTCGATCTGGTGAAAGGCAAGAATGCCACGGATATGGCGCTTTTGATCGACGCCATGGACATCCTCTACACGAAAAATGTGACGACTTTCTGTCTGGTCTCGTCCGATTGCGATTTCACCCCGCTGATCCAGCGGCTGCGGGCGGATGGCAAGCAGGTGTTCGGTTTCGGTGGGCAAAAAACGCCCGAGCCGTTCATCGCGAGCTGCAGCCGATTCCTTTACTTGGACGAGGCCACCCAATCTGCGAAGCCGGAAAAGGTCGGCACGGTGAATGCGAAGGACGAGAAGAGCGACGTGGTTCTCCATGCAAACATCAATCTCAAAGGCAATGCGAAGTTGATGAAAACCCTGCGGAGCGCGGTGCAGGCTTCGGCGGATGACGATGGCTGGGCGAAATTGGGACCGGTGGGTTCGCGCAT
>JBDSZP010000119.1:0-4510 GCA_039925065.1 Luteolibacter sp.
ACGCGATGTCCCCGCGGACGACGCCCCAGCCCGGGACTTCGACGGGCACTGCGGCAGCTTTTCGATAGCTCGGCACATTCGCCACCTCCACCAATCCATCCGCACGGAGTTCCGCCGCAATCACTCCCACCGGCGTATCGATCCGATGGACGCCCGCGCCGATTTTCCCCATGTGTGCCAGCGTCACGACCAAACCGATCGTGCCGTGGATGCACATGTTCAGCGTGGAAACATTGTTGAAAAAAATCACACCGCAGCAGCAAT
Source organism: Luteolibacter sp. (assembly GCA_039925065.1). Classification (GTDB taxonomy): domain Bacteria; phylum Verrucomicrobiota; class Verrucomicrobiia; order Verrucomicrobiales; family Akkermansiaceae; genus Luteolibacter. Next base: position 265 of record JBDSZP010000119.1, read on the forward strand.
CCGGCTCGTGGGGCTCGCAAAGCAGCGCCCCCACCATCGCCTCATGGCCACGCGGCTCGTTGCAAACCGCGCTGCGGAGCCAGTCATGTTTCTCCCGTAAAATCCGCGCACGCTCCGCCATCGAACCACTGCCCAAATCCGGTCCACCGGAAATGACGACCCGGGTGGGCTCGCCTTCCGTGTGGGAATCGATGACGTGCAGTGGCGCTTGGCTCATGAAGTTACGGAAGTTTTATACCATCCCGGTCTTGGCGAATGGCCTAGCGGGAGCTTCCGAATTCGTATAGGACGAGTCCGCCGGAAAATCCAACATGAACCACGCCGCATCACTTCGGAAAAATTTCTTCGATTCGCTCGAAGGCCTGCTGCCCGTGGACCGGCTTTTCGATGGAGTGCCGGACATCGTTTTTTTCATCAAAGATGCCCAAGGCCGCTACATGGCGGTGAACGACACCCTCGCCACGCGATGCGGCCTCGCCGGAAAAGACGACGCCCTCGGCCTCACCGCCGAAGAGCTTTTCCCACCGCCGCTCGGCAATGCCTTCGCCCTTCAGGATCAGGAAATTCTGCGCAGTGGCCAGGCTATCCGAGATCATCTGGAACTCCATCTCTACCCCGGCGGCCGCAGCGGCTGGTGCCTCACTTTCAAGGAGCCCGTCATCGGGAAAAATGGCAGAATTACCGGCATCTGCGGCATTTCCCGCGATCTCCATTCACCCGGCGAACAGGGCGAGGATTTCGCCGCCATGTCCTCGGCCATCGATCACATCCACCGCCATTACGACGAGGCATTGCGCCTTCCCGGCCTCGCGGAAATGACCGGACTCTCCGTCTATCAATTCGACCAACGCATCCGCGCGCTCTTCCACGTCACCGCCGGGCAGTATCTCGTGAAAGTCCGGATTGATGCCGCATGCAAGCGCCTCTCGGTCACCAATGAGCCGATCGCCCAGATCGCCCTTTCCTGCGGCTACTCCGACCAATCCGCCTTTTCGCGCCAGTTCAAGCAGGCGGTCGGCATCAGCCCGATGGCCTACCGAAAGAAAATCAAAGCCTGAAGTGGCACGATTTTTGGCTTTTTGGCACTTTTCTCTGGCACGATTGGCTTAACCGTGCCACATAAGCGCTGGAAATGGCGCGATTCACTGAAATCGCGCCACATAAGACCAGAATCGTGCCACTTCAAATTCCAGCCCAAGAATTCGAGAAACTCCGCCGCATCATCGCGGCGAGGGAGTCCGGCGCGTCGGTCAAAGAACTGTTGGAAATTTCCGACCTCGGGTATCCCAAACGAACCTTGCAGCGGCGGCTCGATCAACTTGTCTCCGAAAAACGTCTCGAACCCAAAGGCGAAGGACGCGCACGGCGCTATCTCGTTCCTACGGAAATGCCGTTTTCCAACTCATCCGTCGTCCGGGAAGATCCGCCGGTTTTCAAGATACGACACGACTGGCTTTCACCGGAGGCGTTGGAAATCCGCGCGATCATCCAGCTCCCGCTTGCCCAGCGGACCCCTGTCAACTATCAGGGATCGTTCCTTGCTGCCTATCGACCTAACGAAACTTTTTACCTGCCGGAAAATCTCCGGAAGGAGCTTGGGGAACTCGGCCAGGTCGGAATGAACGATTTGCCCGCCGGCACCTATTTCCGGCAAGTGATGGACCGTCTGCTCATCGATCTCTCGTGGAACTCCAGCCGTCTCGAAGGAAATACCTACTCACTGTTAGAGACTCAGCGCTTGCTGGAACTTGGCGAGGACGCGGAGGGAAAAGGCGTGCAGGAAACGCAGATGATCCTCAATCACAAGGCAGCCATCGAAATGCTGGCGGACGATGCCGGAGAGCTGGATTTCAACCGCTACACCATCTGCAATCTTCATGCCTTGCTCTCGGATAACCTCCTGTCCGATCCCGGGGCTTGCGGCCGTTTGCGCTCATGCCGGGTCGGAATCAGCGGTACGACCTTTCATCCATTAGGAACGCCCCAGCAGATCGAGGAGCATTTTGAGGACATCCTGCGGAAAGCCTCGGCGGTGCGGGATCCTTTTGAGCAAGCGTTCTTCGCGATGGTGCACTTGCCTTATTTGCAGCCTTTTGAAGACGTGAACAAACGGGTCTCGCGGCTGGCGGCAAACATCCCGCTCGTTCGCCATAATCTCTGCCCGCTGTCATTTGTGGATGTGGAATCCGCAGATTACATCGGCGGACTGTTGGGGGTCTATGAGTTGAATCGGATCGAGTATCTGCGCGATGTTTTCGTGAGAGCCTACCGGCGTTCCTGCGCGCGCTACTCCACCGTCCGGCAGACGTTGGGCGATCCGGATCAATTCCGCCTGCGCCACCGCAACGACATCGCGAAATTCGTTAGGGAAGTCGTCCTGGGTGGCATGGACAAACGCGCCGCCGCCAAATGGATCGCCGGAACCGCTGCGGAAATGATCCCGCTGACGGAGCGTGCGAAGTTCATCGAAGTTGTCGAAACCGAGCTCGGCTGCCTGCACGGTGGGAACATCGCCCGCTACCGGCTGCGTCCTTCCGAGTTCGAGACGTGGAGCAAGGGCTGGAGGTGAAAAATAAAACCCCGCGCGCCCGTTCGTCTGGAGACTGCCCGGAGTTCATGGTTTACCATGCTCTTCGAAGACAAGCTGAAGGCTTGAACTTCCGGACAGCGCGAAGGACTGCAACGCTGAACCGCTGGAAACCCCAACTCTCTCCGTGACCTCCTCTTCCCTCCGTCTCTCCGTGGAAAAATTCTTTGCCGAAACCCCGCCGCGCCCGTTCGTCTGGAGACCGCCCGGAGTTCATGGTTTACCAGGACAAGACTGCACTCAGTATCAAACGCGGCTTCAAGGCTTTCAGGAAACCGCGCCGCTTGCGAATTGTGCGACCATGGCGCGATAGAGTTTGAGCTTTCCGTAGCTGATCCGGCCTTCGAGCTGATCAAAAACAGGTTTCAGGGACGCCTCATCATAGCCGTCGAGCGCGGCCTGCATTTCGCGCTCCTCGGCGGCAGTGTAAAAAGCGCGAGGGTCGAAACGCTCCCCGTGTTCAATGGCTTGGGCGAGGTGTCCTTCGATCGTGCTCTCCGTCACATTCCGGATTTTGGCAATCTCACCAACCGATTTCCCCAAGCGCCAGTGGGCCATCGTTTCAAGGGCGGTGTCGTTGAGGCCGCCTGATTTGGGCTTTTGGGGAGAGGAAGTCAGAGGCAACGGCGCGAATTTCTCCTGCGGGTTTTCCTCCAGCCAACTGCCGATGGCGGCTAGGAATGCATCGCCGTAATCCTCGCGTTTTTTCTCGCCCACTCCCGGAATTTTCAAAAGCGCCTGATCGTTCCTCGGATAATCACGGCTGAAATGGCGCAGCGTGACATCGGAAAACACCACGTACGGAGGCAAATTCCGCGCATCGGCCAATTCCTTGCGCAGAACACGGAGCCGTTCGAACAACCCTGCGTTGCAAGGGATGTCCCCGGCCCGGACGGCGGGCTGGGAATGCGTGGTCAGCGAGCGGGTGAGCATCACGGTGCTCCGGCTTTTCAAAACATCGATTCCCTGCTGGCTGACGGCGACGGTGGGAAACTGATCGGTGCTCGCGGCCAACAATCCTTCACGCAACAACTGCCGCCCGAGGTCCACCCAGTAGGGGCGCGGCTTGTCCTTGCCGATGCCGTGGGTCTTGAGTTGATCGTGTTTCCAGCGCTGGATTTTCTCAGACATGCCGCCGGTCAGGACCTCCGCTACATGGTTCAGGCCGACGCTGAAACTCCCGGCCTGCCGGATGCGGAGGACGCAACTGAGCAGTTTCTGCACGTCGATGGTCGCATCCCATTTCTCGCGGGGTTGCAGGCAATGATCGCAGCCGCCGCAGTTTTCCAAAGGCCATTTCTCGCCGAAATATCCGAGCAAACTCACGCGTCGGCAGGCGTCATGCTCCGCGAAATGATTCATCTGATCGAGCTGCTGATGCGCCACCTTCCGGGCCTGCTCGTCCGGGATGTCATCCAGAAACTTGATGTATTTCATGAAGTCCCCGCGTGAGAAAAGCAGCAGACAATCGGCAGGCAGGCCATCACGCCCGGCGCGGCCGGTTTCCTGATAATAGCCCTCGATGTTCTTCGGCATGTCCGCGTGGATGACGTAGCGGACGTTCGGTTTGTTGATGCCCATGCCGAATGCAATCGTGGCACAAATGATGCGCGCCTCGTCCCGGAGGAAGGCCTCTTGGTTCCGCGAGCGCTCGTCTGC
>JBDSZP010000120.1:0-18965 GCA_039925065.1 Luteolibacter sp.
TCCTCTTCTCTTCATTCGACCTTCGACCTTCGACCTTCGATATTGGGCGTTCGATGTTCGATGTTCATCGTCGGTTCACCCCACCACTTCCAGAAAACGCTGATAGGCAGCAGCCCACGCTTCCGAGTCGGTCGGAGTGAAAGTGCGGAAGTCAAACGACTGACGGATCAACTGGCGGCCGGCAACGAAATCCGGCAAGTGCCCGGTGCCGACCATTTGCGTGATCACATTACCGCACGAGGTCGCTTCCACCGGACCGGCGATCACCTCAATGCCCAGCGCATTGGCCGTCGCCTGACTGAGTAGTTCGTTTTGAATGCCACCGCCGCCCGCGTGGAGCGTTTTGAAATCGATGCCGGTGAGGCTGCGGATGCTATCATAAACGGCACGGTATTTCAGCGCGAGCGAGTCACTGGCCACACGCAGGATCTGCCCTTTGCTCTGGGGGACCGCCTGTCCGGATTTCTCACAGTAACTTCTGATTTTTTCCGGCATGCCGCCCGGACTGGCAAAGACAACGTCGTCCGGATCAATGAAGGCCGAAAAGGGTTCAGCCGCATCCGCCAACATCGCCATTTCGGCGAAACCAAGTTTTTCGCCATCGAGTTCCCACTGTCTTTTGCATTCCTGGATCAACCAAAGCCCGGAAATGTTTTTCAGGAAACGGACGCTGTCATTGATTCCCAGCTCATTGCAGAATCCAGACTGAAGCGCCTCAGGAGTGGTCACTGCGTTTTCGGTTTCGATGCCCATGATCGACCAGGTTCCGGACGACAACCATAGATTCCCGCTGCCATTCATCGGGATACCCGCCACTGCTGCGGCCGTATCGTGACAGGCCGTGGCCACCACCGGGATTCCGGCTTGGCCAATGAAATTCGCGACCTCCTCGCGGATCGGACCGAGCACCGTTCCGGGCACCACGATTTCGCCGAAAATCTTCTTCGGCAGCCCTAACGCATCGATCACGCCCCAGGCCCAATCGCCCGAGCGTGGATCCAATAACTGCGAGGTGGATGCCACCGTGCGCTCCACCGCCTGTTTGCCTGTCAGCCAATAGGCCAGAAGATCCGGCGTAAAAAGCAGGCGCTCGGCATTCAACAGCGACGGACTCTTCTTCCGCGCCTCGGCGAGCAGGTGTAGCGAGCTGTTATAAAAATTCGTCTTGATGCCGGTATGCGCGTAAATTTCCGCTTCAGGCAGAATCCCATGCATCGCCTCCGCCATCCCCTCGAACCGCGGATCACGATACTGATGCGGCAGACCTAGCAGTTCGCCATTTTCGTCGATGAGCCCGAAGTCACAACCCCAGGTATCGATCCCGATAGAGACGATTTTATCCCCGTGGCGCTCCACCGCGCGGCGCAGGCCTTCGAGGATTTCACGATAAAGTCCGATGATATTCCAAAACGATCCACCCGGGACATCCGTGCCCGGATTGTCAAAACGATGCACTTCCTCGAGCTCCAGCTTGGAAAAATCCGTCTTCGCCGCGATCACGCGACCACTTCCCGCACCCAGGTCCACCGCGATAAATACTTTTTCAGAACTCATTGTCATTAATAGGCTTTACGGTGTTCATCGTTTTGCAAGACCCGCCCGCTGGCAATCCCGAATCGATGTGATCGACTTCACGGCCAGAAAATCTGCGGAGGATTTTTCCTTGAGTTCCAGATCCTCCCCAACAAGTGTGCGCCTCGTTGATGAGATCGTTTCTCACATGGTTGATGGTTTTCGGCGTGCTCGCCGGATTGAACCTTCGTGCCCTGTCGGCCGATGGGAGCTGCATCGTCTGTTTCGTCAATGTTGAAAACTGCTGCAAAAATGCTCCTAGTACTTCGCAAGAAAAGAGTCAGGACAGCGACAGCAAAAAAAGCCCGGCAGATCATGAGCACCATCATGGTTGCTGTTCGCATGTGTTGCCATTGGCAGCCATGAATGAATCGAATTGCAAGTTTGGCATTCCAACTTCCTTCCTGCTAGTTGCTCGCCACGAAAGTGAAGTGGCACCCGATGGACCGTTTTTGGGTTCGGAAAAACCGCCGCTCATTTGAGTTGATTCATGCTCCGGGGCTTGCCAGAGCCGTGGTCTGTTTCAAGGCCGCTTCCCGGTCGTCATATGGATGGCCGATTCCGGATCGTTGTGTCCGGTGAACTCAACTTTCAACCGATTCAAATCAATATGTACTATCGTCGTTTTCTTTTTCTATCCCCGCTATTCGCACTCGCCTCCTGCCAATCCGATCCCGGTCTTACGCTTGCCCGCTCCGTGGCACTGGTGCGCCAGGAAGTTTCCATCAGGGGCTCCATGCCCGGCTCCGGGCCGCTCTCCTTTGATGAAGCCGCCCTGCTCGCACTGCAAAACAATCCGGGACTCGCCTCATTCAGTCCGGCTCTCCGTGCTGCAGATGGCTTGATACTTCAAGCGTCCCTGAAGCCCAATCCCACGCTCGATACCCAAGTGGAGAACGTCCTCGGCACTGGTGCCTATCGTGGCTTCGATGCCGCAGAATCCACGGTTGCCATCAGCCAGTTGATCGAACGTGGCGGAAAACTGGAAGCTCGCCGGGCCGTGCAAGTGGCGGGCAGGGCGCTCGTCCTATCTGATTACCAGATCAAACGCCGCGAGATTTTCACCGAGGTCAGCCAGGCGTTTGCCCAAGCACTTGCGGCTCAGGAAAAAATCGATCTCTACACCGAGTTCGTGACGCTGAACGAGTCGTTCCTGCCTGAAATCGACAAGCGGATCGAGGCGGGAAAAGTCTCCGCCGTCGAGCGCAGCCGTGCCAAGACCGCCGTCACCACCGCCCGTCTCGCCCGTTTGCAGGCCGAGCGTGAATTCCAAACCGCCCGTCTCCGGTTGGCCGCCACCTGGGGCAGCACCGCAGGCGGATTCGAGCGCGTCGTTGGAAAAATAGGCGATCTGCCAAGCATGGCGGACCAGGCCTCACTGGGGCAGCGGCTTCTATCCCATCCGGCCTATCAGAAGGAAGTGGGAAACATCGCCAAGTCTTCCGCCGAGCATCAACTGGCGGTTGCCAAGGGAAAGCCAGACGTGACGATTCAAGGCGGCACCAAGCACTTCTGGGCGAGCAATGATGAGATTGCGCTGGTCGTCGGATTCTCCATTCCTCTGCCGTTCAACGACAGCAATCAGGGTGAAATCGCCGCGACCCAGGCGCAAATCGAGGTTACGGCCCGAGAACGGGACGCCGCCTTATCCACGTTGAAAGCGAAGTTGAACACCGCTTTGCAAACACTGGCGGCGACCCGCAGCGAGGCCGACACCATCAAGAGCGAACTACTTCCCGATGCGCAGGCAGCCTTCGACGGAGTGCAGGACGGATACGCGAAAGGCCGCCTTGGCTACCTCGATCTGATCGAAGCGCGCAGGAGCCTCATGGAAGCGAAGATTCAGCTTCTGGATGCCAAGGCCGCCTATCAGGATGCGGCTGCGGAAATCGCCGGACTCATCGCTCCGATGCCGAACTAACCGACGCTTTCAAGCATTTCAAACCAAATCATTTTCCATGAAAAATATTCTTAAAGTCCTCAACATCATCGCCCTCATCGCCGTCGCATTTTTCGTCGGAAAGATGATCCTCAATACAGAAAAGGAGAAATCCGACACTGCGGAAGATGAACCCGCTGCCATGGCAAAGGAAGCAGGTGAAGTTCACAAAAAAGACTTCGTCGCACTCGATCCGGAAAAATTGGAAACCGCAGGCATCGCCACCGCAACGGCCGGTCATGCCACGCTACATCTTACCCGCTCGCTTTTCGGCCAGTTCCGCGCCAACGAGGAAAACCTTGCCAACATCGCTCCGCGCTTTCCCGGCATTATCCAGAAGATCACGAAACGTCTTGGCGATCATGTCGAAAAACATGATGTCCTGATCGTTGTCGAATCAAATGAAAGCCTTGAGGCCTACGACGTAAAATCCCTCATCAGCGGCACCGTCATCTTCCGCGAGGCCAACCGCGGCGAGGCTGTCACCGAGGGCCAGCGACTCATGACAGTAGCCGATCTTTCCACGCTTTGGGTGGATCTCAATGCCTATCCACAGGACTATCAAATTTTGAAGATCGGGCAACCGGTTTCGATCTCCGCCAGCGCTCTGGAGAAACCCATTGATGCGAAAATTGACTATATTTCGCCTTTTGGAACCGAAGGAACGCAGACCATGTTAGCCCGGGTTACCGTGCCGAACGACCACTCTCATCTTCGTCCCGGATTATTCGCGGAAGGAAGTGTCCTGATCGGGCAAGAGGAGGTTTCCATCGCCGTCGAGAATAGCGCCCTTCAGACGTGGGAGGAAAAGGACGTGGTCTTTGTAAAAGATGAGGATGGGTTTCAAGCCACCACCATCGAGCTGGGCAAAACCGATGGCAAGTTCACCGAGGTTCGGTCAGGCATCAAGGCGGGAACCGAATACGCGACAACCAACAGTTTCCTGCTCAAGGCCGAGTTGGGGAAATCCATGGTCGAGGAAGACTGATTCGCGTTCCTAAATTCACCATTTTCATAATCCGATGTTATCCAACTTGATTCAGTTTTCCATCCGCCACCGTTGGCTGGTGATTCTCGCTACGCTCGCTATCGGCGCACTTGGCGTTTACAATTTCAATCGACTGCCCATCGACGCCGTGCCGGATATCACCAATGTCCAGGTGCAGATCAATACCAGCGCGCCCGGCTACTCCCCCTTCGAGACCGAGCAACGCATCACCTATCCGATAGAAACCGCAATGGCCGGAATCCCGTTCCTCGACCGCACCCGCTCGATTTCCCGCTATGCTCTTTCCCAGGTCACCGTGAATTTCGACGAAGGCACGGACATCTATTGGGCACGGCAGCAGATCACCGAACGGCTTTCCCAAATCAAGGGCCAGCTACCTCCAGGCGTGGAACCGGATATGGGGCCCATTTCCACCGGACTCGGGGAAATCTACATGTATTCTGTCGAAGCGGAAAAGGATGCCAGGAAGCCCGATGGCACTCCCTACACGCCCTCCGATCTCCGCACGATCCATGATTGGACGGTGAAGTCCCAACTGCGGAACGTGGAAGGCGTGAGCGAGGTCAACGTCATCGGTGGATTCGTCAGGCAATTCCACGTCCAGCCGGAACCTGCGAAACTTATCGCCTACAATCTCTCATTGGAAGACATCGTGGGGGCGCTCTCGCGAAACAATCAGAACACGGGCGCTGGCTTCATCGAGAAAAACGGTGAGCAATTCATCGTCCGCTCTCCTGGCCAAGTTCGGAATCTGGAGGACATTTCAGCGATCGTCGTCGCCAGCCGGGATGGCATCCCCGTCCGCATCCGGGATGTGGCCGATGTTGTGTTAGGCGAGGAGCTCCGCTCCGGCGCTGGCACTCTCAATGGCGAGGAGGTCGTTATTGGCACCACCATGATGTTGATCGGGGAAAACAGCCGGACCGTCTCAAAGCGTGTTCACGACAAAGTGGATGTCATCAATGACAGCCTGCCAAAAGGCGTGCATCTCAAGACAATCTATAACCGCACCACTCTCGTCGATGCCACGATCGGGACGATCCGGAAAAATCTGATGGAGGGGGCGATTCTCGTCATCGTAATCCTTTTCCTGCTGCTGGGAAACATCCGTGCGGCCATCATCGCCGCCGCTATCATTCCTCTTTCCATGCTCTTCACCATCACTGGCATGGTGGGTAATAAGATCAGCGGAAACCTCATGAGCCTCGGTGCGCTGGACTTCGGAATCATCGTTGATGGTGCTGTGATCATCGTGGAAAACTGTATTCGTTGCCTGGCGGAAGCGCAGCACGAACATGCTCGTATCCTCGCTCCGCGCGAGAGATTCCCGGTCGTCTATCGCGCCACCAAGCAGGTCGTCGTGCCCAGCTTGTTTGGTTCACTCATAATCATGGTCGTGTATCTGCCGATCTTCGCGCTCACCGGCGTTGAAGGAAAGATGTTCCACCCCATGGCCTTCACTGTCGTCTTAGCCCTCGTCGGAGCCATGATATTTTCAGTCACGTTCGTCCCGGCACTCGTCGCTGTTCTTCTGCGCGGAAAAATTTCCGAAAAGGAAAACTTCGCCATCCGCGGTGCGAAGTCGCTCTACGCGCCATTGCTGCGGGCCGCACTGGAGCACCGTTTATTTGTCATCGCCGCTGCAGCTATCCTGCTTGTTTTGAGCGGTTTGTTAGCCAGCCGAATGGGGTCCGAATTTATCCCCAGTCTCGACGAGGGCGATATTGCGATGGAGGCGGTCCGCATTCCCTCCACCGGTATCACACAATCCCTGGAGATGCAGAAGCAGATGGAGAGAAAGATGCTCGAGCTACCGGAGGTTGATAAGGCATTCTCCCGTACTGGCTCCGCAGAGATCGCCACCGATCCCATGCCGGCGAATACCTCCGACGGCTATGTGATGCTCAAGCCCCGGTCACAGTGGCCTGATCCCAATATGAAGAAGGCAGAATTGATCGAAAGGGTTGAAAAAACCGCCCATTCACTTCTCGGAACGAATTACGAGATCAGCCAACCTATCCAACTCCGTTTCAACGAACTCATCTCCGGTGTCCGGAGCGACCTCGGCATCATGATTTTCGGCGATGATACGGACGTTCTTCTCGCCACCGGCACCAAGGTATCCGCCCTCGTTCACCAGATCCCGGGCGCGGCGGATGTCAAAGTCGAGCAAGCCAGCGGCCTGCCCATGCTCACAGTGGAAATTGATCGTGTCGCCATCAGCCGCTACGGCCTCGACATCGCCACCGTCCAGGAAGCCGTGGAAATCGCTATCGGCGGCAAGGAAGCGGGTACTGTTTATGAAGGCGATATCCGCTCGCCCCTGATTGTTCGTTTGCCCGAGCACATCCGCAAGGATCTCGATGCCATTCGCCGCCTGCCGATTCCCGTGAAGGAGCCTGTTCACATGGCCGAATCAAAGGGTGAATCTGCCAATCCGCCCTCACCCGGATTCGTCACCCTCGGCTCCGTCGCCGAACTCAAGCTCACCACTGGTCCGAATCTGATCAGCCGAGAAAATGGCAAGCGTCGCATCATTGTCAGCGCGAATGTCAGGGGCCGCGATCTCGGCTCGTTCGTCACCGAAGTGCAGGAGAAAATCAAAAACTCCAAGCTCGTCCCCACCGGCTACTGGGTGGAATACGGCGGTCAGTTCGAGCAACTCATGTCCGCCTCCAAGCGACTCCAACTCGTTATTCCCATCGCGCTCTTCCTCATCCTGATTCTGCTATTCATGACCTTCGGCAGCGTGAAGGATGCCCTACTTGTCTTCTCCGGCGTCCCGCTCGCACTTACCGGAGGCATTGCTGCGCTGTGGATTCGGGACATCCCATTGTCCATTTCCGCCGGGGTCGGATTCATCGCCCTATCAGGCGTCGCCGTGCTCAACGGTCTCGTCATGGTCAGCTTCATCAAGAGTCTGCGGAAAGAAGGAAAGGAACTGCTCCCAGCGGTTATCGAAGGCAGCGTCCTCCGTCTCCGACCGGTGCTCATGACCGCCGCCGTCGCCGCCTTCGGCTTCGTGCCGATGGCCCTCGCGCATGGCCGTGGAGCGGAAGTCCAGAAGCCGCTCGCCACCGTCGTCATAGGCGGTATCATCACCTCCACCGTCCTGACGCTCTTCGTCCTTCCGGTGCTCTACGCCGTTTTCCACCGCAAGGGCATGGAGAAATTCGGCTCCGAGGACATCGACTTCGACGAGCTGCCGGACCCACCCTGATAACAAGATTTCATGAGCGACCACGATCATCAGTACGAGAACGAACCCGCGACAGTGAAAAAAGGCGGCTGCTCCAGTTGCGAGCACTGCCACGAGGAAAGTTCCCTGCCCCAGGGAACACTCGTCGCGATGTCCGGGACTCTCACGGGCGTCGGGCTGATCTTGCACTGGCTGCATCTAGGCCCCGACTGGCTTTCCATCGCCGCATTCGCCGCCGCCACGCTGGCGGGAGGATTGTTGGTATTTCCAGCGGCATGGGGTGCGTTGAAAAAGCTCCGACTGGATATCAACGTGCTGATGGCCGTGGCGGTGAGCGGCGCATGGATCATCGGCCAGGGCGCGGAGGCGGCCAGCGTGGTTTTCCTTTTTTCGCTGTCCGAACTGTTGGAGTCCTGGGCCTCCGGACGCGCACGCAAGGCCGTGGATTCCCTGCTCAAACTCTCGCCTCCCACCGCCATCGTTAGAAATTCGGATGGCAACGAACAGGAACTTCCCGTCGCCGAAGTCGCGGTAGATCGGGAAATCCTCATCCGCAGCGGCAGCCGTATTCCGCTCGATGGCGAGGTCATTTCGGGAAACTCAACCGTCAACCAAGCGCCGATCACCGGAGAGTCGATGCCGGTGGAAAAGCAATGCGGCGATCCTGTTTACGCAGGCACCGTCAATGGTGAGGGCTCGCTGGTCGTTCGCGTGACCAAGCCCGCCAACGAGTCCACGCTGGCCCGGATCATCCAGCTCGTCGGCGAGGCGGAGGAAAACAAGCCGCCCACCCAGCGCTTCGTCGATCGCTTCGCCGCCGTTTATACGCCCGCGGTTTTTGTGATCGCCATCCTGGTGGTGCTCATTCCGACGCTGGTGTTTCATGAGCCGTGGGTGCACTGGTTCTATCGATCGCTCGTGCTGCTGGTCATTTCATGCCCTTGTGCGCTGGTCATCGCCACGCCGGTCAGCATTGTTTCCGGACTCACCGCGCTTGCCCGACGGGGTGTGCTGGTGAAGGGCGGCGTGCATTTGGAATCTGTTGGAAAACTCCGCGCACTCGCCGTCGACAAGACCGGTACCATCACTTTGGGCAAGCCGCAGGTCGTCGCCGTCATTTCCCGCTCCCATCTATCCGAAGACGAAATTCTCGCCCGCGCCGCCGCCATCAACGCGCACTCCGAACATCCGTTGGCCATTGCAATCGTCGAAGCCGCACGCTCGCGAAACCTAACGATTCCCACCACCACCGATTACGCCTCGGTCACCGGCCGTGGCGCGCGGGCAGGAATCGATGGACACCCGCATTTCATCGGCAATCACCACATGACCCACGACACCGGCCTCTGCGGATCGGAAATCGAGGCAGTCCTCGCTACCATCGAGGAGAAAGGTCAATCGCTCGCCGTCCTCGGTCACGAACCTCACGACGGTTGCGCGGGAGAAATTCTCGGCATCATCGCCATCGCCGACACGCTTCGTCCGGAAGTCACCGAAGCGCTCCGCCTCATCCATGCGGCGGGTATCGAAAAAGTCGTCATGCTCAGCGGTGATAACCAACGCACCGCCGATGCCATCGCCCGACAAGCCGGAATCGATGAGGCCATCGGCGATCTCATGCCGGAGCAAAAGGTCGATCACGTCCGCCAGCTCGTCAGCCGATATACCAACGTCGGTATGATCGGCGATGGAGTGAACGACGCGCCCGCCCTCGCCGTCGCCACCATCGGCTTCGCCATGGGAGCCATCGGCAGCGATACCGCGATCGAGACGGCGGACATCGCGCTGATGAAGGATGACCTAACGAGAGTCGCGGAGACCATCCTGCTCGGCCGCCGCACACTTTCCATCATCCGCTTCAACGTCGCCTTCGCCCTCGGCATCAAGGCTGTTATCCTCACTCTCGCCTTCATGGGCTACGCCAGTCTCTGGCTCGCGATCCTCGCGGATACCGGCGCGACCTTATTGGTCATACTGAATTCCCTGCGGCTTCTCCGGCATCGCGACGATCTATCATGATAGAACGGCGCATGTCCCGAGGCAAAACCCTACTCAGAAAAAATATATTTTGACCGCCGATTACGCGGATGATCACGGATATGAGATTCCGGAGTGAAGTGTTTTGAGCATCCGGCAGGATTGTAATTCTGGAAATCCTCGTATCCACCCCGATTCGAGAGTCTTCATCCGTGCTCATCCGCGTAATCCGTGGTTTAAAACTCTGATATTTTCCTAATGGAGGGACCCGAGGTCAAACCAGCTTCCAAATCACGCCGAGTACCGCGCAGGCCCCCAGAGTCGGAATCACTCCGATCTTGAAACGCTCCATCGCGAGCCAGGCACCAATGGCGACCACCGCCACAAAATAATCAAAGGTTCCACTAACCGGCCTGAGCGCGTGCCAGGCGAACCAGATCGCGAGATTGAGAATCACTCCGACGACTGCCGCGGTGACCGCCGTTAGTGTGGATGCCAGCGCCGGTCGCTCCCGCAATCCTTCGACATGCGGAGCACCTAAAAACACGAAAAGGAAACACGGCAGGAAGGTCACCCATGTCGTCACCAGCGCACCCAACGTCGCCGCCGCGACTGGCGGAAGATCGCCCGGATGCTGCCATGCGGCAACAAACCCGACGAACTGCAACACCATGATCAACGGCCCCGGCGTCGTCTCCGCCAGTCCCAGTCCGGTCATCATTTGCCGTTGCGCCAGCCAGCCGAAACGCTCCACCGTCATTTGTGAAACATAGGGCAACACCGCGTAGGCACCGCCGATTGTGACGAGCGCCGCCTTGCTGAAAAACAGCCCTTCCTGGAAATGAATGCCTTTCCACCCCAACAGCAGACCGATGGCAATTACCGGCACCCACCAGAGCGTGAGGCAGATGATAGAAATAAGAACCGTCCGCCCCACACTCGCCCGCGGAGCCGGAGGTAGCACCACGGCCGGCAGTTCATCGCCACCGGATTTCCCGTGACCTTTCCCCGCTGGAAATTGTTTCGGGCAGCACTTCCCACCCACGAAACCAATCAACGCCGCAGTTAGAATAATGATGACGAACGAAACTCCGAATTGGAAAATTGCGACAAACGACAGGCCCGCCAACGCCCACAAGCTCGGTGATTTCAACGCCTTCGAACCGATCCGTTTCACCGCCGAAACCACGATGGCGATCACTGCGGGGATCAGTCCGTAGAAAATTCCAGCCACCCAACCGATGCTGCCGCCCGCCATATAAAG
This sequence comes from Luteolibacter sp., assembly GCA_039925065.1. Lineage (GTDB taxonomy): Bacteria > Verrucomicrobiota > Verrucomicrobiia > Verrucomicrobiales > Akkermansiaceae > Luteolibacter. The sequence goes on from JBDSZP010000120.1 coordinate 10,961, forward strand.
CCAGCTCAGACCTAGCAGAATAAAGACCGAAGGCAGCACGAACAAGACGCCCGCCGCGATTCCCCCGCGTGCTCCGTGCAAGCGCCAGCCGAGATACGTAGCAAGTTGTTGTGCCTCCGGCCCCGGCAGCAGCATGCAGAAATTCAACGCATGCAGGAAATGATCTTCTGATAGCCACCGCCGCCGCTCGACGATCTCCTTGTGCATGATCGCGATCTGTCCCGCAGGCCCACCGAAGCTGATCCACCCGAGTTTCGACCAGAATCGAAGCGCATCCGCAAAACTCGGGACTGGCGGAGGTGACTGGGAAACATTCGCAATTTCATTCATGATATCGGGTGGGAACAAGCTTGCGCGAGGATTTCAGCGTTTCCTCGTTATAGCAACTTCAAGAGTTTCCCCATCCCGTTCAACACGGTGCGGTTTCGGGGAGATTTTATGACGAGGAGAGGCATCACGGCAAAAAAACACCCGCTACGGGGTGAACCGGAGCGGGTGTGAAATGTGTTTCGGATTCTATCCGGTGGATCAATGATATCTGCGCTTGATCTTGAGAGCGGCGGAGGCCTTCGCAATCGTGCCTTGGAGATAGGCGACTTCCTCGGCGCCGAGGCTGTGCTCGACGGAAGAGAGTTTTTCCTGAGCGCGCTTGATGCCGGCTTCGGCGCGGGCGACGTCGATCTCCTCTTCGCCGAGGGCCATGTCGGTGAGGACAACGACCTTCGTTTGGGTGATTTCCGCGAAACCTGAGCCGATGGCGATCGGGATTTCCAAGCCGTCGTGCAGGTAGCGGAGGACACCCGCCTGAAGCGCGGTAACCAGACCGGCGTGCACCGGCAGGACTCCCATCTCACCGTCCGCTCCGGGCAGATAGACGTGGTCCACAAGACCTGAGAAAATGCTTTTCTCAGGGGTGACGATATCGAGTTGGAGAGGCATAAAGTTTTCGGTTTCTAGTTTTCAGTTTCCAGGTCCAGCAACAGGAATCTCTTCCTGAAAACTGAACACTGAAAACTAGCAAACTTTGATTCAGTCGCGCGGCACGGATTCGATTCCGCCCTTCATGTAGAAGTTGCCTTCCGGCACGTCGTCGAGCTTGCCGTCGAGGATTTCAGCAAAGCCCTTGACGGTGTCTTCGATGGAAACAAGGACGCCGGGAACGTTGGTGAACACTTCGGCCACGTGGAACGGCTGGGTAAGGAAACGTTGGATTTTCCGGGCGCGGAACACGCTGGTTTTGTCCTCGTCGGAGAGCTCGTCCATACCGAGAATGGCGATGATGTCCTGAAGGTCCTTGTAGCGTTGGAGCACCATCTGGACGCCACGGGCGACGCGGTAGTGTTCTTCACCGAGGATTTCGGGAGCGAGTGCCTTGGAAGTCGAGGCGAGTGGGTCAACCGCAGGGAAGAGCGCTTGCTCGGCGAGCGAACGCTCAAGAACGACGGTGGCGTCAAGGTGAGCGAAGGTGTTGGCGGGAGCTGGGTCGGTCAAGTCATCCGCAGGCACGTAAACGGCTTGGATGGAGGTGATCGAACCTTTGTTCGTGGAGGTGATCCGCTCCTGGAGACCGGCCATTTCCTCGGAGAGGGTTGGCTGGTAACCCACGGCGGACGGTGTCCGGCCAAGGAGCGCGGACACTTCGGAACCGGCTTGGGAGAAACGGAAGATGTTGTCCACGAAGAGAAGAACGTCTTGGTTCGCCTCGTCGCGGAAATGCTCGGCCATGGTGAGGGCGGAGAGGGCGACGCGGAGACGAGCACCCGGAGGCTCATTCATCTGGCCGTAGCAAAGCGCGACCTTGGAGCCCGGTGTCAGAACCGGATTACCCTTGTCGTCGAGCTTCGGATGGCCGTGTTCGTCACGCTCGGTGGCGATAACGCCGGATTCGATCATTTCCCAGTAGAGGTCGTTTCCTTCACGGGTCCGCTCACCCACACCGGCGAAGACGGAGAAACCACCGTGCGCTTTCGCGATGTTGTTGATGAGCTCCATGATGACGACGGTCTTGCCGACGCCGGCACCACCGAACATGCCGCCTTTGCCGCCCTTGAGGAGCGGGCAGATGAGGTCGATGACCTTGATGCCTGTCGGAAGGACTTCGGTATTGGCCGATTGCTCGGTGAGCTTTGGAGCCGGACGGTGGATCGGGGAGCGGAAGGACGCGTCCTCCAGAGCAACGTTTTCATCCACGAGATCGCCGGTGACGTTGAAAATACGGCCGAGAACCTGCGGGCCGACTGGCACGGAGATTGGCTTGCCAGTGTCAACGAGGGTCATGCCGCGCTTGAGGCCGTCCGTGGTGGACATGGCGACCGCACGCACCCAGCCATCACCAAGGTGCTGCTGAACTTCGAGCACGAGCTTCGTGTCCACGCCGTTGAGGACGTATTGAATGTTCAACGCGTTATAAATTTCAGGCAGCGTGCTGGCCTTGGAGAAGTCGGCGTCGATGACGGCGCCGATGATCTGGACGATGGTTCCTTGGTTGCTCATGGGTAGAAGTGAAGAAGTGATCAGTAATCAGTGATCAGATTGCGTGGCTCGGGATCGGCTAAAAATTGGTTGGTTTGGTGAAGGCAATATCTGGTGGATTCTTAATCACTGATCACTGACCACTGATTACTTCTTCCACTTGTTATCATTCCATGGCCTTCATGGCGGTCGTGATTTCGAGAAGCTCCGAGGTGATGGCACCCTGACGGAGTTTGTTGTATTCGAGCGTGAGTTCCTTGATGAACTTCTTCGCGTTGTCGGTGGCGGCCTTCATGGCGACCATACGCGCGGAGTGCTCGGAGGCGCGGGCTTCCATGAGTGCTTGGAAAACCTTGAAGTTGATATACAGCGGAAGGATCGCGCTCAGGACATCGGCAGGCGATGGCTCAAAGAGGAAATCATTCGTCGCAGTGGCATCGCCCTCATTGGTCGGAGGAAGAACCGGCAGGAGTTGGATGACTTCCGGCTGCTGGCTGAGCGTATTGACGAAGCGTGTGTAGGCGACGGAGACCTTGTCGTAATTTCCTTCCAGGAACTGGCGGGAAAGCAAGGACGAGATCGCACGGGCGTCCGAAAACGGAACTGGGTCCTTCACGGTGAAATCCGCGATAACGTTACGGCCGAGCTTTTCCATCATGATCCGCAACTTGCGGCCGACGGTGACATATTCCGCGCTGTCCGAGGACTGGCTACGGATGGCGCGGGCAAGGTTGGTGTTGATCGGACCGCAGAGGCCCTTGTCGGTGGAAATGATGAGAATCAACTCGCGGCCACCGCTGCGCTTTTCAAGCAATGCGTGTGTGGCTTCGCTGAAGCCCTCGCTGATGTCCTGAAGGACGCCGTTGAGGTGCTTTGAATACGCGCGGCCGGCAAGTGCCTGGTCCTGCGCCTTCTTCATTTTTGCCGCAGCGACAAGCTGCATCGCGCGGGTGATCTGCGCGGTGTTTTTGACCGACTTGATGCGTCGGCGGATGTCGCGGAGGTTTGCCATAGGAAATAGATGCTAGAAAAGTGGAATCGGGAGACCGGTGGGAGGAAATTACTTCCAGGACTTCTTGAAGTCTTCGACGCCTTGTTTGACGGCTTCGACCATTTCCTTGTCCTTCTTGAGGTCCGGCTTTTCGTTACGGATCTTGTCGAGGAGGTCACCTTTGCGGGTGTTGAAGAAATCACCGAGAGCGGCTTGGAAACGTTTCACATCCGTGACAGCAACGTCGTCGAAGTAACCGTTCTGCATCGCGAAGAGATAGATGGACTCCATCTCCATGGCGAGCGGGCTGTATTGATTCTGTTTGAAGAGCTCGACGATCCGGGCACCGCGATCGAGTTTCTTTTTGGTGGAAGCATCGAGATCGGATCCGAACTGGGCGAAGGCCTGGAGTTCGCGATACTGCGCGAGGTCGAGCTTGGTCGTGCCGGCAACCGACTTGATCGTCTTGGTTTGGCAGGCGGAACCCACGCGGGACACCGAAAGACCGACGGAAATCGCGGGACGGACACCTTGATAGAAAAGGTCGGTTTCCAAATAGATCTGACCGTCGGTGATGGAGATCACGTTCGTCGGGATGTAGGCGGAAACGTCGCCAGCCTGCGTCTCGATGATCGGCAGAGCGGTGAGCGAACCACCACCCGCAGCTTCGGAGAGACGTGCGGAACGCTCGAGCAACCGGCTGTGAAGGTAGAACACGTCACCTGGATAAGCTTCGCGGCCGGATGGGCGGCGGAGAATCAGGGACACCTGACGATAGGCGACGGCGTGTTTGGAAAGGTCATCGAACACGATTAAGCAATCCTTGCCTTGATCCATGAAGTATTCGGCGATGGCGCAACCGGCATATGGAGCGAGATACTGCATGGCAGCGGCGTCCGAAGCGGAAGCGGAAACGATGGTGGTGTATTCCATTGCGCCGGCGTCCTCGAGGATCTTGTTGATCCGAGCAACGTTGGAGAGCTTCTGGCCGATGGCGACGTAGATGCAATAAAGTGGCTTGTGGTTGAGCAGCTTGCCGTTTTCCGCAGCCTTGTTCTGTTGGGCTTGGGAAATAATGGTGTCCACGGCGATGGTGGTTTTACCTGTCGAGCGGTCACCGATGATGAGCTCGCGCTGGCCACGGCCGACGGGAATCATCGCGTCAATGGACATGATGCCGGTTTGCACGGGAACGGAAACGGACTTCCGCTTGATGATGCCCGGTGCGATTTTTTCCATCGGGTAGAAAGCGGAAGCAGCGATATCGCCCTTGCCGTCGATCGGAGCACCGAGGGCGTTGACCACGCGTCCGAGAACGGCTTCGCCAACAGGAACGGAAAGAAGTTTGCCAGTGGTGCGGCACTCGTCGCCTTCCTTGACGGCGGAGTAGTCACCGAGAAGCACGACACCGACTTCGCTCTCTTCAAGGTTGAGCGCCATACCGGTGACACCGCCACCGAATTCGATCATTTCGTTGAGCATCACGTCGGAGAGACCTTCGACCTTTGCCACACCGTCACCGACCTGGCGGACGGTGCCGACGTTAGTTTTTGCGACGGAGGAAGTGATTCCGGCGATTTGTTGTTCGAGTTCCTGGAGGATGCTGCTCATAAGAAAAGTTTGCTAGGGATCAGTGTTCGGGGTTCAGCAAGATGTATGAAATTAGAAGGCGTCCGCGAGACGATCGAGGCGGCCCTTGACGGAGCCGTCGAAAACGTCATTTCCGACGCGGATACGGAGGCCGCCGATCAGGGCGGGCGTGATTTGATAGCCGACGACGAGATCAGGACCATATTGATGCTCGAGACCGTCGGCAACGCGCTGCTGCGAGGCGGAATCGAGTTCAATAGCGCTTTCGACAGTTACCTGGCGACGCTCGAACTCAAGGCGAGTCAAGCGCTGGATCGCGACGAGGATGGCGCGGTAGTCGCGCGGCTTCGACTCGATCAAACGGGAAATCACCGTGCGCAGTTTCGTCTCATCGAGACGGCCATCAGTCTGGCAAAGCCCGAAAAGTCGGCGGGCGGAGGCGGCTGCGGCTTTGGAAATTTTCATAACGACGTGGCAGGAAGAGAGATGGAAAATCAGCCTTCGACACCGGCCAGCGCGTCTTCGTTTATGCGCTTCTGATCGTCTGAAGTAAGAATCTTGCCAGTGACCTGCGAGGTGGTGGCGGCGACGAGGCGGCCGAATTCGCGCTTGAGCTCGAGGCTGAGGCGTTCGCGGTCTGCCTTGGCAGCGGCCTCGGCTTTGGAAATGATGTGTTGGGCTTGGGCGAGAGCTTCTTGGGCGCTCTGCTCGGAAAGGGCCGCTGCTCCGTGCATGGCTTCGTTAATCAGACGCACGGCTTCTTCGTTCGCCTTCGCAATGGCGTCCGCAGCGGTTTTCTCTGCGTCAGCAAGTTGCTTTTCGATGACTTTGAGCATTTTCTCACCGTCAGCGATGCGGTTGCGGCGTTGCTCGAGGATGGCTTGCACCGGTCCGAAGGCGAATTTTTTCAGGATGACAATCACCAGAAGGAAATTAACCACCTGCGCGATGAAGAATGGCGTATTCAGCCCGAAGGACTTCTGGATGTTTTCCAAAATACCGGGATTTTCAGCGGTGGCGGCAAGCAAGGTGATCATGTCGTGAAAAATTTCGTGAAAAAAGGGATGCCGCACGCGCTGACTCGCAGCGCGTGCGGCAGTAAGACTTATGCGAACGGCACAGCGAATGCTGAAAGGATGAAGATACCTTCAATAAGAGCCGCAAGAATGATCGAGATAACGAGGATCGGGGTAGCTGCACCGGGGTTACGGCCGGTTGCTTCAGCTGCCTTCGAACCGAGGATACCGATACCGATGCCACCAGCCAAGGCGGCGAGCGCTACTGCAAATGCTTTTGTGAACATAATTATTTATTAGTTTGTGTTGGGGTTTCCGGCAGTCTCCACGTTCATGACATGGTCAGGCTGATGAAAGGATCAATGGTGCTCTTCTTCGCCGTGATCACAGATCAGCTTGAGGAAAATCGCGCACAACAGAGTGAAAACGAGGGCTTGGACGAAGCCGACGAGCAGCTCCATGAAGTAGAACGGCAGGGCCGGCAGGAAGGCGAGCTTCTCGGGAACCAGATTCATCAGCGATTCCATGGTCTGCTCACCGCCGTAGATGTTACCGAAAAGACGGAAGGTCAGTGCGACGGGGCGGATCGCGATCGAGACCAGCTCAAGAACCCCGACGAAGAAGAATAGCGGAATCATCATCAGTTTCATGACCCCTGCAAAACTGCCCTTCGGCGCGAAAATGTGGGCGAGGAAAGCCTTCAAATTATTCTCGGTGAGCGCCCAGTAGAACCAAAGGAGTGCGAAACTGGCGGCCATTGCTGCCGTCATGTTGATATCCGCATTCGCACCGCGGAGAAGCGGGGCCACCATATGCCCATGCCCATCTTTCCAACCCAAAGTTCCGACACCCGGAACAAGACCCAGATAGTTGCTGGTCAGAATGAAGAAGAAGATCGAACCGAAAAACCAGAACGTGCGCTGGGCGAGATGCTTGCCCATCAGGCCGGCCAAGAAGTCATAGAGCGACTCGATCGCCCATTCGGCGAAATTCTGGAAGCCAGCCGGAACCAATGCCATTTTGCGGGTGGCGATCTGGCAGAAAAGAACGATCAAACCGACCGCGATCCACACCATGACGATGGAGTTGGAAATTGGCAGTGTCTCGTGAAGACGCTGCGCATTGAGTGGCAGGGCTTCATGCCCGCCATGCTCTTCCGCCGCGAAGGAGGAAAGCATTCCCAGAAGCCAAAAAGTCGATGTAGAGAATAAGAATCGCATGCAAGAAGCCCACTGACGTAGGGCGCGGGGTCTTTAAAGGATCGCCGCAGGCCTCCGCAAGTTCTATTTGTGAAAAATTTCACAAGCTCGGCAAAAGGCTCTAGTTATAAGGGATTCCGCGTTCTCACCCAACACTGAGATGCAGCGTGGCCGACGGTTTCCGGAACGGATTTATTGACCGATCTGTTCCCTGACGTCCTCCATAAGGAACATCCCTAATGGCATCTTCGAAATTTTTTCAGGCATCAGCCGGATCGCTCCGGCAGCCACATCGACATGAAATACGATCATTCCCCATGTCACGCCTGCTCATAAACCCCTCAAATGGAGCCCGCCTTTTGGTGATACGAAACGGCCGGATGCTGTCTTTTTCCGCGACCAGGATTCCCGCATCAGCGGAAAAAACTAACAAATTCTAACTTCAGCTGGAATTTACCAGCAAATCACCTCTATTCCTTTGAATGACGGGCTCCCAAGACCGGAACCCATTCGCAAGTCAAGCCGTCACTCGAAAAAAATCCCTTTATTTTCAACAGATTTTCTCTTGCCAATACCCGACCGCATTCGCACAAACGTCGCTGCCATGAATAAAGCTGAACTCATTGATGCCATCCAAGCCGCCCTCGGAAAAGACGCTACCAAGCGCGCTGCCGATGAAGCCCTCGAAGCCGTTCTCTCTTCCATCGCCAAAGGCGTGAAGAAGGACAAGAAAGTCC
>JBDSZP010000121.1:0-4573 GCA_039925065.1 Luteolibacter sp.
AGGACGGGGCGCTGCGTGGCAACCCGCCATGGGTGCCTTCCTCCGACGAGTTTTGAGGACCCATTCTCGGAAGGCACCCATGGCTGGCCCTTTCACTTTTCCCGGCACGGGAAACATACAAGGGTTGAACTACGAACCTAGGCCGATCGCTGGGACCTTGCAATGGCGCAGTGAAACACGATGCTACGGGCCATTCATGAAAACCCACTGGCTCGTATTTTCCACCCTGATTGCCGGAGTCTGTGCCGCCCTTGCGGATGAGGATCCGCCGATGAACCGCGTCCAATTCATCGGAACGCACAATTCCTACCACATCGCGCCTTCACCGAAAATACGGCAGTTGATAGAAACTTTCGCGAAGGGCCAGGGAGACGCGATCAACCACACGCATCGCCCCCTGACAAAGCAACTGGAGAAACTTTCCATCCGCCAGATCGAGCTGGATCTCTATGCCGATCCGAAAGGTGGGCTTTACTCCGATCCGCTCGGCGCACGGCTGGCCGGTGAGGTGGATGCCAACCCCGATCCGGCATGGAAGACGCCCGGGCTGAAAATCCTGCACAGCCCGGATTTTGATTTCCGCGTGACCGTCCCAACGCTGCGGAAGGCGCTTCAGGAATTGGTTGCATGGTCGAAGGCGCATCCGAAACATGAGCCGGTGATGGTTCTGTTGGAGCTGAAGGAGGATTCGTTTTCCCCGAGAATCCGGCCGGTGCCGTTTGACGAAACCCAGCTCAAATCCATGGAAGAGGAAATCCGGAGCGAAATGCCGGAAAGCATGATTCTCACGCCGGACAAAGTTCGCGGAAGCGCTGCGAACTTGCGGGATGCCGTCACTCAACATGGTTGGCCGCGACTATCCGAAGCGGCCGGAAAATTCGTTTTCACCCTCGATAACGAAGGAGCCATGCGCGACCGCTATCTGGCACTCAGCCCGGAGAAAGATCTGCGAGGCCGGCTGCTGTTCGTCAGTGTGCCGCCCGAGCACTCCGCCGCCGCATGGATGAAACGGAACGACGCAATCGGCAGTTTCGAGGAGATCAAAAAACTCGTCGCCGCCGGATTCATGGTCCGCACCCGCGCCGATATGGATCTGAAGGAAGTCCGCGCCAAGGATTTGAGCCGTTTCCAAAAAGCAGCGGCGAGCGGTGCCCAATGGATCAGCACCGATGCGCCGGAAGAACTCCCGGACCTCCCGGGATATTCAGTGAGCTGGCCGAATCACCGCGTCTGGCAGGCGGATCCGGTGATTCCCAGCAAGCCATAAACCAAGACCTAACCCTCCGGCTCGTTTCCCGGTTTCCACTTGATATTGCAGCCGCTGCTCGGATATGGCCGCGCGAGTGGTTCCTCTCCTTCCAGCATCCGTCGGACGGCTTCGCGCACATCGCCGCCGTGGGGTTCAATGCCGCTGCGTGGGCGGGAATCGTCGAATTGTCCGGTGTAGAAAAGCCGACCGTCAGCCAGGAAAAGGAAAAAATCAGGCGTGCAGGCCGCCCCATGGGCTTTCGCTACTTCCTGGGATTCGTCGATCAGATAGGGAAATTCCCAGCCGCGCTCGCGGGCAAAGGCTTTCATCTCTTCCGGTCCATCCTGCGGGTATCTCGCCAAATCGTTGGAATTGATGGCCACGGTGTTCACGCCTTGAAGAGTAATTTCCCGGGCCAGCTCTCCCAGGGAATCGGCGAGGTGCAACACGAATGGACAATGGTTGCAGGCGAAAACTACCAGTAATCCGTGCTCTCCCGCCACATCCGCTCGTGAGAACATTTGGCCATCCGCATCGGGCAGGAAAAAGTCGGGTGCAACGTCTCCCGGGCTCATTTGAAAAGAGGAAAGGACTTCAGACATAGGCGGAGTGTATCACAAAACCCGAACGCGACAAAACAGTTTTCCAACTTGGACATGAGGCAATTCCGTTGCAAGTTTCCGCCGCCATGCCAGACGGTCTTTCATCGGCGGAACTCCTCCGCTACTCCCGCCATCTCATCATTCCGGACGTCGGAATGGACGGGCAGCTTCGTTTGAAAAACGCCTCCGTCCTGCTCATCGGCACCGGTGCCCTGGGCTCGCCGTCCGCTCTCTACCTGGCTGCGGCGGGCGTCGGCAGGCTCGGCCTCGTCGATGCGGACGTGGTGGATGCCTCGAATCTCCAGCGCCAGATCCTGCATGGCGAGTCATGGGTCGGGAAACCGAAACTCGAAAGTGCCGCCGCCCGCCTGCGCGAGGTGAATCCACATATCCAAGTGGAACTCCACCCCGTGCGCTTCACTCCGGAAAACGCGATGGAGATCGCCGCATCCTACGACATCATCGTCGATGGCTCTGACAATTTCCCCACCCGCTTCCTAACCAACGACACCGCGTTTTTCCTGAAAAAACCGCTCGTTTACGGCGCGATCCACCGCTTCGAAGGACAGGCCGGCGTGTTCGCCCCGCACCTTGGCGGACCGTGCTACCGCTGCCTGCTGCCGAACATGCCACCGCCGGGAAGCGTTCCATCCTGCCAGGAAGCCGGCGTGTTAGGCGTCCTGCCCGGCATCATCGGATCACTGCAGGCGATGGAAACGATCAAACTGATCCTCGGCATCGGCAAGGTCCCGCTCGGCAAACTGACAGTTTATGACGCACTCAACAGCGTCTTCCGGGCCCTCACTCTCCGCCGCGATCCCGCCTGCCGCCTGTGTGGCGATCACCCGGAAATTTCCTCTGTCTCGAATTCCGAGACCAACGCCTCCGCCACCTGCCAAATCAATACCGAACATATGGACTCCATCACCACCTCCGAACTCCGGGAAATCCTCGCCGGGGATTTCCAAGGCCTGCTCATCGACGTTCGCGAGCCGGATGAATACGCCATCGCCCACATTGAGGGCTCGCGGCTCATTCCTTTGAAAACCCTGCCGGAAAATCTCGCCAGTCTGCCAGTCGACCGGGAAATTCTGGTCCACTGCAAGGCAGGTGGTCGCTCCGCCAAAGCCGTGCAACTACTGCTGGACAGTGGATTCACCCGCGTGAAAAACGTCACAGGTGGCATGGACGCCTGGTTGGCCGAAAACTAAATCCGCGCGCTCGCCATCCGCGGTCATGGTGATGCCGGGTTCCGCCCGGAACGTTCCGATTTCCCGACAGGTCACCTTGGTCGCAGTGAAATGCATCAACGTGCTTTCGACGTCTTCCGGAGCGATGGCTAGCAAATAACCGAAGCTGGGAAATGTGACCAGCCATCGCCCGATCTCGGTATCCATCGGGCACGGCAGTCGCTCCAGATCCAGACAAACGCCGACTTCCGAGCAGTTGCACAACACCGCCAGCGTCCCGATGATACCGCCGTTGCTGATGTCCTTGCCCGCGCGACAGAGGCCTTTTTCGACCAACGAAGGAAGCAGTTCGAGATCGGATCGCAGCCGGTCCGGCCGGGTGGTCGTGCTGGAATTCCAAAACGATTTCCCGTCCCGGTAGGCCCCGTGCATATCGACCACAATGACAAGGTGATCACCCGGTTTCGCATCGAAGCTGGTGATCAAGCGATCCCCCGCGTGGCCTAAGACGGCGGCGGCGAGCGTGGCTTTTCCAAAATCCATGCGCGTCGTATGGCCGCCAACAATTGGCACTCCATAGGATTGGGAGGCCCTCTGAATCCCCTGCCAGATCTTGGAGGAAATTTCATCCGAAGGCGTCGACATCACGTCGGTGATGGCAAGCGAACGTCCGCCCATCGCCGCGATCTCGGAGAGATTCACCATCACGGCAAAGTAACCGGCGAACCAAGGATCCTCCTCGACGAACGAAGCCAACATTCCTTCCGCCGCAAAAAGCAGATGACCGTGACCGACTGGATTCGGAATCGCAGCGCAATCATCACCGAGGCGGACATTTCCCGAAATTTCGTAAGCGGGCTCAAATGCGCGGTGAATGCATGCCTTTTCCACAACCGCCTGATGCGATCCGAGGTAGTCGGCCAATTCCGCGAGATCATTCATTGGCATGCGGATAGATCAAATCATGCCAAATTTATGAAAAAGTTAGAACTTCCTTGAAATTATCGCACATGTCCACCACCAACGGTTTTCATATCTGTCTGATTCTCTCGGTCCAAGCGGGTCGATCTTCGGCTTCCAAGCGATGAATCGGGTATAAAATACCGCGGTCTCGAAGAGGAAGGCACCGCGAATCCGGCGAATCTTTTAAGAGAATGACGAGCTGCCGGGGCGCTGTCCGGAGTTCGTCGCTTCAGAGGCTGTCGGGAAATAAGGGGCGTCGATATTCTGTCGACTGAGTCAGGTCGACATTCTGTCGGACGAACGGAGACCCCGCGCGAGTTCCTCACTGTAAGACGGCGGACAGAATGTCCGCCGCACTCAGCGTTCAAAATGAACGCGCCCCTTTTCGACTTTCCCGACAGCCTCTTCAGCGTGCTCTTCACGAAGACAAGCTGAAGCTTGAACTCCGGACGGCCGAAACGCAGCCGGACGCGGTTGATTTAAAACGCTCCGAAGATTCGCTGGATTTGTCCGATTCGCGGGCCTCTGAAATTCGTTGGCCCAGATCGGTCGATCTTCGGTATCTAAGC
>JBDSZP010000122.1:0-24616 GCA_039925065.1 Luteolibacter sp.
TGCGTCTGAAATCAGCATCCATTCCCCACCCTCGCAACACTCCCCAGTGTAGGATCTCGGGAAAACTCGGCGTCTCTTGCTGCTTGACGTCGGTGCGCAGGGGGATTTCCTTCCCGCCATGTTGCGCGAGGTCCTGAAATCAAAGCTGCACCGGGCCATGATCACCGGCTCCGATGTGGATTACGAAGGAAGCATCGAGATCCCGACCGATCTGATGGAAGCTGCTGACCTGTGGGCTGGCGAAAAGGTGCTGGTCGCCTCCATCACCACCGGTGCCCGCTTGGAAACCTACGTGCTCGCTGGCAAACCCGGCACCGGCCACATCCTCATCAACGGCGGCGCCGCCCACCTGATCAAGGCCGGGGAGCGCGTGGCAATCATGTGCTTCGCCCTTTCGGAAACTCCGGTCGTTTCGAGAAATCTACTGCTGGATGAAAAGAACAACATCGTTCGCAAAAGCCAGTAGCCGTCGAGACGCAACCATCTCTTCCTCTTCATTTCAAAGTTCGATGTTGGGCGTTCGATGCTCAAAGAGTTTTTGCCCTCAAAAACCCAGCATCTGACTTCGCGTCCCTTGGTGACCTTGGCGTCTTAGCGGTTCAACTTCTTCCATCGTCTCACAACCCCGCCAGCAGGAATGACGTTGACCATGCATGGCAGGCGCGTTAGGTTGCCGCATCTATGAAGTGTATACCGGCATTGGCTGCAGTTGGTGTTTTAGGTCTCGCTGCTTGCGACACCATGACCCGCCCCATCACAAGCGGAGATTTTGATCCCCTCCGCCCTCCGGGTAGCAATACGAGTGCCACCGCGAGCTCGGGACCGGTTTTTTCCGCAGGCCAATTCGTCCGCGCCTCGATGGACAACACCGCGTTTTTCAAAACACGGCCGAATGGCAATGCGGATGCGGATAAACTTCTCACCCGCGGCACCTCGATGAAGGTGGTTTCCAACAGCGGAAGCTACCTGAAAGTGGAGCTTGATAGCGGTGAAATCGGGTTCGTTCCGTCTGTGATGGCGGAAGACCCGAAAGCTGCGCAAAATGCCGGGACGACCGCTCCAGGCGAGTTCCAGGTCTATCCGCCGCTGAACACCGGCATGGGCCAGCCCCTTCCGGTCATTGATCCCGCTGGCCTCCCACCCGAAGGCTCGATTCCGACAGTGATTGATCCCGATGCTCCCGCAGTCGAGGCTCCGGTGCCGCCGGTCACCCCGACGACCGATCAATTCGCGACCCCGGTCCCACCCGTCGAGCCCAAGCCCTTGCCACCCAATGGCGAGGAGCTGGATGCGATGAAAAAATCGAAAGCGAACCAATAAGCCGCGTTCAGGCGCGGTAGCGTTCGTAAGCTTCGACAATCCGGCCCACGACTGGGTGGCGGACGATGTCGGCTTTTGAAAATTGCTGGAACGCAATGCCTTCCACACCTTGCAGCGCGTGCTCGGCTTCGGTCAGGCCGGAGCGGACGCCGGGCTTGAGATCCACCTGTGAGCTGTCTCCGGTAATGACCATCCGGGATTCCTCGCCGAGGCGGGTGAGCGCCATGAACATTTGCTCGCGGGTGGTGTTTTGCGCTTCATCGAGGATCACGAATGAGCGTGAAAGCGTCCGCCCGCGCATGAAGGCGAGCGGGGCGATCTCGATGGTGCCTTCGTCCAGATAACGCTGCGCCTCCTCGGGATCCAGCATGTCGTGGATCGCGTCGTAAAGCGGGCGGAGATACGGGGCGACTTTTTCCTGAAGGTCGCCGGGCAGAAATCCAAGCGCCTCCCCAGCCTCGACCGCCGGGCGTGTCAGAATGATTCGCTGCATGACGCGGCGCTTGAGAAGCGTGAGCGCCATCGCCATCGCGAGATAGGTTTTGCCAGTGCCCGCCGGGCCGAGACCAAAAACGACGTCATGAGTTTCAATCGCACGGACGTATTCCAACTGCGCCGGAGTCCGCGGGATAACCGGCTTGCGTCCGCGCGAACCGACCAGACGCACCCCTGACAGCTCCGCCACGCCGACACCTCCAGCCTTCGTTGCAACCTCCACCGCGAGGCGGAAATCCCGTTGTTCGATGATCCCGCCCTTGCGCTGCGCTGCTTCCAAATCGTCGAAAACCGCCCTCGCCCGCTCCAAGGCGGCGGGCTCGCCGGACAGCAGAATCCAGCCATCGCGGGTCACGGTCTGCACGCCAATCTGGGATTCGAGGTAAGCCAGATTTTTGGGATCATTGGCGAAAAGCGAATGCAGAAATTGTGGCGTATCGAATTCCAATTTGATTTCCGTGCGCGCTTCCGGGGTCATTTGTGACGATCATGCGCAGGATCAGGTGGACGCTGGAAAGTGAAAAGTGCGGTGGGAATTCTTGTTTCTTGAATCTCCGGCCTGCGATGATTGAATCGTGGGCGTGAATATCTGTTATAGTCTGCTTGCCGTATTGTTGCTGGGTGCCTGCGCGGGTCCGCAGGATCCCCTGGTGGTGAAGCAATTCATGCTGCGTGATCAAACGCGGGACGTGGGTGACGAGCCGCTGCTCAGGATGGAAAAAGCCCGCCGTCTGCGCGGAGCGGTAAGCATGGCGGAACGAAAGGAACGGCTGGGACAATATTACACGCTGCTGTGGAACGATCGCACCGGAGTCGGCCAAGGAGAGGTGGAGGTGATTTTCCAATATCAACAAGGTGCCACTGCCAGTCTGGTGAAGCGGATGGTGAAAACATTCCCCGCATCCGCTGCGGAAGGGACCGCCGAGTTCGCCGTGATCGGTGAAAACTATTTCAAAGGAGGCAAGGTTCTTGCTTGGAAAGCAACCTTACAACGGGGCAAGCGGGTGCTTGCCACACGCCAATCGTATCTCTGGCAATGAATCGGGTGAATTCTCAGATGGATGGTTGACCAGCGGCTCGTCTGATTTTATACTCCACACCCCTCGCCGTTGAAATGACGGCCTTTTCTCTGTGAGCACGGAATGCCCAATTTTAATCGGAATCTTCGATGGATTCAGTTGGATCCGCTGTGAGGGTAAGGGATCATTTCTCAACAGCCCTGTGATGAAGACTTTCGGGGACGAGCGGATCGCCAATGGCGAGCACTGTCTGGTGGTGGATCTCGGTGGTTGTACAGGAATGGACTCCACTTTCATGGGAACCTTGGCCGGCATGGCCGCACGCCTCTCCGCCCACGAAGGCGGAGTGCTTCAAATCGCGGATTCCGGATCACGGAACCGCCGCTCGCTGGAAGATCTGGGATTGGACTTCCTTTTGGAGATCGACCCACCATCCGCCCCTTGGCGCGGGAATATGGACAGCATCCGCAACGAGCTCACCCCTCCGCAGCCCGCCGGCGCAGCGGGAAACATCCAGCGGACCAAGCATGTCCTGGAAGCCCATCAAATTCTCTCGGAAACCAACGAGAAAAACGCGAAGGAGTTTTCCAATGTCGTGAAACTGTTGGAAGGCGAGCTCGCCGAGAAACAGAAAAAACAGGAGAAGCCGAAGGAAAGTTAGACTGATGGTCTGGTCGCATCTGAAATCCTGA
This sequence comes from Luteolibacter sp., assembly GCA_039925065.1. Taxonomy (GTDB): domain Bacteria; phylum Verrucomicrobiota; class Verrucomicrobiia; order Verrucomicrobiales; family Akkermansiaceae; genus Luteolibacter. The sequence goes on from JBDSZP010000122.1 coordinate 3,527, forward strand.
TTCACCCGAGATGCACGATCCCAAGACCATCGCACTCGCCGTTTCCGCTGTCATTGGAATCGTGCTGCTGCTTGCCTTGAGGAACCAACGCCGCCGCGCATTGTCGATCCGCCAGAAGTTCCGGGATTTCGAAGGCGAGGAGCAGCGCATGTTCAGTTTCCTCAATGATCTTGGCCTCGCGATCGAGAACGAGCCCTCGGCCTCCGTCCTGTCGCGCATCATCGTAGACGGCATCGACAAGGTCGTCACCGCACGCGGCGGGGCGATCTACTTCGTCGGCGCGGACAATCAATTTCTCAACCCTTCCTACATCTCCGAGGAATGCCCGCCGCTGATCGGCATTCCGGTAGAAATTAGAAAAAAAGCCGAGCGGGATCCAAGGGCACTGGAAAGCCACGTGCGGCTTTCCCGCGTCCCTGTGGATGACGGGATCCTCGGGCATTGCCTCGCCGCCGGTGAGCCGATCCACGTGAAGGATGTGAAAAACCATCCGTCATTCCGCGATGCGTTCAGCCGCTACACGGACGATGTTTCCGCGCTGCTTTCGCCGTTGCGCTATGCGGGCAAGGATCTCGGCGTCCTGGTCGTGGCCCGTCGGCATGAGGATGGCTGCTTCACCTCTAACGATTTCAGTGTGTTCCGGTCCGCCGCCGAACAATCATCGTTCGCCATCGGCAACGCGCGGATTCATCGCGAGGCGCATGAAAAACGGGCAATGGAAGGCGAGCTGAGAAATGCCCGCGAGGTCCAGCGCATTTTACTCCCGCAGGCTGACCCCGTCGTCCCCGGATTCCGGATCAGCGGCACGAATTTGCCAGCCCGGATTATCAGCGGGGATTACTACGATTACATTGAGCTGGGAGACCAGAAATTCGGCATTGCGATCGCCGACGTTTCGGGAAAAGGAGTCCCCGCCGGGCTGCTGATGGCCATGTGCCGCAGCGCCCTCCGCTCGGTCGCTCCTGGCGAAGTTTCCCCTTCAAGGGCCCTCGCCGCCGTCAATCGCCAGCTTTTCCCGGACATCCGCGAGGATATGTTCATCAGCATGGCTTACGGAATTCTCGACCAAACCAACGGCAGGCTCACCCTCGCCCGCGCGGGCCACGATCCGGCGCTTTGGTATCGGAAGGAAACGGGAAAAGTCGAACTGCTCCGGTCTCCAGGCCTGGCCCTCGGTATCGATAGCGGAGTGGTCTTCGAACGGGTCACCCGCGATCAGGAAGTGGAGCTAAAATCCGGCGATTGCGTGCTGTTTTACACTGACGGCATGAAGGAAGCCACCAATTCCGAGGACGAGGAATTTGGCATGGAGCGCATGTCCGAAGCCTTCCGTCTGGCCGCTCCGCTCGGTGCCGAAGTTGTTCTCGGCCGGATGCAGGAAGAGCTCAAACAATTCACCGGTGAAGGCCCACAGATGGACGACATCACCTTGGTCGCGATCGAAAAACGATAGCATCACTCACTTCCGCCGAAGCAGGACGCGGGCTGATGATTTCAATTTCCGGACTAGGACAACACCATGCCGAAGCTTCCAGAAAAAGCTCTCAGGCACCCGTTGTTCCGACATGATTTCCGCACATTGCCCTACCAGATAATTGAAGTAGGCAGCCTCGGAAAAATAGTCTTCATACGCCTTTTGCGCGGCAGCACCCATTTCCCGGAAACGCGACTCATGGGACGCCACGATTTCGACAAGCTTGTCCGCATCCTTCTCCTTGATGATTATCGAAAATTCCGACCAATTCAGCCCCTTTGGAAAAATCCACTCGTCTGAAAGGATCACCGGAGCCACCCCGATTTTCATCGTTTCAAACAGCCGGATGCTTGAAGTTCCAGCTCCCCTCGGACAGAGCGAAAATTTCGATTTCACGAGAATGTCGCCGAACCAATCCTGATCTTTCACACGGGAAGCCACACCGTCATGGGTGAACAGATTGAACCCGGAAGTATCTATCGAGATGATATCCGGACGTTCCGATTTCAAGTTAAGGATGGTGCTTCTCACCGGATGGGAGATCCGACCGGCGAAACAATAGAGATAGGATTTTTCCATATCATACGCCATCCCCGGGTGATTCTCGATGTAAGGATTTTTGAAATCACGATGATAAAGGCCGTATGATCCGGACCGAAAGCGGCTTGAAAACCAAGTTCTGTTGGATATCGAGGTATAGATGCCTCTTAGCAATGGATTCGGAAAATCCCCATCGTAGACAGCGAAGCACTTGTCCGCATGTTTGCGTAAGAGCGGATTGGCCTTCAACTGCGCATAACCATCCTCCTGCCGAAGGTCGGTGATCACAATGATGTCAGCCTCCTGCGGATCTTTCGTCAGTGAATGAAGCCGGTTCGAACTTGCCCATAATCCACATAAGGTCTCCTCATGATCCCGCCAGGCATCCGGCTCGCTGCCGCAACGAGTTACAAATACTTTCATCGCCGATGTCGTTTTTGAATCCATCATACCTGAATCAGCCTGTTTTTCGTATTCAACCGATCTTTGAAAAAGCATGAAGCGTCAAGCTTGTTCCACTTCAGTCGACGAAGTGATACTAACTACAAGCTTGTTCAAAACACGAATGTTCGGACTGATCCCGACGCGGCGATCGATTTCACCGCGCCCGAATCTCACTCTCGACGAAGCTCCCACTTTCATCGAAGATCACGCTCCTGCCGAAACTCACGATTCCCGACACCGATCACCTTCCGATGAAAATCCTCATTTTTTCCGCACTCATGGCCGCCAGTTGCTTCGTTTCCGCCGGCGAAGCCAAGTGGACTTCCATTTTCAACGGCAAGGATCTCACCGGCTGGACCCCGAAAATCCGGGGCTGTGCAGCGGGCGACAATTTTAAGAACACTTTCCAGGTCGAAAATGGTGTCCTGAAAGTGGACTATTCGGGTTATGAGGAATGGGGCAACCGCTACGGCCATTTGTTCTACGATAAGAAGTTCTCCCACTACCGCCTGCGTCTTGAATACCGGTTCACGGGTGAGCAGATGAAAGGCGGCGCAGCTTGGGCATTTCGCAACAGCGGTATCATGATCCACAGCGAGTCTCCCAAAACCATGGAGCTGGAGCAGGATTTCCCGACCTCGCTTGAAGTCCAGCTACTCGGTGGAAACGGAAAGGACGAGCGCTCCACCGGGAATCTCTGCACTCCTGGCACGCGGGTGATGATGGGAGACAAACTGACGACCGACCATTGCATCACCTCGAAATCAAAGACCTTTCACGGCGACCAATGGGTGAGTATCGAAGTGGAGGTCAACGGCAACGAACTCATCAAACATTTCGTCAATGGCGAGGAAGTCATGTCCTACAGCAAGCCCCAGCTCAGTGGAGAACCGCATTCGGTAGCTCTCGCCAAGGTCGCCGGAGATGTCATGCTGTCCGAAGGCTACTTCTGCCTCCAATCGGAAAGCCATCCGGTGGAATTCCGCAAAATTGAAATTCAGGATCTCAAACCATAATTCCGAGAACCTGCCCGAACATCCTTTTACCTATCAGAACCAGAGCCGCATGCAAATCAAGTCCGCCGTTTTTAATATGAGTGCCCGTGACCTCCAATCCTGCCCGGATTGGAACCGGCCTGAATTCGCCTTCATCGGCCGCTCGAATGTCGGCAAGTCATCCATGATCAACATGCTGACCAACAAGGACGCCCTGGCAAAAGTCTCGGCGACACCCGGGAAAACCCAGCTTCTCAATTTCTTCATCATCAATGAAACCTGGAGCCTCGTGGATCTTCCCGGTTATGGTTATGCGAAAGTCGCCAAGAGCGAGAAAATCAATTTCAACGAATCCGTGGGCGACTATATCGAGCAACGGGAGAATCTCCGGCAGGTCTTCGCGCTGATCGATTCCCGCCTCCCGCCACAGAAGATCGATTTGGACTTCATCAATTGGCTGGCTGGCTGCGCGGTGCCCTTCGTGCTGGTGTTTACGAAAGCCGACAAACAATCGGCAGGTAAAACAAAAGCCAGCATCGAGAGCTTCATGGCGAGCCTATCTGACTATGTCACCGGCCAACCACCGTTCATCATCAGTTCATCAAAATCCCGCGACGGACGCATCGGGATTCTCAAATCAATCGAGCAACATCTGCACGATTGATCCGTGAAACAAAAAGGGGCAGGTGACGAATCACCTGCCCCTTTTTCGGAAAACCCGGGAGCAGTTACCAGTTGCTCTGCTTCACGTAAATCATGTCATAGCTTCGCAAGTAGAATGGATTGCTGTTCAAGCCCGTAAGAGCATCATTCATGTTGACCACATACCGTTGGTTCCTGCCGCCTTGGTTGCGCACGATGATCACCTGTTTCGGATTGGCCAATTTCGTGAAACCACCGGCTTCCATGATCGCCTCCAATGCTGTCATCGGACGATCGAGCGGATATTTGCCCGGCTTCAGCACCTCTCCGGAGACATAGACGCCGGAAGCTGCGGCTTCCATCGAGATGATGACCGTGGGATCCTGGAGGTGTGGCTGATAGAGTGATGTCAGCTCCGTCTGTAAACTCGTAATGCTCTTCCCTGCCGCGGAAACATCCCCGACTGTTGGCATGCTGACCTTGCCATTCGCCTGGATTTTCTGCTTTTGGTTCAGTTCGGGCGCTCCGGAGAAGGCCACATTGATCTCGTCACCCGCAGCAAGCAGGCTGCTCGGTTTGGACACATATGCCTCTGCCGGGATAGAAGTCGATTCATTGTTGCCGCATCCCGTCGATACCAGGACGAGAACCATGGAAAGTATCCCCGCGAGAACTGTCTCGAAACGGCACCATCCCAACGTGAAACCTGTCCGCCCCCGTGGAGCGAATGGTCCCGGAATGACACTGGTTGAATCGATCGCGTTGCGGGTGTTGTTCTCTATCATGACCGTCTTCATAATTTTTGATTTGTTCGATTGTTTATTATTTGCTGCTCGATTTCAAACTCCATTTCAAATCATTGCCGCCCACTTGCGAGATACTCTTCCCAATCCGGCGGCAGAGGCGCGTTTTCGACACCGCTTTCCATGCGCCCTTCCCAGTCGGGATTGAACGAGGTGCTGGTGCCATAGACCATGATCAGATCCTCGTTGCCGATGCTGCGCAGGGCATGGCCCACGCCCGGCGGAATGACGACCGCCACGTTGTCCGCGCCCGGTCGACTGTCGCCGGCAATGGTGTATCTCATGATTCGACGCGGCATTCCCTCGCGCTCATCGGTGAGTATCATCTCGCAGATTCCCGTTAAAAAAAACATCACGTCCCATTGCTCGCGGTCATATGGCCGGAGCGCATAGTCCTTGGGCGATTCGATAAAGAGTTTGTGAAACCATTCTCCGGCCGGGGTTCCGTCAGGAATATAGGGAGGATGAATATGAAATCCCTTCGCACTGTCCCGGTGCATCAGCGCGGATGCCCACTGCTGAGGAATAATGCCGATCTCCTTCAAAATCCCCTCGTTGAGCCGGGTCAGCTCAGAGAAATACCCGCGTCCCTTCTGCTGGAAAACACGGCGGGGAAAAATTTCCACCCCCGGAATCCAGACATCAGCCAAAGAATCGCGTCCGCTAACAGCCTCTCCGCCGCCGACTCCGCAGGTACCCAATCGCTCACCAAGGGGGGCTTTCGAATAATCCCGTGTTTCAAGGCGTGCTCGTGCCGACGCCTTGAGGCCTTTCCATCGATTCTCTGCTGGGGAATTCATCGGTTAAAATGTGATTTGATTAGAGAGATGCGAGATATTCTCCGTAGGGTGTCTTCGCATACTTCGCGATCGATTCACCGAGCTTTGCGCGGTCGATACGTCCTTGCAAGAAGGCGATTTCCTCAGGGCATGCGATTTTCAAACCCTGTCGCTGCTGGATGACTTGAACGAACTGCGTCGCATCGGCGAGCGAATCCGGCGTTCCGGTATCGAGCCAGGTTGTCCCGCGCCCGAGGATTTCCACCCGCAGATTTCCGCGCTCGAGATACAGGCGGTTGAGGTCCGTGATTTCAAGTTCTCCACGCGGTGAAGGCTTCAGCCCTTTGGTGATTTCCACCACCTGATCATCATAGAAATAAATGCCGGGGACTGCGTAATTGGATTTCGGCAGCTTGGGCTTTTCCTCCAACGAGACCACATTCCATCCGGCATCGAATTCGACCACGCCATATTGCTCCGGCTCGTTCGTATGATAGCCGAATATGGTTGCTCCATCCTTGCGGCGGGATGCGGCTAACAATGAATGGCCGAGATTATGGCCGTAGAAAAGATTGTCCCCAAGAACGAGGCAGACCGGCTCGCCGTTGATGAACTCCTCACCAATCAGAAATGCCTGCGCCAGCCCTTCCGGCTTCGGCTGCTCTGCGTAGGAAATGTTCAATCCCCACTGCGAGCCGTCTCCTAGCAGATGTTCGAAACTCGACAGATCCCGGGGCGTGGAAATCAATAGAATGTCCCGCACCCCAGCCAACATCAGCACGGTGAGCGGATAGTAGATCATCGGCTTGTCATAAACCGGAATGAGCTGCTTGCTCACCGAATGAGTCATGGGAAAAAGACGACTCCCCGTTCCTCCGGCGAGAATGATACCCTTGCGCAGCGCCAGCTCTTCGGCGGGCAGGCTCAGATGGCTTGATTCATTTTTGCTCATGATAGAATTAGGCGATGGTTCCAAGGCGCTCTCCACGATAGCTGCCGTCCTCGATGGTTTTGATCCACTCTTCGTTATCCAAATACCATTGCACTGTCCGGCGGAGGCCCGAAGCGAAATTTTCCCTGGGCGACCAGCCAAGCTCCCCTTCGATGCGGGACGGGTTGATCGCATATCGTTGGTCGTGACCGGGACGGTCTTTCACATAGGTGATGAGTTCCTCCGCGGCTTTCGTTGCCCTATCAGGAGCCAATTCGCGCACCGTGTTAATGATCGAGCGAACCACATCGATGTTCTTCATCTCGCACTTTCCGCCGATGACGTAAGTCTCACCAAACGTCCCGCGCGCCAGCGCCATGGCCAGCCCACGGCAATGATCCTCGACGTAGAGCCAATCGCGGACGTTGCTGCCGTCGCCATAAACCGGCAATGATTCCCCACGAAGGGTCTTGCGGATCATCAGGGGCAAAAGCTTTTCTGGAAACTGATAGGGCCCATAATTGTTCGAGCAGTTTGTGGTAATCACCGGCAAGCCATAGGTGTGATGATAGGCGCGCACCAGATGATCACTTCCCGCCTTCGACGCGCTGTATGGACTGTTGGGCGAGTAGGGCGTTGTTTCACAAAAGGCGGGATCGGCCGCACCGAGCGAACCGTACACCTCGTCGGTCGAAACATGGAGAAACGCGTATTTCCCACCGCCGGCGAGGGACTTCGCGCCGTTGGCAAAGCCCGCTTCGTTCAGATACCGTCTGAAGGTCTCCAACAGCCGGTAGGTTCCGACAAAGTTGGTCATGATAAATTCCTCAGGATTGTCGATCGAGCGATCCACGTGGGACTCGGCCGCCAAATGCATCACGGTATCGATTGCATGCTCGCGCAACAACGAACCGACCAATCCAGCGTCCCCGATATCACCCTGGACAAACACATGCCGCGGATCGGAATCCAGATCGCGGAGACTGGAACGGTTTCCCGCATAAGTTAGCATGTCGAGCGACACGACATGATCGATGTCCACGCCGAGTTCCCTCGAGGCATCGCCCAATAGATAATGCACAAGGTTGGATCCAATGAATCCAGCGCTGCCGGTTACTAATATCCTCATAATTTGTCGATAGCTCTAAACTTTCAGGAATGCGATTCAAGGTAAAGATCATTCGGCCTTCTGGAGTTGGTGATATTTGCGGAATGAATCGCTTTGAAGCAGAAATTCGAAAATGGCGTCCTTCCAATGACGGGGCCGTATGCCGGTGGCGTTCGTGAATTTTTCCGTGCTCATCGCGGTGTTATGCGGGCGCTTTGCAACAAATGCGGCGACCGATTCAACAGGCACGCCCTCGATCTCATCCGCGATCACAGGAAGACCGGCCTCTCTTGCGGTATCGATGCAGAACTGCCCCCAATCCCTCCACGTGCAGGGTTGCGAGTTGCAAAGATGAAAGACACCCGATGCCGGATTACCATTCATCTCGAACAACAATGCCATGAGATTCCTCACCAAATCGATACTATAGGAAGGACAGCAAATCTTGTTCCCGGGCAATGTTAGTTTTTCCTCGGCACATGCCTTGTCCACAATCCATTCCGGAAATGCAGGTTTACCAGGACCAAATAGCCAGGAAACACGCACCACAAGGTTCTTTGCCGAAGCGTCCAGAACGTGTTCTTCGCCTGCGAGTTTGGAAGCTCCGTAAACGCTGATCGGATCGGTAGGATCGGTCTCGATATAAGGTTCCGGTTTCGCGCCGTTGAACACCATGTCCGTGCTGACGTAGGTGACATGCGCTCCCTTTTCGGCCGAAATTCCGGCGATTCTGCGGGGTGCTTCCGCATTCAGCAGGTGCGCTTCCTGTTCGTGGGTCTCACAGTAATCAACCCCGGTCAAGGCCCCGGCCAGAATCAACAAATCATAATCCAATGGCTCCAGGGCCTTCGAAATCGATTCCGCACACCCGAGGTCAAGCTGCTTGCGGGTCAGGCCAATCACCGCATGATCTTTTTCCAGCAGCTTCACGAGTGAGCCACCCAGTCGTCCGGCGGAGCCAACGATGGCAATCCGTTTTCTTTCAGATGGTGCAATGGGGGGAGTCATGACGAAGAGTGGATATAGGGATTGATCGGACGTGCGCTTCTAAGGATTGGAAGTTCTCCACTTCCTCATGAATTTCCTCTCGGCAACCGGATAGGCAATAACGATGAGAATGCTTCTGAGGACCGTCTTCCATGTTCCAAATGGCGTCAGGCCGACGAGCGCGTATCTTTTTGCGATCCGGGATTTCTGGAGGGCGCATGCCAGTTCCGCCTGCCTTGAGGTGAAATAGAGCATGTTCTGCCTGACGATATCAGCTGCTTCCCGATCAATCTGCAGGAGACGCCAGAATGCCTCCGATTGCACACGAATATAACAATCATGGCGTTTGAAAGCATTCACCACATCCATGGTGTCCGAAAGCCCCGGACCGTCCCGGTCCCGACAAATGTTCACATACTTCTCATTCAACACTGAATATCCAAAGGTAAGAACGAGCCCATAAATCAGCTTGGTGTCCTCGGCCACCTTGAGTGATTCATCGAAAACTCCCGACCGCAACAGCGCCGCTTTCTCGACCAGCATGGATTGGAGGAACGGATGCCTCGGTCGTTTGAAGATCCGGCAATCTTCGGGTGGGTAAAATTGAGATCCTCCCGCCACCAACTCCAGGTCCATCAAGTTCAGATCATCGATCGCATCTCCTGATTCATCGACGCTTACGCAAAAACAGAGCTTCGAGGCGGTCTTTGTGATGCAATCGGCTTGTCCCTCAAGCTTTGAAGGGTGCCATGTGTCATCCGAATCCAAAAAGGCGATCCATTCGCCTCGGGATTCGCGAATCCCCTGATTTCGGGCGGCGCTAACACCACGGTTCTCGGTTTTGATGTAGCGTATGGAATCCCCGAATCGGGCGAGCACCTCTTCCGTATCATCACTCGAACCATCATCGATCACGATGATTTCAAAGGGCTTCAGCGTCTGCTCCATAGCGCTTCGCACGGCATCCGGAACTTGGGATGCGCGATTGAAGGTCGGGATTACAACGCTGATACGTTTGATCATGGGGGGAGTGTTGAATCTTTCTGCGGTTATAACAGTTTCACAAGACCGTGGAACTCATATTTACGCTTTCGGCCATGCTCTTCCACATGCCTTTTGATCATCGCGAGTTGATAAATTAGATTAAGCTCATCCTCGGTGCAGCCTTCCACCGTCATCCTGTCCGGGTGGTTGTTACGCCAGGCAGCAAGCTTGCGAGAGGCCAGAAGAAGGCGAACCCTGCCAAGACGGCATCCCCAATGCTCCCAATGGTGTCCCACATACGCCTCCGACGCGCCGCGTTTCTCCGCCGCGCTCAGCCAGGACGCGCGAGTCAGCCGGGATGGATCGAAATGATGCTCTATCACAAATGCTGTCCGATCATGAATCCTGCAACCCGCGGCAGAAAGCTGCATGGCAAAGAGATGATCGTCGCAAAAACCGGAAGCACCTGGACCAAGCTCGGAATCGAAGCCAGGGACCTTATTCAAAACCTCCCTCGAAAAAGCCATGTTAGCTCCCACCATGCTTTGTGGCGCACCTTTCGTGATCCAATCGGTCGCAGCCAGCCAGGACCGGTGCATCGATGTCATCCACGGGCGTTGCAAGGTAGGGGCAAGCCTAACACCACCACTTGCCGCATCAGCTTTTCCCTCGGCCAAAGGCTCACACATGCCGCTCAGCCAATCCGGCGGAGGACGCACGTCGTCATCAGTGAACAGGATCATTTGCCCATGCGTTTCCGCCAATCCACGGTTTCGCCCATGGGTTTGGCCGGGGCGTGGTTCGATCGTGTAGCGCACCGGAATGTTTCCAGGCTCGCAGGATTTCACCACCGCAGCCGTCTCGTCAGAGGAACCATTGTCGACCACCAGAATTTCAGCCTTGAGCCCCTCGGGCACGACAACGTGCCGCATTGCCTGCAGCGTATGCTTCAGGTCTTCCGCGCGATTGCGGGTCACAATGATGATTGAGGCATCCATCGCTTTCAAAATCGGAGGGAGCATGCATCCTGGCAGAGCGCATGCAGTTTTTGAGAGAATAGTTGTATGGGATCTTCAGGGATTTCCGCAATCACATGATCGCGTGCTTTGGCACCCATTTCACGCCATTCCGATTTTCGAGACCAGGCACGCTCCATCGCATCATCTAGAAGTTTCCATGTCGGTGCCGCAGCAACGAATCCGTTAACGCCGTCAATGATATGTTCCGTGTTCCCAGCGACCTCGGTGGTGATCACCATCCGCCCGCAAAACATCGCTTCCACAATGACCAGCGGCAATCCCTCGAAGCGCGAAGGAAGAATCATCGCGTGATTTTGGGCCCAAATACTCCTAACATCGGAAACCTGCCCTTTGAATAAGACGTTCTTGAGATCAAACAAGCCGGACAACGCCTTGAGTGAATGTTCACACGGACCATCACCATAGATATTCAAACGCAGGGAACGCGCTTTCCATTTTTCCTGAGCCAGAACCTGCAACAGGAGGTCCTGTCCTTTTGCCCTGGGATCCAGACGTCCGACGCATGCGATTTCCATCACCTCATCGGAATCCGGCCATGGCACCGGCTCTGTGGCATTCACTTTCCATGGATTTACGACGACTTCCGCCTTCTCGAAACGCATGCCGCATTGCATTTCCATCAGATTCTGGTTGGGTCGGGAAACGAAGAACAACTTCCTTGCTCCCGAAAAACCGCTTCTGAGTGATTCAAGTTCACCGTCCTCCGGCCACCACGTTTCACTGTTAGCATGAACGATCGGACAATATGCCAACCCGAGTTCGCGGCAGGCTGACATCCACGGTACACCGTCCAGCGTATAGCCCTGTGAAATGACGACGAGCTCCGGAGCTTGTTCACGCAACCATGAAAGCACCGCGCGATCCAACGAACTCCCGGAAAACTTGGTAAGCAATTTTCCCTTCATTCGCCCGGCAAATGTCAATCCCCTCGGACGAAACGAGACGTCCGCCCCTGCGGAAGCAAGCTCACCCAAACGTCCATGTCGTTGGGGCCAATCATAAACCGAAACCCGGATGTCGTGACCGAGCTTCTTCATATGCATCGCGGTCTGGCTCCACAGCTCCTCACTGCCTCCCCAAGGGACGCCGCCCATGGTGGAAACAAATGCGATCCTATAGGTATTCTCGGATTTTACCATACAGAGTACTCGTAAAATTCACGTTGCAGCGCCCTCACCCTCACGCGCGGATAGAATACCAGCAGGACCATCGCGACCGCTCGCGAAGCACCGAGTGAAATGAGACGCATCAATGCAGATGGATGGCGCATGTTCGCAAGTACCAGCGGAAGCCACCATTTCCGGAGCAGGTGTGGCAACGGTATGGTTTCGCTCACATACTCCCGATAAATGATATCCAACTCGTCGATGATTTTGTGCCTGCCCACCATGGATTTGTTAGCCCCCGTGAATCTGTAAACGCTAAGGGATTCGCCGGTCCATTCCCACTTCGCTTTTCTTGAACACAGATAGGCCCATAGCTCGCGATCCATGCAGTAATGTAAATCCCTCCTCACCAGATCTTTCCTGCCGACAAGACTCCGCCGGAAAAAGCAACTTGGCTGCCAAATCGCCGCAGCATAAGGAGTCAGTTCCCAATCCTTCCATTCGACTTCGCGGATACGGCTCTTCACCGGTTCGTCATCGTACTGACAGAAACAAGCGCCGGCCACGACATCGATGGCTTTTTCAGAAAACAGAGCGACCACTTTCCGGAGCGCATCCTTTGTCAGAAGATCATCACTGCACATCCAATTGAAAATCTCGCCCGTGCATTTGGCAAATCCCTTGTTGATCGCCTCGGACTGCCCGCTGTCCTTTTCACTCACCCAACTCGTGAGCCAAGGCTCATACTTACGGATGACCTCGACCGTGTTGTCAGTGCTGCCACCGTCGATGATATGAAATTCCAAATTCGGATAACCCTGCAGCAAGATCGATCGGATGGTCTCTTCAATATACTGCCCCTGGTTGAAGCTCGGGGTGATGATGCTGATCACCGGCCATGGTCTCCCATCGGCCATCGCGGATGGAAATGGACTGGACGCCTCATCCCAGGGCCAACCATGGCGATCCGCCGGCGGCTGGGGTAGATTATCGAGGATAAAGGAGCTCATGGTATCGATTTCCATATCAATGGCCGTTTGCAGGAACCAGATAGGGCTCCCAAAATTTGCGGTCATATTTCGCCCATGCATGGCAGCCGAACGGCATCTTGCCTCCATTCATTTTCAAACAGGTTTTCGGTGATACTTCGAATGCAAAACGAAGCCCTTCCTCCACGGTCGCCACCTTGAATTCCGGCAGGTAATATTTGGCGACGTCCGACCAGAACACGTCATTGTTTCTATTATGGGGCGAAGGATCATTGATTTCACGCCATTCCTTGAGAAGGCTGTTCACCAAATCGAAATGATAGAACCGCGACTGAAACCTCTCCAACAACCGGATCGACCACAGCGGAGCACTGCGGGTGAACATATCGAGCCAGTAGGTCAGCGGCTCCTTGCGATAGCGGATATTGAAAACCCTGAGCGCACTTTCCACACGGAGGAGAGTGAATCCCCCGTTGCCAACCCGTGGTTTGTCCACCCATGGGGAATCCTCGCAGTTGATCCAAGGCGGCCCCACATAATCAAGATCGGTCCTGCACCAATCCTTGAGTTGGTCTGAAAATGCGAGACTATCCAGATGATAGAAGAAGATGAATTTGTAATCGTCGAATTCGCGGTAGAAGGATGGATGATTCAACAATCTCCCATGAGCTGATGCGGAACCGAAGTACTTCCTTTTGAAGCGTTTGATGCGGAAGCCTTCGAAGTCCAGTTGCAAGCCATCGGGCGCGATCAGGAATTTGTCATAGCCATCGAGATAATGGCGCAGTTGCCGCATCGAGATCTGCTCCTCTTCGGTCAGTTCCGAACGTGTGGAAAGTGGGATCAGGATCGCGACATCCTTCGAAGGCGGGTAGTCTCGCCTGAATGGCGGAACCAGCGCGCGCGTGATCACATGTAATATTTTGCGCTTCATACCCCTCGATCAAGTAGAGGCCATGCGAGGTCTTTTTCGAGAATCACCGAAACCGGTTGCGGCCACTGGATTCCCAAAGCCGGATCATCATATCGCAAGCCGCGGGCACAACCCGGAGTGAAATATTCCCCCATCAGATATAAGAGCTCAGCGTTGTCGGTCAGCGCCTGATTGCCATGGGCGAACATGTCGGGAACGTAGATTGCCCTGCGGTTTTCCGCGCTGAGTTCCACGCCGATGTGCTCCAGATAAGTTGGCGACTCCGGGCGCATATCAACGATGACGTCCCAAACCGCGCCGCTGATGCAGCGGATGAATTTGGGTTCGCTGGCTGGCGGCACCTGATAGTGCAGGCCGCGCAAGGTTCCCTTCTTTTGGCTGAAGGATAGGTTCGCCTGCACCATCTGCGTGCACAGCCCATGCTCTTCAAATTCCCTAGCGCAAAATGCCCGGGCGAAAAAGCCACGCTCATCCTCATGCTTGTCGAGCTCGACAATGAACGCGCCCTTGAGTTTGGTTTCTTGAAATATCATTTCGGAGATTCTATCTACAGGCGACTCGCTCGGATAAACCCAAGACTTTCACCTTGGGAATCGGCACGACAAACTGCCCGCCCCATTCACGGATCTTCGCCATCTCTCCACTGATTTCCTTTCGGAGATTCCACGGAAGTATCAGAACATAGTCCGGTTTGGTCTCGAATATTTTTTCGGGTCCATAGATCGGGATTCGAACACCTGGCATGAAGTGGTTTTGCTTGTAAGGACTCTTGTCCACCACGTAGTCCACGAGGTCATCACGCACGCCGCAGTAATTCACCAATGTCACGCCCTTCGCCGCAGCGCCGTAGCCGACGACTGACTTGCCGGCGTCCTTGGCTTCAATGAGGAACTTCAGAAGCTTGCGCTTCGTGGCCTTCACTTTTTCACCGAATGAAGTGTAGGTTTCCATTTTTGTCAGGCCGAAATCAGTTTCTTGTTTTCTCATCGCCCCGACGCGGTCCGTGACGACGAATTTCGCTCCGTCGTTCTCGATGTGACGGGCGAATATCCGGAGGGAACCGCCGTGAGTTGGAAGTTCTTCAACATCGAAAAGCGCCAAGCCGTGGTGTGCGAATATTTTCTCCACGGCAAGAAACGACAGATATGAGAAGTGTTCGTGATAGATCGTGTCGAACTGGTTCTCGTCAATCAGGCGCTGCAAATGAGGAAACTCGAAAGTGATCACGCCTTGGGGCTTGAGAGCGATTTTCAAACCACCCACGAAGTCATTGATATCAGGCACGTGTGCCATGACATTGTTCCCCATAAGGAGATCAGCCGATTTCCCTGTGGCGATCAGCTCCCTAGCGGTTTCCACTCCGAAGAATTTCACCAAGCTCGGAATGCCTTTTTCTTCCCAAGCCACCTTGGCGACGTTGGCTGCAGGCTCGATACCGAGCACGGGAATGCCCTTGGCTTTGAAATGTTGCAGGAGATAACCGTCATTGCTGGCGATTTCAACAATTTGACTGCTGCCGCCAAAACCAAAACGTTCGGTCATCATCTCGCAATACTTCCGCGCATGCTCGACCCAGCTTGTGGAGAAGCTGCTGAAATAGAGGTAGTCGCTGAAAATGGCATCCGGTGACTCGAAGCTTTCAAGCTGTGAAAGCAGGCATTTCTCGCAAACCCATACCTTGAGTGGATAGGATTTCTCAGCGTTCTGAGCATCCTCGAACTTCACATAAGAGTTTGCGAGTGGCGACATGCCGAGATCGCACATCACATGGGTGAGTGGCTCGGCGCAAAAACGACATTGGGGGGAATGGATCATGGTCGGTGTGGATCGGAATTCAGTAGTAAAAGACAGGACTCAGAAACTGGTCTTCCAGTAAAAGTCATTGTCGATTTGCTCGGTGCGGATGAGATATTGGAGCTGTTTGAGCCGCGTGAATCCGCGGGACTCGAAATCCTCCCTGGTGAAATCAATCTGTTTGAATAGATCGTAGAATTGGACAGCACCTTTCGGCACATCCCAGTCGCATTTGAAATCTGGCAGATGTTTTGCCAGCTTGTCAAAGCTCACCCGATAGCTGCGGTTGTCGGCGCCTTGCGTTCCAAAGGTGGTCTGGCAGCCGGGAAACGCCTTGGCGACGATCTCGGCAATTTCACGCACCCGGTAATTCTGCGAATCCGATCCGATGTTGAGGGTTTCTCCATGGATCGCATCAATCGGAGCTTCCAACGCACAGGCGATCGCCTTCCCGATATCAAGACCGTGGACTAACGGACGCCATGGCGATCCGTCGCTGGTCATCTTGATTTCCTTCGTGGTCCAAGCGAGGCCGCTGAGGTTGTTCACCACAACATCAAAGCGCTGCCGGGGCGACGCACCAAAGGCAGTCGAGTTCCTGAAAAACACAGGAGAGAATTTCCTATCAGCCAGCGGTAGAATGTCGCGCTCGCAAAACGTCTTGCAGATCGCGTAGGCAGTCTGTGGATTTGTGGGAGTTTCCTCATTCACAGGAGTGTCACCATCAGCGACACCGTAAACCGAGCATGATGACATGTAAACGAAACGGCGCACACCGGCTTCCTTGGCCAGTTTCGCCAGTCGCACGGAACCCTTGTGATTGATTTCGTAAGTGATGTGCGGTGCCAGTTCGCCCGTCGGATCGTTGGACAATTCCGCCATGTGGACGACCGCATCGTGGCCCTTGAGGTCCTCCAGCGTGAGGTGGCGGATGTCCTTGATGATGGTTCTCGGCTGATTTCCCTTCGCGTTATAGAGATAGCCGGAACGATAATATCCAACATCCACGCCGGTAACATCGTGGCCACGCTCCGTCAAAATCGGAGCAAGCAGCGCTCCGAGATAACCTTCAGTTCCAGTGACAAGTATATTCATATTATTGGGGGGTAAGTGATTCAATTTGCTACGGCGACAAGCACCCGCTCCGCGCCGCCTATAGCGGGCACCTGACGGGCGACTTCCTTGCCGATTTCAAGAGATGCGGTGGCTGCCGGAGACGGAGCATTGCAAACGTGCATCGAGTTGCGTCCAGGGATGATTAGAAAATCATCCACCAGCTTACCGTCATTCGTCAGGGCTTGGGCGCGGATGCCTGCATGACATTCGACCAAATCCTCGGAACGAACTTCCGGAATGAGTTGCTGCAGGCTGTGGGTGAATGCCGCCTTACTAAATGATCGATACATTTCCTTCATACCTTCGCCAAGGTTCTTGCTGATCAGTTTCCAAAAACCGCCGAACATCATCGTTTCAGAAAAATCGCGCGCGTTGAAGTCTGTTTTGAAATAACCTTCACGAGCCAAAGCCAGCACGGCGTTCGGTCCGGCATGCACGCTGCCGTCGATCATTTTTGTAAAATGGACGCCGAGAAAAGGGAAATCGGGATTCGGCACCGGATAAATGAGCGTGTTCACGAGGTGCCGGCGCTCCGGAATCAATTCATAATACTCACCGCGGAAAGGAACAATCTGCGCCTTCGGATCAGTCCCAGCCGCCCGAGCGACGCGATCGCTGTAGAGGCCGGCACAGTTGATGACAAATCTCGCTTCATACTCACCATCGTTGGTTTCAATGATCTTGATCGGACCCCGGTCCTGGAAGTCCTGGGCCTCGGCATTGAACTTCACCTTGCCACCGTTGGCTTCGACGATTTCGAGATATTTCTGGCAGACCTGACGATAGCTCGTGCTTCCCGTGGATTTCACCAACACACCTGCGATGCAACGGACATGCGGTTCGGTTTCACGGACACGCTCGGCGGATACTTTTTCAACCGGCACATTGTTTTCCAGCCCACGTTTGTAGAGATTGTCCAATTGTGCGAGCTCGCTTTCCTTGGTGGCGACGATGACTTTGCCACAAACGGAGTGCTCGATGTCATGTTCCTGACAGAATTTCACCATGCTCTGCGCGCCGAGATGGGCGAAGCGGGCCTTGAAACTGCCTGGCTTGTAATAGATTCCGGAATGGATAACACCCGAGTTCCGCCCGGTCTGATGTTGTGCGGGTGAGGATTCCTTCTCCAACAGAAGGATCTTCGCGCCGGGAAATTTTTTGCCGAGGTGCATGGCCGTGGACAGGCCGACGATGCCTCCACCAATCACTGCGTAATCGTAAGTTGCCATCAGATTCAAGGTTAGATGTTTCCAAATCACTTCGACCAGAGTTTCCAGGGTGCCTTTCCGCTAGCCCAGTATTCCTCCAGAACCATTTTGTCACGGAGAGTGTCCATGCTATGCCAGAAACCATAGTGTTTGAAAGCACACATTTTCCCTTCACTCGCAAGATTCTGCATCGGCTCCTTCTCCCAGGTCGTGGAATCGCCGTCGATGTAGTCAAGTACTTCGGGTTCGAGGACAAAAAAGCCTCCATTGACCCATGCTCCATCGCCCACGGGTTTCTCGTGAAATGAGGCGAGCTTCGCATCGTTCTCCCGAAGGGAAAATGCTCCAAAGCGGCCCGGGGGCTGGACCGCGGTTAGCGTGCATAACGCTTTGTTCTTTTTGTGAAATTCAATAATCCCCGGGATGTCAACGTCGCTCACCCCGTCGCCGTAGGTCATGCAGAAGGTTTCGTCGTCGAGGTATTTTGCGACCCGCTTGAGACGGCCACCCGTCAGGCTTCCCTCGCCCGTGTCCACGAGCGTCACCGTCCATGGCTCGGCGGCATTGTTCAGAAACTCGACCTTGTTGGTTCTCAAATCAAAGCGCACATCGGATCTGTTCAGAAAGTAGTTAGCGAAAAACTCCTTGATCAGATGCCCCTTGTAGCCAAGGCAAATGACAAAATCATTCAATCCCCAGTGGCTGTAGATGCTCATGATGTGCCAAAGAATCGGCATGTTTCCGATCTCAATCATCGGCTTCGGTTTAACCGAGCTTTCCTCACTGATCCGGGTTCCAAATCCGCCTGCTAGTATGACAACCTTCATATTGGTTTTAGTTTTGGTAAATGCTTCTGAAAAAGACTGCGGTGTTCGGCTTATGATTTCTCTGGCGTTCGGAATCGTATCACTTTTGCAGGGATGCCGGCTGCGATCGCGTTATCCGGAATATCGCGGCTGACGACAGAGCCCGCACCAACCACCGCGCCATCGCCGATTCTGACTCCTTGAAGCACCGTAACGCCGAATCCGAGCCATGCGCCGTCACCAATGACGATGTCGCCGGTGCTTTTCAAAGGCTGGTCCATGATGAGCCGACCGAGAACAACATCGTGATCGTAGGAAAAGAATCCGCAATTTGCGGCGATCTCCACCCTTTCACCTATCAGAATATTTGAAATGTGGGCATAAATGTGGCAGCCCGGTTGGATGTGGGTTCCAGCACCAATCGAAATTGCAGCTCCCGATCCGGCGGAGACAAAACTATCGCCATACAGATGCACCCTGTCTTTCAATTCGATTGCCCTGCCGCCGTTGCATTGCGTAATCACCACGCGGTCACCCACATAAACGTTTTTACCGAAACGAAGGTCGGGATGCGAAAGGGACGCGCTCGGTGCCACGAAACCGCGCGGAGTCATTTCCGCCAGATGTGCCCGAAAATGATAGGGTTGGGTTTTTCGACAGGCCAGCCATGCCGCAACCCGCCCGAAACCTTGGGAGCCCGAATGCTCAAGGCACCATAGGCGTGCCCTGTCTTTGACTCGGCCCATCGCCTTTCGATAGAACTGGCGTAGCAGTGGTACGGGCGGCTCCGGTTGAAATTGCGTGGAGCAATTTTCCTCAAACACGCCTGGATCAGGCTCTTTTTGTAGGTAGGCTTTCACAAAAAACGGGATCCTAGTGTTAAGGGATTACGACTGATGCACTGAGACGGGCGAACAGTTTCCCGTTAACCGCAAGTGACCGCGGAATGTAAACCGATACAATATCGACTCCAACTCCCGCCGCATCATTGTTTTGCAGAATCACCACTCCGGTTGTGCCGCTGGTGTTTGTCCACACCCCCGTCAGGCTGGTTCCCCACTGGACCTGGATCGTCATGCTCGGATCGGTATTTACCACATCCGTGCGACGATAGGTGAACAGCAGGTAGTTATCGTTAACCGTATTTCCATCAGGATCCGCGGTGACCATGGATACCGTTGGAAGCAGTCCCGCATCCGGGTGATTTGCCGGATTTCCGCCGATGACATACTCGACAATGTTGCTGATGGAATCTCCGTCGGAATCCGCTCCCGGTCCGGCGGTAAGTCCGAAGGATGACATCCATTGGTTGAATTCTTCCTGTGGATTCACCGTGATCGACACCGTGGCAACTGCCGAATCGACTGTTCCATCATTTGCCTTGAATGTGAAACTATCAGCTCCGAAGTAGTTTGGTGCAGGTGTGTAGGTGAGGTTTGGGGCGGTTCCGGTCAGTGCCCCGTGCTGCGGTGCGCTGACAATCGCGTAGGTCAATGGATCGCTGTTGTTCGGATCGGTCGCAGCGAGAGTGACAGCCATCGAGGCATCTTCATTCATGGCCATCGATTGGCCCTGCGCCACGGGTGGCAGGTTCGCCGGGGCAGGGACGTTGATACTGACAGCTAGGCGGGCAAAGAGCAGTCCATTCGCTGCGAGGGAACGAGGGATGTAAACGGAAACGAGGTCGATTGCCTCACCCGCACCGTTGTCATTTTCCAGAACCACCACGCCAGAGGTTCCGCTGGCGTTGTTCCATGCACCGGACAAGCTGGTGCCCCATTGAACCTGGATCGTCGTGTTAGGATCGCTGTGCGCCGAGTCTGTCCGACGATAGGTGAAGAGCAGGTAGTTGCTGTTGATCGAATTTCCATCCGGATCCGCGCTGACGATTGTAATGGTTGGCAACAGGTTTACATCGGAGTGAGTCGCTGGATTTCCACCGATCACGTATTCGACAGCATTGTTGATCGAGTCATGATCAGGATCGTCACCAGGGCCTCCGCTCAGTCCGAAGCTACTCAGCCATGTCCCGAATTTGTTATGATCTACGGGAGCCACGGTGATCGAAACTACGGCCGGCGCGGAGTTCGCCCCGCCATCATTTGCAACGAAGGTGAAACTGTCACTGCCATGGTAATCGGCGGCGGGGGTGTAGGTCCGATTCCATCCCGTGCCACTCAGGACACCATGCTGCGGACCGACCGTTACCGTGTAACCCAGCGGATCGCCATCGACATCCGCTCCTGCAAGCGCAATCGCCAACGAAGTATCTTCATCAAGGTTCACCGACTGCGCCGCAGCAACCGGCGCATCATTGATGGAGGCAACGGCTATAGAAACCACGGCCGGAGCAGAGTCCGCCACTCCGTCGTTCACCTTGAAAGTGAAGCTGTCCGCTCCGTTGTAATTG
>JBDSZP010000123.1:0-41864 GCA_039925065.1 Luteolibacter sp.
TGGATTTGTCCGATTCGCGGGCCTCTGAAATTCGTTGGCCCAGATCGGTCGATCTTCGGTATCTAAGCAATGAAGCAGGCAGATCGCGGCCAAAAAATCCGCGCGAGGTCTCGAAGAGGAAGGCACCTATTTCTATTTCTGTGACGCAGAGGGCGTTTCTTCACAATTCAGACACCTAACCACCTACGTGCCTCCGGCGATCCAGGACACGTCCCTGCGACAGCTTACCCAAGATCCGGTTGCCTCTCTTCTTTTAACCTTCGCGCCTCCGCGACTCTGCGCGAGAAACAGGAAATTATGATTTTTCAGATAGCCAATCCGTCCCGAAGTGAATTGCCCGAACCATCGAAAAAACAGCTCACTGGCTTGCCCCCGCCTCCATAAGGCGGAAGCAAGCCGCTTTGGCAATCACACACAAAGATCGAAAAAGCACCTCATCACCAACCCAGAAGGCTGACGACGGCAGCACGCAAAGCGGTTTCCAGAACAGCGGCTTCCGCGTGAGAAATCGGGATGGCCACTTTCCGCAGGGATCTGTCCGAGGCACCCTGCCGGGAAATGGAGACCATGAAAGGAGCGCGTTCGGGATCGTCGCGAAGGATGAGTTCGAACGCGCTGCTCCCCTTCTCGGTTTGGTGGAAAAGCTTGGCCTGAGGCACGCGTCCTTGGAAAACGGCGAGCGCGGAGCCGATATCCGAGAGTCCCCATTTCATCGTGATTTTCTGCTCCCAATCGAACTGCTTCTCGCCTGACTGAGCGGCTGCATCGACGAAAACGGCCGCTTTGGAGCGATTCAGACTGAAGCGCATCACTCCTCCGCTGCCCCGGGAGTTCGGCTTGTAAATGGCGTAGTCCAAAGTGCGCTCGTAGGGCGGACCGTCGTAGCGCATGGAGGCGGGGGACGTGGAGGAGCTGGATTCGATGACGCTTTCTTTCATGTGGATCTGCTTGGTTGGTGATAAGCATTTGAACACCCACCCCAAGAATCACAAGAAAAATATATTCAGATGAACACTTATCATATGAGCGATTAATTGCCGTCTGGCTTGGTCAGGTCTTTGCGCGGGCTGACGACATCAACAAAACTTGAGACGGAATCCGGTTTCGAGGGATCGAACGGTTTCACATCATCCGCCAACATCGCGGCGAGCGGCGGTATATCCTTCCGGATCCCTTCGACAACGCACTTCGCGATCTCGTAGCTGCCGAAATTGTTATGATGCGTGCCATCCTGAAATGCGGCATTCAGATCTTTGCCGAGTCCGACATAAAGTTCCCGGCTCATGGCGTGGAGGTCGATCAAGGCCGCATTCTCACGTTCCGCCACGCGCTTCACCGCATCCGGATAACCTCCGAGAGTATCGTTCACGATGCCCGCCTTGCGTTCCATCGAGGTGACCAAAACGGGGACGCCGCCTTTGCCGTGGATGGTTTTCACCAGCTTCCCGAGATTTTCCTCATACTTCTGCAACGCATCGGGAGCCTTGCTCTTCATGTCATTGTGGCCGAACTGGATGAAAACATAATCGCCCTTTTTCATCTCCGCCTCTACCTTCGCAACGCGATGAGCCGAGAGCGAGCTGCCTAACGACTCACCGGATTCCGCATGATTGGCAACCGCGATCCCTGGTTGGAAAAATCGGGGAAGCATCTGGCCCCAGGAGTTCCACGGCTCGTAAGGTTGGTCGGTCACCGTGGAATCGCCGAGTAGATACACGGTCGTGGCGGATGTGGCCGGGGAAATTTCGAGAGCGGCGATGCAAGGGTGCGGACCGTTGAACTCGAGGGTCAGCTTGTCATCCCAATGAAGATAAGGTTTTTCACGATCCTTCAGGCCCACGCGTCCTCCGGGATACTCCGGTTGCCGGATGTTGACGGTGAATTTCCGGGTGATCTGCTCTTTCTCCGAGGTGGTCACATTTCCCAACATCAGTCGCCGGGACTCGGCCTTGACGCTGGTATCCGACGTGCCGGCCGGGTCGCCCAGCAGCAGTGTCACGTCGTAATTTCCCTGCGGCAGCACCACGGAAAAATAGAACCCGCCCTCGCCGGTGACGAAATCCCCCTTCACCGGATTTCCGCCCCGATCCTCCGCTTTCACCGGGAACCCAAGATCGAAACCATATCCCTTTTCCGGAGTAAAAACGTCCGCTGGGGTCACCGCCACATAACCGGAACTCGTCCCTGCCGTGCCGAAATCGAACTTCATCGGTTTCGCAATCTCGCCGTGCGCCAGGCCGGTTGCGAGCAGGGCGAAAACACATCGCGATCGCTGGATCATTTCCTTCACCCGCCTAGATTAGCGGTTTGCCGGGGAAACCCAACTCCCCCATTTGAAGCAAACCACGACTTCTCAATGGCCATATTTCGCGCTTGGGTTGCCGCAATCGGAGCCCATAGAATGCCGCCCGCCCATGTCCCCGCCGAATCTCAGTGAAAAACTCCTCGCCTCCGTTTCGCGGGATTTTTTCCGGCCGCTGACCCGGCCATCGGCGGCGATTTACGTCGATTGCGCGGAACGGCTGGCCGACGTCGCGGGCGAGGCAGGACGGATTCCCCACGCCGAGGCCATCGCCTTGATCCGCGAAATCCTCGCGGCCCACCCGGACATCGTGCTCGACGACGACGAAGGCGCATCCCTGCGCGACGCCCGACAACGCGCCGGCCAATTTTTCAACCGTCTCTGCGATTCCCGCTGGCTGGAGGATCAACAGCTCGGCCTGCATGAACGCTGGGCGCTCGTTTCTCCCGGCCTGCGCCCGCTGCTCCGACTGCTGCGCGAACTCGCGGAGGACGAAATCGCCGAACTCAAAACCTTCGCCGACACCGTCCGCGGCGTCTGCGAAACCCTCGAACGCCCGAACATCCTCGACCCGCGTCTCCAAGAACCCGACGAAATCCGCAGCACCGTCACTGACTGCAACACCCGCCTCGAAAGCGCCATCATCCAGCTCCACGGCGTGGAAAAACTGATCTCGCTCTTCGATCGCCGCCAACGCCTCAGCGACTCCCCTGCGGAAACGCTTCGTCTGCTTTACGCCGAGTTCGGCGCGGGCCAGCACATGGTTTGCTACGATGCCCTTCGTAGAAACGGCCTCCTGCCCCGGCTCCAGGTCCTGCGCTCTTATGTGGCCGACCGCCGCGACGATTCCCTCGTCAAGGAGCGCCTCGCCGAGGGCCTCGCCGCCCACTATCATTGGGATGAAAACGAATCCTACCACCGAGCGGAAAAAGCCCTGCGCGATCTCGAACACCGCCTCTCCGCCATCCGCCTCGTCGCCGATGCCATCGACGCCCGGATGGCCTCGTTCAACCAGCTTTCCCAACAACGTTACCGCTATCAAACCGAGCTCCGCGGTCGCCGCCCGGAAATCATCAAAGCCTACTGCGACGCCATCAACGCCGCCCACGAAGGCACCCGCCTCGCTTCGATGCGCGACGCCGAGCCCGACTTCACGCCGCTCGTTCCCGAAGTGAAATTCTTCTTCGGCAGCGAATCACTTGCCCGCACCCGCCGCGTGAAAGCCCCTGCGGACCTCACCTTCGGAAACGATTCCGGCGGACGTGACGAAACTGCCGAGGAAACGCTCTCCGCCCTCCGCGAACGCCAGCGGCTCGCCCTAACACCGCAACGCGCGGCAAGACTCGTCGCCCGGCTTCTTCCCGAGAAATCCAACGTCGTCATGACCTCGGATTTCGCCGCCGCCGACCTCGATGAAATGCTCGATCTTCTCGCCATCGCCGCCTACGAGCACGCCCTCACCGCCGACGGCCAGCGCGTGATGTGGACCATCGACGGACCCGGAAAAACCACCGGTCTCACTCCCGAAAAAATCCCCACCGATTCCCATGCCGGCTGGAATGTCGAACGCTTTCAGATTCGAAGAAGTTGAGAGTTGGAAGTTGATGGTTGATAGGAAGAACAAGATCCCCGTCACATCATCCCCTCCCCTCTTTCTTTTCACTATCAACTCTCAACCACCCACTCTCAACTTCTACCCATGTCCGATCCCCACTGGCCCCGATTTTGGCCCGACGTCCCTGACGACGACCGCCCGGCGATCCGCGAAATCCTCGCCGAACTCATCGGCCGCGGCACCTTGCTCGGCAGCAGCGGCGCAGGGCGCGATCATTTCCTGCTCGCCCGCGACCACTATCAAGAGCACCTCAAGGACTACCTCGCGCCGCTCGGGTTGGAACTCATCATCGACGACGATTTTTTCATCCTCCAAGCCCGTCCTCGGCCCGAGGCATGCCATTTGCTCGCGCAGTTCACCAAGGATGAAACGCTACTCTTGTTAGTCCTGTGGCGCGTCTGGGACGATCATCGCACCAACGAAGCCAGCAGCGCCGTGATCCTCACCGTCGATGATCTGTGGACCCGGTTCCGCAACACCTTCGACAAGATTGATCCGCCGGAAAAAACCCACCTCGACTCACTGTTGAGCCGACTAAAGCGCCACCGCCTGATCCGCACCTTTAAACCGGAAGGTGCGCTCCAACTCGGTGAGACGCTCATCGAAATTTTGCCAAGTCTTCCCCGCGTAATCCCCTTTGACAGCCTCGAATCCTGCCTCGCCCGTGCCGCCCTCTATCAACCCGCCGACGAAGCCTGAAATGAAAACCCGCGTCCACCTCAGCCGGATTCTCGCCATCAACTGGTATGGCTACCGCCGCTTCATCGATGTTTCCGGACTCTCGCTCATCACCGGTGCTAACGGATCCGGAAAAAGCGTGCTGCTCGACTTGATCCAGTTCGTCATGCTCGGCGAATCACTCAGCCGTTTCAACAAGGCCGCCGCCGGTGCGGGCAGCGGCCGTTCGCTGCGCGGCTACTGCCTTTGCGACACCAACACCCAGGGGAATGACGGCCAGGAACGCTACCTGCGCCCGTCCGGCGTGACTCTCGCAGGTCTGGAATTCGTCTGGCCGTTGGCAAAAGGCGAAGACACCCCGCGCCGCGAAACCTGGGGCGCGCGCATCGAGTTCGAAGGCCCGACGGCCAAAGCCCGCACGCTTTGGTTTACCATTCCCAACCGGCTCGAACGCGAGGATTTCCTCAGCGCCGAGCTCGACCCGGATGCGGTTGCATTCATGTCCGAGGATGAATTCCGCGTGCATGTGAAGCGCGATCTCGGCGGCGAGGTTTTCGATCGGCAGGCCTCTTATCTTGATGAAATGGGCTCACGCAGCCACCTCGGATTCGACCGCGTGCAGATGAATAAAACCCTACCAAACTCGATGGCGTTTCAACCCGTCGAGTCGTTCGAGAAATTCATCCGCGACTATTTGCTAGAACCGGGCTTGCCCGATGTGAAGGCCGTCCGTGCGAGTGTCGACGCACACCGCCGTGCCCAGGAGCGTTTGGAAAAAATGCACGACCAGCATGCCCGGCTCACCCGTATCAGCCAGCGGCATCAGGAATTCGTCACCGCTCGCCGCGACGCCCGCTTGCATGCCCATTTGCGCATCGCACTGGGACACGAACAAAAGCTGGAAAATCTCACTTCCCGCCAGTCCGAGCTGGAACAACTGCGTTTCCAAAATTCCGAGTCGCGTTCCGAATACGAATCCGCGCTGGCCGAGCGCAACGAACTCGATTCCCAACTGGCGAAGATCCGCCTCGTCGCCGGAAATGACCTACAGATCACGCGTCTGGCAGAGGATCGCAACCACCGCGATGAAGTCGCGCGCGAACTGGACGCGCTGCGGGAAACGGAAAAGTCCGCCCGCCAGTTTCTCCATGATCGCACGCAATATTGGAAACAGTGGCTGCGTCTCGCTCAGGAATTCGGTCTGGAGGAACCGGACTCGGCCGCCGATTGGCTCAAGCAAATGCAGGGGGCGGATGAGTCCGCAGCTTTGGATGCGGCCCAGCGGATGCCCCGGATCTATCAAACGCTGGTCAACGATGCCCGCGAGCAGTTGCGTCCGGTCGAGGAGGAAATCAAGGTCCTCGAAAGCCGCGAATCCCGACTCCGCCGCGAGCTGGATGACCTCGATCACAAAGGCAGCGCCGCGCCGTCGCCTCTGTTGGATGCGTTGAAATCCCGCGGCCAGCGCGCCGATGCGTTCGGCCGTGTGATTGAAGTGAAGGCCGAGGCCGAACCCTGGTGGCCGCTACTCGAATCGCTGCTAGGAAACAAACGTGGAGCCGTGATCGCCGAAGATTTCAAAGCGGCATGGGACCAAGCCCGCCGCCTCGGACACATCGACGAACCGCTCGTCCACCCGGGGGAAATTTCAGGTTCGAAGGAAACCAAGCCGGGGACGGTCGCCGCGTTTTTTGAAACCAAACACGAGCTCGCGAAAGCCTATCTCCAACACCTTTATGGCGACCTGATTGCTGTCGAAAAAGTCAGCCAGCTCGACTCGCATCCACGGGCTTTCTCGAAGGACGGCTGGCTGAAAGATCCGCCACATCGTCAGCATTTCCAACCCGCCAAGGAATTCACAATCGGCGAGGAAGGCCTGCGCAGGTTGCGAACCTTGCGACAGGACGAACTCGCGGAAGTGAAGGAAGAACTTACCCGCCAGCAAAGGCTGCGCGAGGATTGGCGGACATTCCTGCATCGCGGCGAGCAGTGGACGTTAGACAAAGCCGAACCACCAGCGGGCAGCTCCAAACTCCGGGATTTACCTCGCCTGCGGAAAGAGCTCGCCCAACTCGACGAGACCATCCGCTTGCTTGCCACGCCCGAACGCGAAGCGACGGTGGAAAAACTCCGGGTGTTGGAAAAAACTTTCCAAGGCGTCATCGAACGCACCGGACGTCTCGCCAACAGCATTGAGAAAATCGCCCAGCAGGAGCGGGTGCTGCAGGACAGCATGGCCGCGCTGATGGAAGAGGAGGCAGCATCGCTTACCCATCGTCAACTCAGTCGTGAATCGCTCGAAGGCGTGCGCGACTCGGAAATTTCCGAGCTCATCGCCGCCGCCCGCCAGCAGTTTCCCAAGTGGCAGCAGCGCCTCGACGCTTCTTCGGAAATGGCGCGGATCCGTGAATTCGACTCCGATAAAGCCCGTCTCGACCGCGATTTGGAACGCAATGCCCTGGCCGAAAAACACCCGGAAACCGCCGAGGCGTTCGACCCCGGCGATGACGAGAACTCCCGCTACGACGCCCGCCGGATCGAATTGGAAACCCACGAGTTGGAGAAATACACCGCTGCGGCGGAAGACGCCCGCAAGGAATGGGAAGACCGGCTCCAGCATCAGGTGCTCGATGTTTTGAAGGAAAAGTTAGACGAGGCCGAGCGCACCAAGCGCGAGCTCAACCGCGCGATGGACCACGACATCGGCGGCTGGCGCTATCAGCTCTCGATGAAGGCGGACCGCAGCCACAGCGCGATCTGGGCGCTGGTGGAAAAAGGCCTCAACCCCGGCCTCGAACTCTTCGCCTCCGGTGCTCGCGAGGAAATCGAAAAGGCGAAGGCTGCACTGATGGCGGCCATCGAAAACGCCGAGGATCCACGCCAGCAACGGGCGCTCGACTATCGTTACTATCACCACTGGGACATCCAGGCCACTCCGACAGGAAAGGGCGAGGGCGCTGCGATTTCCCTCAACAAGAATGCGAAAAAACAAAGCGGCGGCGAGAACCAGGCGCCGTTTTTCGTCGCCATGCTTGCGGCTTTCCAGCGCGTTTACGATCTCGGCCCGCGCGAGTCTCGGAAAAATCTCGGTATCGTCATTATGGACGAGGCGTTTTCGAAACTCTCCGGCGACCGCATTGATGCGTGTCTCGCTCTTGCGCAAAACTTCGGACTTCAGCTCATCATGGCATTCCCGGAAGACCGCCTGCCGACGATGATCCAACATGCGGAAACCGTCGTGCAGTGCCGCGTCGAGCGCAGCTATGACGAAAAAAGCGGCCAGATCACGAACATCGAAAACTGGGTGGTCAAGGTGGATCGGGACAAGCTAGTGGAGGCGTTGTTATGACACTCTTTGTTCGTAGTCCCGCCTTCAGGCGGTCTTCCGCGAATGAAAAGAAAAAGACCACCTGAAGGCGGAACTACGAACAAAGATGAAGACTCCCTGGCTCGCCGAACTTCACCGCCGGTGGCACGCCGCTCGTGGCAAGCGGGTCACTGCATCGACCCGGGCGTTTTCGGTTGATTGGATTCATCTGTTGGAAACCGCCGGAATCAGCAGCGCGGAAGATCAGGCGACTGCCACGCGAGAGGTGGAAGCATTCGAAAAATCCGGCCACATCGTCATCAAACGCCATCGTTATCGAAAGTATCTGATCGAGCGACTAACACTCCCCTTCGCGGCTGAGCCATGGCTGATCGGGCATTTTGGAGGAACGGCTGGCGAAGTTCTGCAAACAACCTCGCTGGAAATCGTCGCGGAGTTTTCCGAACGCGGGCATCTCCGCTTTCCCGATGAATGGGCGTCGCTTTGCGAGTCGCTGCGCGTGGCATTTTCAGAAGGCCGATCGCTTCGCCCGTTCAGTTGGAGATATCCGGAAACGTTGCATCGTTTGCTAGAGACCGTTAAAAATCTCAGCGAGCGCGACTGGCCCGTTGGCACGCCAATACGAGCGGCCAGCGTGGAAATCGGGCTCGACTCCAAGGGACTCGAACGCCATCAGCGGACCTTTGAATCCGGACTAACGATTTTGTTCAAAGCCGCGATGTCCCTGAAGTCCCTCGGTTTCGTATCCGGAGAATCCCATGTCGAACTTCAGGGCCCGGTGTGCCTGCATTTCCCGGACGGCAGCGTGCATGATTTCGAAGGCCTCAGCAACGTGCTCATCTCTGCTGCCGATCTCGCGCGCTGCTCTTCGATTTCCACAACGGCGGAACGGCTGTTGAGCATCGAAAACCGCAAGACAACCTTCCGGCAGTTCGCCGCGGCGAATCATGACCGCCGCACGCTCATTGCTGCCACGTCATTCCCGACTCCGGCATTCCGGGAGGTCCTGGAAAAGCTTCCCATTTCCCTCCCCCACCATCATTTCGGCGATACCGATCCCGCAGGTTGGCAGATTCTCCTGAAACTCCGGGAAGCGACATCAAGACCGGTGGAAGCATTCCGGATGAAATGGAGATCGGCATCCGTGCCGAGCCCGCTCACGCCTTTTGATCAAAAGTTGCTGGAAAAACTCCGATCATCGCCGCTCCTATCCGATGTCAGGGATGAGATCCAAGTCATCGCAGAGCGGGGTGATCGAGGAGATTTCGAGCAGGAAACCCTCGGGCCACCCGCCTCGGGCGGATGGCCGTTCGGAGGGTGATCACTCGGCGGCTTCGTCCGTGCCGGTTTCGGCTCCGCCTTCTTCGATTTCGATGGATGAGCCTTCGTTTTGCGCGTCCTCGCCATCGGCGATGACGATGGAGATGTCCTGAAGTTTCTCGGCCCCCTTGAGGGTGAGGAGCTTCACCCCCTGGGCATTACGACCGGTCTCGCGGACTTCGGAAGCGCGGATGCGGATGCTTTGACCACTGGAGGTCATCAGCATCAGCTCGTCTTCTTCAGTCACCGTAACCGCACCGACGACCGGACCGGTTTTCTCGGTAACCTTCATCGTGATGATGCCTTTTCCGCCGCGCGATTGCTTGCGGTAGTCCTCAAAGGTGGTGCGTTTGCCAATGCCGTTTTCAGAAGCAACTAACAAAGTCGATCCTTGGGTGACGAGGGCGAGGCCAATGACAAAATCGGTTTCGCTCGGGCGGATGCCCATGACGCCGGCGGTGCCGCGTCCGAGCGGACGGGTGTCGTCTTCGTGGAAGCGGAGACTCAGACCTTCGTGAGTGACGAGAATGATCTCGTCGCCACCGGACGTTAGACGAACTCCGATGAGCTCGTTGCCCTCCTCAAGGTTGATGGCGATGATGCCATCCTTGCGGTAGTTTCTGAAATCATTGACTGCGGTTTTCTTCACCTTGCCGCTGCGGGTGGCGAAGAAGACATAACCGGCTTCCTCGCGGAAAGTGATGTCGTTGCCATTTTCATCCACCGTGCGTTCGAGGCGGAGGAGTGCTGCGATTTTCTCCTCAGGCTTGAGGTTGAGCACGTTCTGGATGCTGCGGCCCATCGCGGTTCGCGAACCTTCGGGGAGTTCATACACCCGCTCGACATACATGCGGCCGGTGTTGGTGAAGAATAACAGATAGTCGTGTGCCTGGACGCTGAAGAGATGCTCGATGAAATCGTTCGCTTCGTCCTTTTTGGTGGCGCGGGTTTCCATGCCTTTAAGGCCTTTTCCGCCACGACCTTGGACACGATATTCGCTGGACGGCGTGCGCTTGATGTAGCCGCGATGGGAAAGGGTGACGATCATCGCGTCGTTGGCGATGAGGTCTTCCATGGCGACTTCTCCCGCTTCGGCGACGATGTTGCACCGGCGAGGCGTGGCGAAACGATCTTTGATACTGCGCAACTCGTCCTTGATGATGACGAGCACCCGTTCCTCGCGGGCGAGGATATCGAGGAAATCCTTGATGTCGGTGAGAACGCCATCGTATTCGCCTTTCACCTTGTCCTGCTCCATGCCGGTAAGCTGATAGAGTCGCAGTTCCAGGATGGCGTTCACCTGACGCTCGCTGAAGAAATAGGTATCCCCGGAAATGGACGCTTGCGAGCGGATGAGGATGCCCAGTCCTTCGGCGGTAGCGACCGGGAAACTATAGGCAGCGAGGCGTTCGCGAGCTTCGTCACGATTTTTGGATGAGCGGATGATTTTGATGAAATCATCGAGATGGCCGAGCGCGAGGAGGAAGGCTTCCAACAACTCGGCGCGTTCTTCTGCTTTTCCTAGCAAATAACGGGTCCGCCGGGTGACAACTTCGCGGCGGTGTTCGATATAAGCATCGATGGCTTCCTTGAGTGAAAGCTGCTTCGGGCGGTTTTTGTGAATCGCCAGCATGTTCACGGAGAACGAGGTCTCCATGGAGGTGAGTTTGAAAAGCTGGGCAACAACGACCGCCGGGCGGGCATCGCGTTTCAACTCGATCTCGATGCAGGTATCCTCAGCGGATAGATCCCGCATTCCGGAAATGCCGGTGAGGATTTTTTCATTCACCAGCTCGGCGATGCGCTCCTGGAGTGTGGCGCGGTTCACGCCGTAGGGAACGCCGCGAATGAAAATGTAGGAGCGGCCGTTCGCACTTTCCTCGATCTCCATTTTTCCACGCATCCGCATGGAGCCGCGGCCGGTACGGAAATATTCCTCAATGCCGCGGATGCCGCGGATTTCGCAGGCGACGGGGAAATCCGGGCCTTTCATGTGCTCCATCAACTGGGGCAGCGTGATCTCGGGATTATCGATCTGCGCACAAATCGCTTCCACCACTTCGCCCAGATTGTGTGACGCGAGATTGGTGGCCATGCCGACGGCGATACCGGTGCTGCCGTTGACGAGGAAGTTGGGAAATGCGGATGGAAGGACGGATGGCTCGGTTTGGGAGCCATCATAGTTCGGGACCAAATCGACGGTTTCCTTGTCGAGGTCATCCATCATCGCGAGTCCTAACGGATGAAGCCGGGCTTCGGTATAACGCATGGAAGCCGCTGAGTCGCCTTCCACGGAACCGAAGTTACCCTGGCCATCGATGAGCATTTCACGCATCGACCATGGCTGGCCCATATTGACGAGCGTGCCGTAGATGGCCATGTCGCCGTGCGGGTGGAAGTTACCCATCGTTTCACCGACGATCTTGGCGCACTTGACGTGGGGCTTTCCAGGGCCGACGCCCAACTGGCGCATCGCATAAAGAATGCGGCGTTGGGAAGGCTTGAGGCCATCACGGACATCGGGTAGAGCGCGGGAAATAATCACCGACATCGAGTATTCCAAGAAGGACTTGGAAAGCTCCTCGGCGACGTTGATGGGTTTGATGTTAGTTTCAGACATGGGCAGTTGATGGGTCACGGGTCACGAGTCATGGATATCCGACTGCGGACCAATTGATTTGATGTAAGCGTTAAGATGTTTGCGGAGTGCTTCGAAATCTCGGTAAAGTTGACGGGCTAGTTCGGGATCCACCAGCTCACGGCGGGCAGCTTTTTCCAGCCATGTTTGGGATTCGACCAGCGAACCCCGGCTGTAGTAACAAAACTTCTGGTTTTCCTTATAATGAAAGCGGCCATGTCCTTCGGAAATGTTCGCCGCGATGGAATCAACTGAGCGAACGAACTGTTTCCCAACCGTGTCTTTTGCCAGAAAATCCCACTTGGCCACCCAATTCCAAACAATCTCCCCGAGACGCATTGCCTCGCGGTAGATTTCCAGATCGTTCAAGGATTTGCTCATTTTCACTATAAACTCATGACCCATGACTCATGACGAACCGATCACACGTCGAGATTGCGCACGTTCAGGGCGTTGTCTTCGATGAATCGCTTGCGGGGCTCGACGATGTCGCCCATGAGGACGTCGAACATTTTGTCAGCTTCGACCGCATTGTCCTCGTCGAGGCGGACACGGAGGAACTGGCGGACTTCGGGATCCATCGTCGTTTCAAAAAGCTGCTTGGCGTTCATTTCACCAAGTCCCTTGAAGCGCTTGATCTGAACTCCGCGGCTGGCGATTTCCAGGACTTTCGCGAGGATCTCAGGAACGGCGAAAACCGGAGTGATCTTTTGTTTCTCGCCGTCGCCTTCGATGATTTCGAAAATCGGAGTGTCGTCATTGAAGAAAATCGTAGTGTCGATTCCGCATTCGGTTAGTCTCGAGAAGATGCGGTTGATGGCGTGCGACTCGTGGAGTTCGTGAAGATTCGCGCGACGGGAAGGACCGTGGTATGCAGCGATCTCCTCTTCTGTCAGAACCTCGTCAAACATCCGCAGGTCGCGGTTTTCAGCGGCGAAGGCACGCAGGTCGGCTTCCTTGGGGAAGTAGGTTAGAACCTCATCGTTGCCGGTGCGGATGCGAACCATGAACTCTGGCAGGACGCCGTTTTGGCGGGCAGCAAGGTAGTCTTTGAAATTGCCGCCGTTGCCCTCAATCGAGCTGGAGAAGCGGGAAAGTGAGGAAAGATTTTCCAGGACGATCTTGAGCTCTTCCGCAGTGAAGCTACGGGATTGATCGTAGGTGCGGAGGACGACTTCGCCGGCACCGAGATCGATGAGGATGCGGTTGAGCTGGTCATTGTCCTGCACATACTCCTGGCGCTTTTTCCGGCTGACCAGATAGAGTGGCGGCTGGGCGATGTAGAGGTAGCCGCTCTTCACCAAGGCTGGCATGTGGCGGCAGAAAAAGGTGAGCAACAATGTCCGGATGTGCGAGCCGTCAACGTCGGCATCGGTCATGATGACGATTTTATGATAGCGGACTTTTTCAATATTGAATGAGCCCTCCACCTCTCCATCTCCGATGCCGGCGCCGATGGCGGTGATCATGGATTGGATTTCCTTGTTCTGGAGCGCACGGTGGAGACGGGATTTCTCAACGTTAATGAGTTTTCCGCGCAGTGGGAGAATGGCTTGTGTCCGCCGGTCGCGCCCTTGCTTGGCGGATCCACCGGCGGAGTCTCCTTCGACAATATAGAGTTCGGATTTTGCAGGATCGCGCTCGGAGCAGTCGGCGAGTTTCCCGGGCAGTCCGCCGCCGAAAAGGGCGGACTTGCGAACGGTTTCGCGGGCTTTGCGGGCAGCCTCGCGGGCACGAGCGGCATTGATGGATTTTTCGATGACACGTTTCGCCAATGCCGGGTTCTCATCGAAGAATTGCATCAGGCCTTCATAAACGATCGAGGAAATGACGCCTTCGATCTCACCGTTGACGAGCTTGTCTTTGGTCTGGGAACTGAAGCGCGGGTTCGGCATTTTCACCGAGATGATAGCGATCAAGCCTTCGCGGCAGTCGTCACCGGTGAGCGCCGGATCCTTGTCCTTGAGAATTTTGTTAGCCTTGGCGTATTGGTTGATACCACGAGTCAAAGCAGTGCGGAAGCCGGTGAGGTGGGTACCGCCGTCGCCGTTAGGAATCGAGTTGGCGAAGCAGAGGATCTGATCGTTGTAGGAATCGTTGTATTGGAAAACCACGTCGGCGAAAACATCGTCCGCGGTTTTCTTGCCGTCGTAATCGATTTCAATCGAGCGCTTGCCGTGAAGGATGATCGGCTCATCGTGGATCAGCGTTTTGTTTTCACCGAGCTGGGCAACAAATTCCTCGATGCCTTTCGCATAGTAAAACGTGGTCTTCTTGGCGGATTCGGGGCGCTCGTCCTCAAGGTCGATAGTTAGACCAGGGTTGAGAAATGCAAGTTCGCGCAAACGGGTGGATAGACGGTCGAATTTGAATTCAATGGTATCGACGAAGATGGTGGCGTCCGGGAAGAAGGTGATCATCGTTCCGGTCTTGGAAGGATCGACCTCGCCAATCACATGGAGCGGCTGAGTTGTTTTCCCGCGCTCGAAGCAAATCAGGTGGACTTTACCATTCCGCATGATTTCCGCTTTGAACCAGTCGGACAAAGCGTTGACGCACTTGGCTCCGACACCGTGAAGACCGCCCGAATATTTGTAGGCACCTTGGCCGAACTTGCCGCCAGCGTGAAGATTTGTCAGAACGAGCTCGACAGCCGGCATCCCGAATTTCTGATGCATATCGACGGGAATTCCCCGGCCGTTGTCGGCGACGGAAACCGATCCATCAACATGGATGGCAACCTTGATCCGGCTGCAATAACCCGCCAGGTGCTCGTCGATCGAGTTGTCCAACACTTCGAAAACGCAGTGATGGAGACCACGCTCGTCGGGATCGCCGATATACATGCCCGGGCGCTTGCGAACCGCATCAAGCCCTTCGAGCTTATCGATTTGTGCGGCGTCATAAACCTGCGCCGCGGCAACCTGTGTTTCTGCTTTCTGTGGATCGTTCGGAGTCTCAGACATAGTGCGGCCAAAGGGTCTAAAATCCCGCTCCCGGAGACAAGGAACTTCGTCAAAAAAAAGTGCTTTTTTCAGCCCATCCAGACCATCACTAACCCACTCACTATAAGCGAGTTATTTACCAATCCAATCCTTCATAAACCACGCCACCGCGAGGCAGGCGGCAAAGGCCAGAATAAACATCATGATGATGACCAAAGTTTTCACAGTTTCCCTTCGATCCAAGTGGTCGTGATCCACATTGGAGTCCGCTGAAACCCGTCCTCT
The DNA here is from genome assembly GCA_039925065.1 of Luteolibacter sp. GTDB lineage: Bacteria > Verrucomicrobiota > Verrucomicrobiia > Verrucomicrobiales > Akkermansiaceae > Luteolibacter. The sequence goes on from JBDSZP010000123.1 coordinate 15,112, forward strand.
TCGTCGACCCGCCTTCGGAAATCCGCTTCCGCCGGTTCTTTTTTGCGACTTCACGGGAAAGCTTTCCTGCCGCCGATCGGGAACGACGGGTGCAAGTTTCAAATCGGCCAACACACCGACGATTGCCCCACAAGACGGGCAGGGTCCACTGACACCCGCAAGTTCGGATGACACAGACAACTTGAGGCCACAGTTCGAACATGGGAAAATGATCGGCGACCCGTTGGAACCCGGGGCCGGGAAGGATTGGGGAGACACGAGGAATTGATTGCCTTTCAATTCACGGAATTCAAGCCGGAAGACGCTTGGCGGACCAAGGCTAGATCGCCATTCCCAGACACTCGCGCTGCCATTTGAGCAACACGTCCTCGGGCTTAGACTCTCCAGCCGCTAGATTTTCCAAAATCGCGCGCGGAGCAATGAGAGACCCTTCGATGTCCAATTTTGCGGCCTCTTCCTCGCGAGCCTTGATCAGCATGTCTACCTTGCGTTCGAAATCGCGATCCCGCTTCCTGCGTTTCCCGCATGGACGTTCGGGCCATCCGGTTTCGGGAAGCTCATCAACGGCTGCCAAAGCCGCGCGAAAACGTTTCACCCGTTCAGGCCGATAGTGACTCGGGAGGGAAACATTTCTTTTTGCCGCCAAATCAATACTCCATTCGAGAAGCTGTTTATTCGGAGCAACCATGAATGATGGCCTGTCCCAAGCCTTGGCTTCGCCATCACGCCATTGCCAAAGCGCTCTCAGACAAGCCAATCCATAAGGCTCCAGCTTGCCCGATCCTTGCACGCGCCAGTTCTCCTCCTTGGAATCATCTCGATCCAAAACCTTCTGCCTCGCTGCCAGACAACTTTCCTCAAACCACTCATAGCGGTTTTTTTCTTTCAAGGCGCTGACGATCATATCCCCCATTTCAAGGAGGTAATGCACATCATTAAGCGCATATTCGATCATTTTCGGCGACAGAGGACGCTTCCCCCAATCCGCTTTCTGCGAAGATTTTGAAAGCTCGACCCCAAAATACCGATTCACCAGGTCGCCCAGCCCGAAACGGCGAGCACCCAGCAATCTGGCTCCGATCTGAGTATCATAAACCACCGCCGGCAGACTGCCAAACTGACGCTTGAACATCGTCATGTCATAGTCAGCACCGTGCATCCAAACGGTCGCAACCGAAAGATAAGAACCCAATGAAGAAAGATCCTCAATCGCAAGCGGATCAATGAGGACACACTGATCGCGATCTGCGAACTGAATAAGACACAGAGACTCGCGATAACGATGAAGGCTGTCCGCCTCGGTATCGATCGCACAAATCGGATTGGCAGCCCCTTGTCGGCTATTTTGGAGATGGCTAAGTAGCCGATCGGTAGAATCGATCATTTTAGAGGTCATCAACTGGGGATCCACAGATTATAAAATCCATCCAATTGAAGGGAATTTACCACCTTTGTCGCGAGACATGCACTTCTGTTTACTTCGCGAGGACGACCTTCACACGGTAGATGTCACCTTCCGTTCCGGGAGGTTGAACAAATGTCGCTGGAAACGTCAACGGATTGCTTTCCACAAGGCTTCTGACCCGGATCTCGGATCTTTTGGAACCGTCCTGCGTGTAGCTCACGTTTTCTACGCTCCAATTGGCATCCGAAACGAATTTCTTCCACGTTAGGCCATTGTTCGTGCTACGCTGAAGCGTATAGACAACCCTCGGGAAAGTTCCCAATTTCTTGTCGATGGTGAATCCAAAATCAGTCTCTCCGAGGTTACCAAATATCGGATCGACGATCGTTGGCATAGCAGCCGGAGTTGGCGCAATAGGAATGCTGAATGCCTCAGTAGGGGTGCTGTCCAAGATCCATTCTGTCAGATTATTGTAACCGTCCTTGTCAGGATCAGCGAGGATGCTGTCATCCAACTTTGAACCAGAAAAGAGGTCAATTGCGTAATCCGAGTAACGGTCGACCACCTTGACAGGAATTTGGAACCGACGGTTGGAAAAATCATATGTTACACCGCCTGTTGCGAAACTTCTTTCCATTTCAACTTCCAGGATTCCGCGCGTCCCCGAATGCAGCGTGGGCGGAAAGGTGAAAGAATTGACAAACGCATTTGAAAGGACCACCCGGGAGTTCGAGCTGCCATTCACATAAGGAGGGAAAATCGATGGAGCCCGGGTGAGAACCTCGGATTTCGGGTTGGAGGGATTTTGCATCTCCCTCAATGCGATGTAGGCCTTGTCCACCGCCGGAAATACAACGGTAGGAGATACCGGCCTCCACTTAACGACGTTGGGCCTGCGGAAGCTGAACTCCATAAAGCCATTCATCCACTTGTTTTGCCCGACGGTGGTAAACTCAAAACCATCCGTTTTGTTATTTTTCGTGGCCAATCCTTCCAACATTGGATAAATCACTGCCGTGAGTGGAGCGGGCATCGTGGGATGATGCAGCCGCGGAAATGAATAATGATAAACCCCGGGGACAATTTCATTTTCAAATTTCTCCCGTTGCTTGTCCGTGTATCCGACATTTTTGTAATAGGCGCTCAGGACGTATTCTTTGACGTCGGCAGTATGCAAATTGTAAAAGAGCGATTTACTATCATCCTTGAAACCACCTGAAGGCCGCGGCAGTCCGGACGCGGGGGCCGCATTCAATGAAACGTAATTGGCGGCCTTGGGCTCGATAATGATAGCGGGGATCACGCTGACTACCAAGAGGTAAGGATTGGCAAGAGTTGCTTTGCCAAACACTCCCGAGGTCACCAATCCGGAGGTTCCGGGGGAGCAAATATTGGTGTAAACACCCGGTGAAACATAATGGTCGAAGGAGCACCCGCCAATGTAAGTGGCATTGCCGTCGTAGAGATACGAATTAAAACTTCCTCCGGTGAACGCGATGCCTTTTTGGCTCTGACGATAGACCTTATTTGTACTAAGCGAAAATGCGACTTCTGCATTAGCAGAGGGCACCGCAGAGGCCGCCAGTGCGGAAATGAGCGGCAAAGAGAGGGTTTTGATCCGAATCATGGGTTGAATATGGTGTGCGTATTTTGGGCTGACAAGCGGAATTTCGATAGGCGTCCTCAAAAAAGTGACTTACTTTGTATTTACTGGCGATTAGGCAACATCGAAGGACGCAGCCTGTTCCGGAGCCAGCTCGATGAACTGCCATGGGAGGCCGTGTATGTTGAGATCCGCCATGAAAGCGTCCGGATCCAACTGCTCGATGTTCCAAACTCCGGGTTTCCGCCAAAGTTGCGCGAGAATTTGTTTCGCTCCGATCATCGCCGGCACCCCGGTCGTGTAGGAAATCGCCTGCGAGCCAACTTCAGCGAAGCACTCCTCGTGGTCGCAGATGTTGTAGATATAGATCGCCTTGGGCTTTCCATCCTTGAGGCCGGTGATGACGTTTCCAATGCAGGTGCGTCCTTTGGTGGACTGCCCGAGATCGCCAGGGTTCGGTAAAACCGCTTTGAGAAACTGGAGCGGGACGATTTCCACACCGTTGTAAACGACGGGGTCGATGCGGGTCATGCCGACGTTCTGAAGCACTTCGAGATGTTTCAAGTAGTTGGGCGAGAATGACATCCAGAATTGCGCACGCTTGATCGTTGGAATGTGTTTCACCAGCGATTCCAGTTCCTCATGATACATCCGGTAGATTTCGTAGGTGCCGACACCGTCCGGGCAGGTGAACGACTGGTGTTGTGACATCGGAGGAGTTTCAATGAACTCTCCGTTTTCAAAATGGCGGCATTCCGCAGTGACTTCGCGAATATTGATTTCCGGGTTGAAATTCGTGGCAAACGCCTTGCCGTGATTGCCGCCGTTCACATCGATGATGTCCAGGGTGTGAATTTCATCGAAATGATGCTTCAGCGCCCAAGCCGTGTAAACATTGGTCACTCCAGGATCGAATCCAGAACCGAGCAGTGCGGTGAGTCCGGCTTTTTCGAACCGATCTTGATATTTCCACTGCCAGGAGTACTCGAATTTGGCAACATCGAGAGGCTCGTAGTTTGCCGTATCCATGTAGTCGCAACCCGCTAAGAGGCAGGCATCCATGAGATTGAGATCCTGATAAGGAAGGGCAACATTGATCAAAAGCCGTGCTCCGGTCTTGCGGATTAGCGCGGCGGTCTCCTCGGCATTGTCGGCATCCACTTTCGCGGTGGCAATGGTGCGGCCAGTCCGCTTTTTCACTTCGTCAGCGATGGCATCGCATTTCGAAAGAGTGCGGGAGGCGAGGGTGATTTCCCCGAAAACTTCGGGAACCATGGCGCATTTGTGAGCGACGACGCTGCCGACCCCGCCGGCTCCAATGATGAGAACTTTGTTCATGATGAAAAAATGAGGCACAAGGGGTGAGAGAATCCCGGCCTGCTGGCAAGAAATTCCCCGTGACGGCTGCAATCTTTATCGGAAATTTCCGACAAGTTTTGGGTCGCATGGCGTTTTCATCCCTGAAAGGCTAACGCCAGACGCAAAACAACTGTTCTAAATGAAAATTCACAACCCATCCTCCAACTTCCGCCGCCGCTCTGGTTTCACACTTCTTGAAATGGTCATCGTGCTCGGCATCATCGCCATGATCCTCGGTGGTGCGATCTTCGCCATGAAAGGTATCGGCGATGCAGCGAAGCTGAAGCAAGTGGACGCCGATTTCAAAAGCTACGAGAGCGCCCTTTCCATGTATAAGCTCAACGCCGGCTCATTTCCGACCACCCAACAAGGCATGAAGGCGCTTGTTGACAAGCCAACCACCACTCCTGTTCCACACCGTTGGGTGCAGGTGATGCCGAAAATCACGAATGACCCTTGGGGTGCCGAATACCTGTATAAATTTCCTGGCAAGAAACGGGCCAACGATTTCGAACTCATCAGCAGAGGTCCCGACGGCATAGAAAACACCCCAGATGACATCAGCAGTCAGGACGACTAATTCCCGGGGCGGATTCACGCTTCTGGAGATAGTAATGGTTCTCTCCATTGCTGCCATGGTGATGGCGGGTGCCATCGGTCTGATGGTTTACTCTTCCGATGAACGCACTCTCCGTGACTACTCTGGCCAGATCGAGCTGCTCGCTAAACGGGCCCGCACCACCGCGATTCTCCAGCAAACCTCCTATGCCTTGGAATTCCGAGCCGGAGTTGTCCGCATGCTGCCCCTTGCCCAAGCCGGTGCTGATGAACGGAAAAAAATCGGTGGCCGCGAGATCGGTGGGAAAATTGAGCAAACTCCGGAAGATGCGGAACGCCAAATCAACCTCAAGGACGGCATGAACATCTCCATCCGCCGCTGGAACACAGATGCTTGGCTGACGACTGGAAAAAACTCCGTTCATATCTGGCGATTCGATCCCGACGGCCTTTGCGAGCCCATTTCCGTCCGTCTCTCCCTCGATAAAAGCTGGCAGGAAGACACCTACCATCCCCTCACCGCCACCATTCTATCCAGCGATCTCGAAGTAAGATGACCGTCCCCATCCATCACCTGAAACGCGGATTTCTCCTTTTGGAAATGATCCTCGCTTTGGCTGTGTTTGGCATCGCGGCCACCGGATTCGCCGTGGCTCTTCACCGGATGTCCGCCGCCGCGCAATTGGCCCAAAGCGAACTCCGCATCACCCGGATTCTCGATAGCGCACTGGACGAGACCCTTTCCATTCCCGTGCTTGAAGAAGGCGTCACCAATACTTCCGTCGGCGAGACCGGCATCGAACTGGACACCACCGTCAAGCTTCTCGACGAGCTCCAGAACGAAGAAGGCCAAGCCCTACAGGAAATGTATTCCATCAACATCACCGCCAAATGGTTTGCCGAGGGCGAGTGGCATGATCGCTCTGTCGAAACCTGGCGCTACGGCCGCATGTATCAACCGTGATCACCCACCCTTCCAAACCCCGCCATTCCGGATTCACGCTGCTTGAGCTCGTGATCGCAATGGCGTTGCTCTCGATGCTGGTCGGCATGGTTTTCAGCACCGCCCGCACCTCGCTTGCCTTGGGAAATACCATCGTCGAGACGCAGAATGAGGAAATGTTGCATCAGGCATTCTTCGAACTGCTCAGCCAACGTTTTTCATCACTGCCGGGAAACACCCGCTTTGATCTTAAGGTCGAAGATTCGGGCTCCCATTATATTTCCGATCTCACCCTGCAAAACGTCCCTCTCAGCTTCACTTGGGGCGGCCAGCCGCGCATCGCCAAAGCGGTCCAGCTTTCCACCGTCAAGCGCCGCAGCGGTTATCTCGACATTGTTCTTCGCTATTACGATAACGAAATCCTCAAGGATTCCGCCTCCACTTTCAAAACGTCCGCAGGCGACGAAAAGCCATTTGCGGAAATCGTTCTGCTTCAGGACGTCGCCTACTTCGAGTGGCGCGTGCTCGATGGTCGCTCCATGGAATGGCAATATGACTGGGATATCCAAGGCCGCCTTCCTTTGCAAATCGAACTCACGATGGCCATTGGTGCCAAGGGTGAGGAAATCCGCCAGATTTTCTGGGTTCCACCAAAGCAAAACCCCGAAGTCATGATGCGCCAAATGGCACAAGGCGGAGCGGGTGGCGGCAATCAGAACGGAAATCCTAATCCAAATCCCACTCCTAATCCAAATCCTAATCCCAATAAGCCAGGTCCTGGAGGTCCTTCACCGACCCAAATCCATCAACCATGATTTCCCCCACGATTCATATTCGGAAATCACGTGGGTCCGCCCTGATGGCGGTGCTTTGGCTGATTGCGATTTTATCGATGGCCTGCATGGCTTCGCTGCGGGTGATTTCATTCGATATGGAGCTGGCTTCCGCCAAGGTTCACGGTTCGCGAGCCCGCCAAGTCGCGGAAATGGGTATTGCCGTCGGTTGCAATCCCGTCGTGAAAGCGACCGATCCCTTGCTCCACCATATGGACGAGGAAACCGGCGAAGGTTACGAAGTGAAGAAGATGTCCGAAGCCGCGAGGTTCAATATCAACTATCTGGTCCTCTCAGGTGACAAACCGCTGCTCAAATCGATTTTCGTGAGTTGGGGGCTGGAGCTTGGTGCCGCTGAGAAAATCACTGATGCCCTTTCCGATTGGGTCGATGCGGACGATGACGAGGCCCTTAACGGTGCCGAAAAAAAATACTACGAAAAGGAAGGCCGCATCAATCAGCCGTTCAACCGACCGTTTTATAACATCAATGAAGTCAGCCTCGTCCGTGGCATGGATGAGGTGGAGAAGGTAAAACCGGATTGGAGAAACTGGTTCACCGTCTGGGGCAACGACGGCAAACTGGACATCAATGAAGCATCGGCTGAATTGATCGCCGCCGCGGCCGAAGTCACCGTGGATCGGGCGAGCGCCATCCCGGAAGCCGTCAAGGGGCCCGATGGGGAGCTTTTTACAACCGACGACGTCCAATATACGATTCTAGAGGCCGCGCTGGAAAAGATGGGCGTGTCAGGAACAGACCGCCCCGACATTTTGCAGCGTTTTACCTTGGATCACACTACCACCCGCATAGAAAGCATTGGCAACGCCGAAGGCTCGAAACGCAAGATCACCGTTATCCTCCGCAACCAAACCGGAAAACCGGCCCTCCTCGAACGCACTGAAGAAATCATCCCGTGAGCAAAACCACCGAAAACGTTCTTCTCGTCCCCGGCGAATCCGGTTGGGAAATCTGGATTGGCCAAACAGCCTCCGAATTCACTCTCCACAGCGCCACCTCCATCGAGCGGGCCAGCGATCTTACCGACATTCCAAACGGCGATATCCTGCTGCTTTTCCCGGTGAAATCCATCACCGCCGTGCCCATGCGCGTGAGCAGCGATGATGACGCGCTTTTCCCGGATCTCGCCGCCCTCCATGCCGAGCGGCTCGGTCTTCGTCCGGACCCGATGGCCGGCCAACTCACCGATATCTTCGTGATCGCCCGTGAGGCAGAAAACACCGCCTTGGTGTCCGTTTTGCTGCGCGCTCCCGGCGAAGGCGAAATGCCCCCTCGCGGCCCGAAAGGATTCGACATCTCCCCTCGCGCCTATCCTCTCTCCGGGGATTCGGTCGCGATTTGGAAAGAATTCGGACGCTGGGTGTTCGCCATCTCCCATCAGGGGAAACTCGTTTACTGCCAAGCCACCTCGGTCGGCTCCGGCAGCCCGGATGAAAATCTCACCCGGGAAATCCGCCTCGCCCTGATGCAACTTTCCATGCAGGGCTTGGAAATCGAGCCGAACCGCATCGTCCTTTGGTCCAGCTCCGAGGAGGTCAATTCCGCCGCCCTTTCCTCTTTCCGCGTGCCGGTCGAGGTTTCGCCTCGTCCGGCCCCCACCCTTCCATCGCCGCTCAGCAAACTCCTCCCAGCCGATGTCCGCGCGGCCCGTCGCGAGGCACGCAAGCGCCAGAACATCATCGCAGGTGCTGCTGCCGTCACCCTTTTCTATCTCGGGATCGTCGGCTGGTTCGGCTACGGTCTTTGGAAAGATAACAAGGAAACGCAAAATCTGCTCCAACAAGCCGCCGCTGCCGCCCCCGATAGCGAGGCTTACACGGTTCATAAGGAAAAATGGGAGGAACTTTCCAAAGCCATTGATCTCAAAAATTCTCCGGTCGATATCCTCAGCCGCATCGCCTCGTGCATCCCGCTCAACAGCGGCCTGCGCCTGCGCACCGCGGATATCAGCGCCAGCGAGATCAAACTGATCGGAGAAGCGCCGCAACTCCAAGCGGTGAACACATTCAGCCTCAATCTTTCGAGGAAAAACAATGATCTTTCCCAATTCGCCTGGTCCACGCCTGAGCCGAACCAATCCACCCGCGGTTGGGAATTTCAGTTCAGTGCCGAGATTCCAACGCTTGAACAGCAATGATTTTGACGCTCACCGACAAAACCCAACCACCACGGCATTAACAGGTCAGCGCCTCCACCTTTCTTTCCACTCTTCCGAATTTCTCAATGTCTCCCCGCGAAAAAAACCTCCTCACCTTCTTCGCCGTAGCGGGCTTCGTCGTGATCAACTTCCTCGCCTATGGGTTTTACAAAACCAAACGCGTGTCGGTGAATGCCGAGCGCGAGCAAGCACGCCAGAAACTCGAGATGGCACAAATGATCAGCGTCAGCCGCGATCAGGTCGCCGACCAAATGGAATGGCTCTCCCAGCACGAACCTGAGCCAGCCGCAAATCAGGACGTTCAGACCCAGCTCCAAAAATTTGCCCAACAACAAGCCGAGGGTTCCGGTCTTACGATCAAGACTCAAAAACCCCTCCCCACCGATACGACCGCCGGCCATCACTATCATCGTGCAAAGCTTCAGATCACCGTGACCGGCACCGAGGAATCGCTCTACCGTTGGTTTGATAAGCTCAACATGCCCGATCAGTTGCGCATTGCATCGCAAATCCGCCTCTCGCCGAATACCCAGGACGATACCAAAATCGATTGCACCGCCACCATCGAACAATGGTTCATCCCGGCACCGCCCTCTGCTTGAAGAAATCCAAATCAAGAAATTCCATGAATTTGAAATCTTCCATCACGGTTCTTTCCGGCCTCGCTCTCCTCACCGGATGGGCCTCTGCGGATTTGCCTAAAAAACAAGCCCTTCCGCTCTACAAGGGGCTGTGGACGAACTCACCGTTCACCTCCAAGCCGCCTCCAATCGATCCCGGCCCGGAGAACAATCCTCTGGACGATTACGCGCTCCTCGGCGTTTCACCCATCCAAGGTGGCCATCGCGTCACGATGATGAACAAGAAAAATCCAGAGGAACGCATCACCGTCGATAGCGACAACCCGAAATCCACTTTCAAAATTGTCCGGGTCAATCGCAAGGACGGTGACCCCCTTGGGACGACGGTCACGCTCACCAACGGTAGCAAAACCGGCACCGTCAGTTACGACGATAAACTGCTCACGTTGGCTACCCCCAAAGCCGTAGCTCCCCACCCCGGCACGGCTGGTCAACCACCACAGCCCGGCCAACCGCCGCAACCGCCGCAACCTGGGCAACCGCCACAACCCGGCCAACCAAATCAAATCCGCCAGCCCCGTCCTCGGGTCGTTCCCCCACCTAATCCGCAAGGAGCCGTCCAAGCGCCTCCAGGAGCCACTCCGGTCCAAGCCCCGCAAATCCAACAAGGACAGCCCGCCCAGCAGCGTCCAGAGCGCCGCCGTAATTAATTCTCCAATCTGAAATTCCCATTTTTTCCATGTCCGTTCCACGCCCCATCGCACTTTTGCTCCTCGGCCTCGCTTCGGCCGCCTCGGCGCAGCAACCCGCCGAAGCTCCACCCGCCACCGTCACACCCCCTCCCGGAGTTCCGATTCCGGGGGTAGTCCAAGCACCTGCCGCCGGTGCCCCAGCCGCAAGGCCCGGAGTAGCGAATGCCGCCGTGCAACCGGCCGGGTCGTTGGGAGACACCAAAATCACAGAACCCATTGAAGAACCGAAACTCAGTGGTGATGCCCTCGCCGGACTCTACCGCAAATATACCGGCCGACGCGTCATCGTCCTCGGCGCAGCCGCCACAGCGGAATTCCACTTCATGCAGGACGCCAGCCCCTCCGATCCGCTGACTTATGCCAGCGCGGCAGAACTCCTGAAAAAAGCGGCCACCTATGAAGGCTTTGTGTTCGTCCCGGACAGCGAAAACCCGAATCTCGATGTGCTCACTGCAAACGGAACGGTCCGCCCGACCGGTGTCGGCGTACCGGTTTATAACGAAAATGACCCTCTGCCCGAAGGCGACGCGGTCATTTCCTACGTGATGAACCTCAGCTTCATCAAGCCGTCCGACGCGGTGAACGTTTTCACCCAGATCATCGGAACATTCGGTGCCTATGGGTCCATCGCCCCGATTCCGAATGCTGCCGCCGTCATCATCACCGAAAACACCACGCTCATCCGCAAGCTGATCGACCTGAAAAAGGAAATCGACAAGCCCGGTTCCCAAGTCGGCACCCGCTTCATCAAGGTTCAATTTGCTGACGTCACCGAAATTGCTACCACTCTCACCGATCTTCTCACCGCCCAACAAAGCGCGCAGAAAACCGCAGGAATCCAACGCACCGATAATGCTCCCGTTCCTCAGGGCGGAGTACCCGCAGCCGGTGGCCAGCCCGGAGCAACCAGCAGCGGTGAGGAGACTCCCATCCAAATCATCCCGGATCCACGGACGAACCGTATTTTTGCCATGGGTCGTCCTGTCGATCTGTTGTTTGTCGAAGGACTCGTCCGCGAGTTCGATGTCGAAACCAGCGAGAAAAACTTCCTGCGCCGGAAACTTAAATTCCTCACCGTTTCCGAGTTCCTTCCCGTCGCTGGCGACGCCCTCACCCGGGCCTTCAGCGGAACCGGAGCAGCCGGTGGCGCCAGCGGAGGCGGCGGAGGCGGGGCAGCAGCCCAAGGCGGACGTCCCGGCGGAGCACAAGGCGGAGGTGGAGGCGGGCAAACCGCCCGCAGCGCACAGGCTAGTTCCGGTAGCGGACGCTCGTCCGGAAGCAGCAGTGGTGGCAGCAGTTCCGGCTTTGGCGGTGGCTCTGGCGGCGGTGGAGGTTCCGGTGGCGGCGCTGGTGCTGGAAGCGCGCTCAGTGCGCCTTCCGTCAGCTCGGCACCCGAATCCGTTCTGGTCGGTCGCACTCTTCTTGTCGCCGATAACATCACCAACTCCATCGTGGTCCAAGGGCCGCCGTCCGGTCTTGAAATCATCGAGCGCCTGCTTGATCAGATCGACGTAAAACCTGAACAGGTCATGATTTCCACCGTCATTGGCCAGCTCACGCTGAATAACAACGTAGAAACAGGTGCCAGCTACCTCTTCCGGGGTGATAATGTCCTTGGTGGTGGTGGTGGTGGATTCCCTGCCCTCACGCCGGGCACGGGTACTGGCACCGGCCAAGGCACGACCACAACCACAAGCAACGCGTTCCCCATATTTAATAAGGCCACCCTCGCGAGCTCCGGGCTCCGGGCCTACGGGACAGTGGGAGATCTCCGTATTTTCTTGCAAGCTCTCCAGTCGAAAACGGATTTCACCGTCCTTTCCAGACCGAGTATCTTCACCGCAAATAATCAGAAAGGCACGATCTCCAGTGGTGAACGCATCGCCATTCCAACGGGAAGCAACAGCTTCGGCACCAGCGGAAACGCCAGCACTCAAATCGAGTACCAGGATGTGGTCCTGAAGCTCGAAGTGATCCCTCTGGTGAATTCGGAAAATGAGATCACGATGCAAATCGCGCTGCTCAATGACGAGCAAAACGGCACCCAAACCATCGCTGGTGGCGGTGGCAATGGTGGAAACTTGACAGTTCCCCGGATTTCCACTCGTGAAATCCTCACTACGGTCACCGTTCCCAACGAACAAACCATCGTCCTCGGCGGTTTGATTACCCGAAAGAACGATCAGACCAAAAGCGGCATTCCAATCCTCTGTGATATTCCGGTTCTCGGAAGATTGTTCTCCTCAACAATTGATAACAAGGATCGCACCGAACTCATGGTTTTCATCCAGCCTTCGGTGGTCAAAAACGACCGTTCGCTCAATTCCGTCCAAGCCGATATGGACAATCGCTACGGTGTCTCGGGCAGAGCGCGTGAATTTGCCGACGGTCCTGGCGTTCTGCCACCCGTCAATTCGATTCCAGTTCCCGATAAAGGAGGAAATGCCCAACAAAACCTGACCCGCCCAGCCGCACTTCCAGCCCTAGTGGAGCCGGTTTCTCCGAACATGAAAAAGACGATCAGGCCGATCCATCGCCAGTAGGATTTCCTGCTCCAAACTATTTCGGGAATTTTTGAACGCTGCCCTCACCATGGAGTCAAACAACCCTGAAGACCGCACGCAAGTTCGCGTTTTCATGTAAGGGTGAACAGCAGTTGTCAGCCTCATACGGTTCGCAGGTAAAACTGCGGGTGTGTTGAAGTTGTTCAGCTTGGCCGCCGGGGTGGGTGCCCCGGCGGCCTCTTTTTTGCCCGTTGCGGGCGTTTCTCGCCGCCCTTGACGGCTCGCGACGGTGCGCCCAGTTTTGAGCCAGATGAATGGCGCTGATCGAAATTCCACCACCCGGTTTTCTGATCGGGTCGGCAACTACATCAAGTATCGGCCAACTTATCCCGCTGAAGTGATCGCAGCCTTGGAAGCCAACTGCGGTCTGACCCGGGAATCGCTCGTCGCGGACGTGGGCTCCGGGACCGGGATCTCGACGAAGTTGTTTCTCGATCACGGCAACCGGGTTTTTGCCATCGAGCCAAATCGCGAGATGCGCGAAGCCGGAGAAAAACTGCTGGGAGATGACGTGAATTTCACGAGTTTGCCAGGCACCGCCGAGACAACCGGGTTAGCCTCCGGCTCGGTGGATTTCGTGGTGGCCGGTCAGGCGTTCCATTGGTTCGACCAGGAAAAAGCCAAAGCCGAATTCCGAAGAATCCTCCGTCCCGGTGGTTGGGTAGTGCTGGTCTGGAATGAGAGGGAGACCGATTCCACGGATTTCCTCAGGGATTACCAAGCGTTCCTGCACAAGCATTCGACGGACTATGCACTGGTGGATCACACGCATATCAACGAGGAGGCGATTCGTGAGTTTTATTTACCGGGGGCGCTCCAACTCATCACTTTTAGAAACTCGCAGGAGTTTGATTTCGAAGGATTGAAAGGAAGATGCCTCTCGAGTTCCTATATTCCGAATGAGGGCCAGCCAGGTTACGAAGCGATGATTTCGGAACTGAAGGAACTTTTCGACTCCCGACAGGAGGCGGATTTCGTTAGATTCGAATATCAAACAAAGGTCTATATCGGGCGGCTGCAATCAGTCACCGGGCCCGATTGATGAGTTTCCCACGCCGACGCTACCAGCAATAGCCGAGACCAGAGTTCAACCCTCCAGGCTGTCTTCGGAAGAGCATGGTAAACCATGAACTCCGGACAGCTTCCAGACGAGCGAACGCTGCGGGCCCGCGGCCTAACGTTGGTAACAGCGGATCGGCGAGTTCCCCCCCTCCGAGACGACGTAAATGCGTTTCCCATCCTTGGAGAAAGCGACGGATTCCGCTTGGGCGAGACCGTGAGGAGTGAGGGATGCCGGCTTGCGGGAAAACGCGTCGGCCCAGCTCTCCTCAGGTTTGCGAGGAAACAGGAAAACTCCGTAATAAGTGACGATGGCGGCAAGCGAGCGATCCTCGCTGATGTCGAGCCCCACGGGTTGATTGCCAAAAGGGACCAGCGCGCCGACCGGAGAATCAACATTGGTCTGACCCATTTTCTTGAGGACGAGCACGCCGCGTTTCTCCGGAGCGCGCAGCGGAAGCTCATAAACTTCCGGCGGCTTGGTGCGCTTGCTGATGAGAATGATTTTTTCCCCGACCGTATCCACAGCGACGGATTCACAATCACGCGGGCCGCCTTCGTAAGTGAAATCGATATGCCAAGCGGCAGCGACGGCTCCTTCGAGTTTCTGTCCGGCAGCAGGCAGGGCGGGTTCAAGCAGGATGTGAAGCGTGCAGCTTTTGCGGACGGCGTTGTTGTCGCCGGTATCGGCGATGATCAGATAGGATTTTCCGTCGAGAGTGAACGAGGCGATGTCCTCCCAGTCGATGTTGTTGGCATTGGAGATTCTCACTTTCCCCCGGTCCGTGCCGTCGGTGTTGAGGAGATGGATTTCCGGGGTCCCGCCGCTGTCGTTGAGGGTCCAGAGGAAATCGTCGTTTTTCGGAGAACCCGCGAGGCCGCTGGCTTCGTTGACCGCTGCGGATTGGATCTGATGCTTTTGATCCGTGAGCTGGAACTCAGCGGCTTTGGTTTCGACGAGGAATCCGAGAGCCACCCATGTGAAAAGCCGGAGGGGTTTCATATTCTTAGAGGGTGGCGGGCGAGGCCGAAGTTTCAAGCGTGGAGAATGTTGGTCCTACACAACTGGCGAAATGAATTTCGCGGTCCGTAATGAAGAATTTTACAAACTCAGTGCCTTCTGCTCCTCCGCCCGACTGAGGCGGATTTGGAGATCGGCGAGCACGTTCATAAAATAGATGTAAGCGTCGTAGGGACTCGGATAAGGCGTGAAATAGGTGTGTACGCTGCCATCGGTGCCGCCTTTGGTGGCCATCCAATAGAAGTGGTCCGACGTCTGCATTTTCGCCCACGTGTGGGTGAGTTCCGGATCGTTGACGGCGAGGATTTTCTGTTCGAGACGATGCACTTTGGCAATCGCTTCCTTCTGCATGTCATTTCCCATCCAAGCGGATAGATCGCGCTCGGCATCAGCCCAAGAGCTGAGAGAACGGCTGCTGTATTCACGGGATCCACGGTAAAGATCGACAGCTTCCGATGGCGTCACCCATTGCAAGCCGGCCTCATCGACGGCTTCCGGCATGGCTTTCCAGAAATCGAAAATGCCGGTGTCCTCCCATTGGTGTTCGCCGATGTTTTCGTAGTCCATGAAAAGATTCACCACGTCACCTTCGGCCTCGGCCAGCCATCCGGCGAACTTTTCGGGCGTGAGTGGAAATTCGCTCCAACTGGAATCCGAGTATCGAAAACTGAGGTCGTCCGACAGCAGGCTGTTGCGAAGGAGCGTCTTGATCCGGGCGGTCTCCGGCGCACGGTAGAGGAAATTCGGGGACTCGCCGTTGAGGTTCCACTCCACCCCTTCGGAGATGATGCCATCGAAGCCCATCGTTTCCGATTTCGCGGCGATGGCGTCGTTATAGATCAGCTCGGTGTTTCGAAAAACCCTCGGGCGGACGGAAAAAATCTCCTCCATGATTTCCAAGTGCATGTCCACCTGGCGATCGAATTCCTTGTTCGAGTGCACGAAGGCCAGCGAATGGTAATAGGTTTCCGCCAGCAACTCGACCCCACCGGACGCGACGAGGTCCTTGAAAGACTCCAGCACATCGGGCCGGAAACGTTGCAGTTGTTCGATCAAGGTGCCGCTGATGGACATGGCCATGCGGAAGCGGCCACCGTTGTCCTCGATGAGCTTTTGGAACATCCGGTTGGCTGGCAGGTAGCATTTTTCCGCGACCTTATCGAGAATGGCGGCGTTCATCGCGTCATCCTCATAGGTCGCGTTCTCGCCGATCTTGAAAAAATCGTAGGAAAGCAACCGGTTCGGCTGATGAACCTGAAAGTATAGGCAAACGTCGGGCATGGGTTGAAAAGGGACAGGGATTGGGTGGAACTAGCGGGCCAGTTCCTGATAAATCGTAAGCACCTTGGCCGCTGCTGCGTCCCAGGTGGAGGCGGCGATGTCGAGCGTCGCCTGCTCGATGACCCGGGCGCGGAGCGCGTCGTCCGTGAGCAGGTCGTTGATATGTTTCGCCATCAGCTCCACGTCCCAATAATCGGCCAAAAGCGCGCCTTTCAACACCTCCGCGACTCCGGATTGTTTGGAAATCACCGCCGGAATCCCGAATTGCGCGGCCTCCAGTGCGGATAATCCAAAGGGCTCGGAAACCGACGGCATGCAGTAAACATCCGTCATGGAAAGGAGGTCATGGACCTTTTCCTTATCGAGAAAGCCGGTGAAATGGAAGTGCCCGCCGAGGCCGCGAAAGGCACCGGTTTCGATCAGGGGACGTAGTTTTTCGCCAGTGCCGGCGACCACGAATCGGACGGCGGGATTCTGAGCGATCACCCGCGCGGCGGTTTCGAGGAAAAATTCCGGGCCTTTCTGCGAGGTGAGGCGGCCGAGGAACAGGACGAGTTTTTCAGGAAATTTTTTCTTGGTGGCGAAGGTTTCCACCGGGTCCGCGCCATTGTGGACAGGCCGGATTTTCGCCCGGTCGATGCCATAGTGGGTGGCGATGATTTCCCCGGTGTAGCGGCTGACCGGGATGACAAAATCCGCCTGCTCCATGCCGTATTTCTCGATGTCGTAGATCCAGCCGTGGTCGTCCGCGCCGGAGCGGTCGTATTGCAGGGCGTGGATGTGGACGACGAGCGGCTTGCCGGTGGCTTTTTTCACTTCGACGCCAGCGAGGAAGGTCATCCAGTCGTGGGCGTGGATGAGGTCGAAGTTTTCGAGCATCGCCATTTTCGCGGCGACTTTGGAAAACTCGACCACCTTGCTGCCGAGATCCGGCCCGTAGAGATCGCCCATTTTAAAGGCGTCGAGTTGGCTTTGGGTGGTTTTGGAAAAAGTGATTCCGTTACCGGGCGCGGTTTCGAGAGTGGTCAGCGATTCCCTGCCGATTTCACCGTCCTCGTAGGGATCGAGGAAAACCGGAATGCGCTGGATCTGGGCAAAACTTTCGTAGCGATAGCGTCCCTCGGCGGCTTGGAGCTGCTCGACGGCCATGTGATTGAGCCCGCGAAGCGCGAAATTCCCCATGTCCGCTTCGGGGCAGGACTTGGGGACCAGAACGCTGAGATCCACCGATTTCGCCAGAGCCCGCGAGAGCCCAAGACACGCAATTCCAAGGCCACCGTTGATGAGTGGAGGAAATTCCCAGCCGAGTTTGAGGACGCGCAATCGGTTCATGTTGAAGGTGCGGAAGCAATCGCGCCAAACCTTGGTCACGAAGTCGGCGCTTTTGTTGATCCAGTCTAAGCAAGAGGCGGGCCAATATTCCAGAACGATCGGATAGGGCCGGTGACAATACCGTCGCATCAGGGAAATTTTCGCAAAGTTTCCTCGGCTGATGGGCTGATGGCGCTTGGAAGCCGCGTTTCCGCCGTTCAATGTCCCGCAGCGGCACGCTGGATGGCAGGATTTTAGACGAGTGCGGGAACGCATGCCGCTGAATCCGCGTGGTGCCGCGCACCCCATCCCTTTCAGTAAAAACGACTTCGAATCATGACTATCGACACCCAAAACAATCCCGCAGACACGGAGGCGCTGGTGCGCGAGGCTTCACACTGGATCCATCCTCTCAGAAGTGAAATCGGGCGCTATCTCATCGGCCAGAGCGACCTGGTGGACCGCCTGCTAATTTCCCTGATGGTGAAAGGACACATTTTGCTAGAAGGCGTGCCCGGACTGGCTAAAACGCTCGCTTTAAAAACCCTCGCCTCACTGGTGAACGCGAAATTCAACCGCATCCAGTTCACGCCGGACATGCTCCCTGCCGACATCGTGGGCACGGAAATTTACGATCCCCGCGAAGCACGTTTCCGCGTGAAACATGGACCGGTATTTGCGAATTTCATCCTCGCCGATGAAATCAACCGCGCTCCAGCCAAAGTGCAGAGCGCGCTGCTGGAAGCGATGCAGGAAAAACAAGTCACCATCGGCGAGCAGACGTTCGCACTGCCATCCCCGTTTTTCGTCCTCGCCACCCAGAACCCTCTCGAACAAGAAGGCACCTATCCGCTGCCGGAAGCCCAACTCGACCGCTTCATGATGAAGGTGATCATGGACTATCCGACCGAAGACGAGGAAATGCGCGTGCTCGATCTGGCAGGAACCACGGAGGACATGCCATCACCCCAGCCGATCGTCAGCCTCGAAGCGATCCAGCAGGCACGCACGGTGGTGAACGGCCTTTATCTCGATGAAAAGGTGAAACGCTACATCGTCCGTCTCGTCCACGCCACGCGTCGTCCGGATGAATATGGCGTGCACATCGCGCCGCTCATCCGCGTCGGAGCCTCGCCACGAGCAACGATCAATCTCGCACTAACCAGCCGTGCCCACGCCTTCCTCAACGGCCGCGCCTATGTCACGCCGCACGACGTGAAAAGCGTGGCAATGGATGTGCTCCGCCACCGCGTGACCGTCACTTATGAGGCGGAAGCGGAAGGACTGAACAGCGAGCAGATCATTTCACGCATTCTCGATGAGCTGCCCGTTCCTTGAAGAAGTTGATGGTTGAGAGTTGAGAGTTGAGAGTTGAGAGAAAGAGAAGAATTACCAGATTCCACATTTCATCTCTCAATCTGCGTTCATCCTGTTCATCTGCGGTTCTATTAAATCTGTAAAATCTCCTTCATGATCCTCCACAAACCCAGCACACCGATCAGCGTCGACGATGAGGCCCGCGCGGCGGAAATCCTCGGTCGCGTCCGGCGGATGGAAGTCCGCACGAACCGGCTTGTCGATGATTCCCTAGCAGGTCGCTACGCCAGCGTTTTCAAAGGCCGTGGCATGGACTTCGACCGGGTGCGGAACTACGTCCCTGGCGATGATGTGCGGACGATCGATTGGAATGTCACGGCGCGCACCGGCGATCCTCATGTGAAGCTTTTCACCGAGGAGCGTGAACTGACAATCCTGCTGATGATCGATGTGAGCGCGTCATCGGATTTCGGCTCGGTGCCGGATTCCAAACGCGAACTCGCCGCCGAAGCCGCCGGGGTGTTAGCCGCTTCCGCCATCCGCAATCGCGACAAGGTCGGGCTCATCCTTTTCAGCGACGAGGTGGAACTCTACATCCCGCCGGGCAAGGGCCGGATGCACATCATGCGGCTCATCCGCGAGACGTTGTTTTTCCAACCGGAGCGCCCGGGCACTGACATCGCGAAGGCATTGGATTTCGCGAATCAGGTGATCCATCGAAAATCGGTGATCTTCCTCGTTTCTGATTTCTGCCTCGGTGCTCCCTTTGAAGAACGCTTGGCCAAACTGCGCAACAAGCTGCAGGTCACGAACCGCCGCCATGACGTCATCGCCGTTTCAGTAACAGATCCGCGTGAGGAATCCCTGCCGGACGTCGGTCGCATCCGCGTCCAGGACGCCGAGAGCGGCCATGTGGTGGAACTCGATACCGGCAGTAAAAAAGTCCGGGAAGCGTATGAAAAGCAATCGCGCGCCCGCCGGGAACTCACCGCCGCGCGAATCCGTTCGTTGGGCGTAAATCTGTTACAGTTCATCAATGGTGAGAACTGGATGCCGGAGCTGATGTCATTTTTCCAATCCCGCCGCCAGCGTTCGGGCTGAGCAGAAGATTTTCAATCCATGTCTGATTTTGATTTCATGTATCGTTTGTTAAATTTGCGTCGCGTCATCGTGCATGCGGCGATGTCCTGTTTTCTCATTCTGGGAACGGCGGTTCTCTCCGCCCAAACACCGGCCGCACCGCAGGAAGACATCCGTGGGCCGCGTGGTTTGGTGGAGATCCCGGTACCGAAAAAACCGCCGGTCGGACTCTGGTCAGGAATCGGCGCGGGATTGTTAGCCGTGGCGGTTGCTTACGCGTTGATGAAAAAATTCGACCGCGATAAGAAGCGAAAAAGCCCGCTCGCCATCGCCATGTCGTCCCTGACCGAGCTTGCCGGCACGCGCGAAGCCCTGCCTGCCGAAGCGTTCGCCAATCGCGCGGCTCAAACAGTCCGGCAATACATCGCCGAACAATTCGGCCTCGCCGCACCGCGCCGGACGACCGAGGAGTTTCTCCGCGATCTGGCGAAAAATGAAAGCTCGCCACTCGTCAGCGAGAGCGATCACTTGCGTGTGTTTCTCAAATCCTGCGATCTCGCGAAATTCGCCGGATCGAATCTCAATATGAGCCAGCGTGACGAACTTCTCCAGGCCGCCCGTGGTTTCATCGAAACAACCTCCGCCCCCGTGATCACCCCGAAAGGAGGCACGCCATGACCGAGAGTTTTCAATTCCTTCATCCGGAGCTGTTATTTCTCCTACTGCTCCTGCCCGTGCTAGCGATCTGGAAAGGTCGCTGGGGTCAGCCGGTCGCCATCAAGATTCCCAGCACCGACGATGCACGCAGCATCGGGGCGCGCTCGAAATCGAAGATCGGCGGTTTCCTCGCATTCCTTGGATTGCTGGGCCTCGCGCTCCTGATCGTCGCTCTCGCCAGACCGCGCCATGGAAAAGGCTCGTCCGAGATCGAGGCCAGCGGAATCGACATCGTCCTCACACTCGATGTTTCCGGCTCGATGGAAGCGCTCGATTTCCAGCTCGAAGGAAGGCCGGTCAACCGTCTCGATGTGGTGAAGGGCGTCATGGAGAAATTCGTCGGGCAACGGCCTAACGACAAACTCGGCATGGTCGCGTTCGCAGGTCGTCCTTACATGGTCAGCCCCCTAACGATGGATCACGACTGGTTGGAGAAGCGGCTTAAGGAAGTGAAACTCGGCCAGGTGGAAGATGGCACAGCGATTGGTTCCGCCATCGCGTCCTCCGTAGATCACCTCCGCGATTCGCAGGCGAAATCCCGCATCATCATTCTGCTAACGGACGGCGTGAACAATGCCGGAGCCGTGAATCCACTCACTGCGGCGGAAGCGGCGAAAGCACTGGGAATCAAGGTCTACACGATCGGCGCCGGTGCGGAGGGCGAAGCTCCATTCCCGGTTCAGGATGCGTTCGGCAGGACACATTTGCAAAACGTGAAGGTGGAGATCGATGAGAAGATGCTGGATGAAATCGCCAAAGCCACCGGCGGCCAATCGTTCCGCGCCACCGATACGAACTCGCTGGAGCATATTTACGAGGCCATCAACAAGCTGGAAACCACCACCCGCAAGCTAAAGAAATACCAGCATTACGATGAACTCTACCTCTGGTTCCTTGTGCCCGGATTGGCGATACTTCTGCTCGAACTCGTGCTCAGCCAAACCCGCTTCCGGCGTCTGCCATAACCCCGCAATTCTAACGACCCATGGAAACCAGCTCCCTGCAATTCGCCCAGCCCATCTGGATTCTGGTGGGTGTCGTCGTCTGTGCGGCCATCGTTGCCCTGTTCATGCGCTTCGACCGACGCCGCGAATCCGATCTCGCGAAACTGGTCCATCCGCGTTTCCGGCAACGGCTGACGGAAGGATTTTCTCCAAGGCTCCGCAATATGAAGCGTGCGCTATGGCTGCTGGCAATTTTGCTAATTTTCACCGCCATCGCCCGTCCGCAAAAAGGTTACGAGTGGCATGAGGTGAAGCGCAAGGGCATCGATATCCTTTTCGCGGTGGACACCTCGCGAAGCATGCTGGCGGAGGACCTATCGCCTAACCGCCTGGAACGCGCACGCCTCGGAATCATCGATTTCGTGGCGCGGCTCGAAGGTGATCGAGTGGGCCTGATTCCGTTCGCTGGAAGTGCATTCGCGCTATGCCCGCTGACATTGGATTACGATGCATTCCGCGAATCATTGAACGTGCTGGATACGGATCTGATCCCCCGCCAAGGCACGGATCTCGGCAGCGCCATCAAGGAAGCGGAACGACTTTTCGATGAGAACGGAAACAATTACCGCGTTCTGGTCCTGATCACGGATGGTGAGGATCTGGAAGGCTCGGTCATCGATGCGGCGAAGGCGGCCGCGAAAAAAGGCATGTCGATTTACACAGTCGGTGTGGGAAGTCCAGAGGGCGCGACGATTCCTATCAAATTACGGAACGGCAGAACGGATGTGGTGCGCGATGAAAATGGCAAGGAAGTGAAAACGGTGTTGGATGAAACCACTCTGAAAAAAATCGCCGAAGCCACCGAGGGGCTTTACGTGCCACTGGGCCGTGGTGCCGAAGGGTTGGATACGATCTATCAAGAGCGCCTGCGGTTGGTTCCGAAAAGCGAGTTGAATCAACGGATGGAACGCATTCCACTGGAGCGTTACGAGTGGCCTCTGGGCGCTGGGATCGTCTTGTTGTTGCTCGAGTTTTTCATCTCCGACCGCCGCCGTGGGAAAAAAGCCCGTGCATTGCCTTCAGTGGCGCGGAGGGTGAAAATCGTTCCACAAGCCACGGCGATTCTTGTGATCGGCGCTTCACTGGCGAGTGCGTTCCGCAGCCATGCCGCGGAGGCACCCACGCCTCAGGATACTCGGGTGATTTATAACCAAGGAACCAAAGCTTACACCGAGGGCGATTTTCCGAAAGCCACGGAAGCCTTGCGAGCGTCCCTGAGAACGCCGGATTTATCGCTGCAACAGCGTTCATATTACAATTTGGGAAACACCCTTTACCGCACCGGACAAGGAACCGCGCAGAAGGATCCCGAGGCGACGATCAAAACCTGGGAGGAGTCCGTCAAAGCCTATCAGGACGCGCTTTCCCTGAATGCGAAAGACGAGGATGCCGCCTATAACAAGGCACTCGTTGAGAAGAAACTAGAGGAGCTGAAAAAGCAGCAGAAGAAGGACGACAAAAAAGACGATAAGAACAAGCAGGACGACAAGGACAAGAAAGACGATAAAGATCAGAAGGATTCCAAGGACGGCAAGCAGTCCGGTGATGAGAAAAAACCGGAGGACGGCAAGGACTCGAAAGAAGACAAACCGCAGGACGGGAAAGACGGAAAAGATTCCAAAGATCAAAAGGACGCCAAGGATGGCAAGCAGCCCGGAGATGAGAAAAAACCTGAGGATGGCAAGGACCCCAAGGATGAAAAATCTCAGGATGGCAAAGATGGCAAAGATGGCAAAGATGGCAAAGATGGCAAGGAGCCGAAGGATGCCAAAGACATGAAGGACGGCAAGGATTCCAAAGAAGGCAAAGATGCCCAGAAATCCGGGGACCGGAAAGAGGGAGATCAGAAACAAGGCGGCCAAATGAGCAACGAGCGTCCGAAAAAAGACCAGATGACCCCCGAGGAAGCCCGTCAGTTGCTGGAGGCTCTTCGCAGCGACGAGCGCACGGTGATCCCGATTCCCCAACAACCACGTTCCCGCTACGCCACTCCGGACAACTCAACCAAAGGAAAAACATGGTAAGGTCATTTCATCCCATGAAGCGTCTCTATCAATTCATCGCGATCTTCGTCCTCACCGTTGCTTCGGGCGTCGGCCTCATTTCCGCAGCGGAGGTCAATGCACAGCTCGACCGCGATTCCGTGCCCGTCGGAAACGGAGCCATGTTAACGTTGCGCATTTCCGGCGGACGAGCCGAGGCACCGGAAATTCCAAAGGTTCCGAATCTCATTGTTGAACCGCGCGGGCAAAGCCAGCAGATCCAGATGATGAATGGCCGCACGACCGTTTCCGTGGTCTATAATTACGTCGTGGGTTCTCAAACTGCGGGTGAGTATCAGATTCCCGCAATCGACGTCACCGTGGATGGGCAAAAATTCTCCACTCAGCCGCTCAAGCTCAAGGTGCTTGCCGACAACGCATCCCAGCCTCCCGCAGGCATGCAAAACCAGCCTGCAAATCCATCCGCCAAACAAGACACCACGCCGAATGAAGATCAGTTCGGATTCCTAACGGTCGAGCCCGCGACAAACGACCGGAAGTATGTTTACGTAGGAGAAATCGCCCCGGTCCGCATCCGGGCCTGGATTCCAGCAGATGCACGCGCCCAGTTGCGCAGTGGCATCCAACCCGAAGGAAAGGCCTTCACCCTCCGCCACGTCAGCCAGCAACCGCAGCAGACTGAGGAAATCAAAGATGGCAAACGCTACCTCGTCGTCACATGGTATGGTGGCATTTCGGCGACCAAGGCGGGAAGTTATCCGGCATCGCTTTCATTGCAGGCCACAGTAGCAGTTAGGGATGAGTCCGCCCTGAAGACCCGACGCAGGACCGGCGGTCCGTTCGACGATCCGTTTTTCGACAGCGTGATGGATCAGATGAACGGGCGCTATATCCAGAAGGACGT
The DNA here is from genome assembly GCA_039925065.1 of Luteolibacter sp. Classification (GTDB taxonomy): domain Bacteria; phylum Verrucomicrobiota; class Verrucomicrobiia; order Verrucomicrobiales; family Akkermansiaceae; genus Luteolibacter. The sequence continues at coordinate 39,586 of JBDSZP010000123.1, forward strand.
CACGCTCACTTCACGGGATCAGGAACTCGAAGTCCGCCCGCTGCCCACTGAAGGACGCCCCGAAAATTTCACCGGGGCTGTCGGGGAGTTCAAACTGGATGCCGCGAACATCCCATCGGAGTGGCACACGGGTGATCCTCAACAGGTCACCGTGGGAGTCAGCGGTCAGGGAAATTTCGCGCTGATGAAGGCGCCGGATCTGACACCGGCGGAAAATTGGAAAAGTTATAAGGCGAAGGACGAATTCACTGCCGGCGACGAAGCCTCGTTTTCCGGGACCAAGAATTTCCAATTCAGCGCCGTCCCGCGCAAGGGCGGTGCCCAGGATGTCGGCCTGACATTCAGCTATTTCGATCCCACGGTGGGCCAATACAAGACGCTCGCCAGCCCGATGAAAAAAATCCAAGTCGCGGGTGCGGATCTGGTCGAAGAGAAAAAGGAAACGCCCGCCTCGCAGCCGGAACAAGCAAAGAAGCCAACGGACAATCTCATCTCACAGAAATCCACGAACACGGCGTCGCGTTCGCTCGTCCCACTCGTTTCCAAACCCTCTTTCATCGCTTTGCTGGGCCTTGCGGGCGGACTCGCAGTGTTAGGTCGATTGCTCGCATTTTACCGCAAACGTCTGAGCGATCCAAAACGTCTTGCTCATGCGGCGATGGAAAAGGCCACCCGAGAGGCTCTCCATGCGGCGGGTGAACGTGCGGCCGCCGGAGATGCCGCAGGATTCTTCGCCGCCGCGCGGCTTGCGATCCAGCAACGTCTGGGCGCACTTTGGAACCAACCCGCGCAGGCCATCACACTGGCCGAGATTTCCGAGCGCATTCCTAGCGACTCGCCGCTCGCCGAGTTTTTCCGCGAGGCCGACCTTCACGAATACAGTCGCCATGCTTCTGCCGGGGAAATGTTTCCGCGCTGGCAACAGTTGCTGGATCAGGCGCTGGCCTCACTCACCCCTTCCGCCCGCTGAGATGAACACGATATTTTCAAAACTCCTCTTCAGTTTGTTAGCGCTCATCGCCAGCGCATCGATGGCGGTTGCCGGAAACCCAGCCGGTTTCGACGATGCGAACAAACTCTTCCAGTCCGGTGATTTTTCCGCAGCCGCAACAGCCTATCAAAAATGCATCGATACCGATGGCCCGAGCGCGGCCCTTCTCTATAATCTCGGAAACAGCCAATACCGGCTCGGTCAATACGGCCCGGCGATCCTGGCCTACGAGCGGGCGAAACTACTCACTCCCCGCGATCCGGATCTCATTGCAAACCTCAACCTCGCCCGCAAAACGGCGACGGTTTTCGACAAGGGAAGTTTCGATCCACGTTTTGAAGCCGTGCTCACCTGGCTGAGCCGGAATGAATGGTCCTGGCTAGTCGTCGGAGCCGCATTGTGGATCGGAACGCTATCAGTAGTTTGCGGTGTAGTTCGGATTTCCAGTCGGGGCATGCGCCGGGTGATGATCGGAAGCATGGTTTTCGCGGGTCTGCTCATCGCCGCCGGAACCACGGCCCTGACCCTGCGGCGGGATGAGGACACGCGGGGCATCGTCCTTTCCAAGGATGCGGCGGTCCATCTGTCTCCGTTCGAGAAGGCGGAAGCCATCGGCACGCCCGGTGCGGGACGGATCGTCCACATGGGTGAGCAAAACGGCGGCTACTTCTATATCAGCGTGCCCGGCACCGAACTGCACGGCTGGATGGCGGAAAAGGACGTGGAGATGATTGTGAAAAAGTAGTCATGGACTTCAGTCCGTGTCCGAGGGGAGGGAAGAGAACCACAATGGGAGCTCAGCGGACATGGACGAACTGGCCATCCAACTCATGAGCCTCCCGAGTAACACTTTCGTAAGTCATTGGATATAACTGGCCGGATTTTGGAGCCGTCACCCCGGATTTTCGTCTCCTATGTCGTGTGTTACTCTCCATTCCACACCCAGCGCAGCGCGGGTTCTGGTTTCTAAAGAGGAAAATTGAACCGCAGATGGACGCAGATGAACGTTAATCAAGAGAGACTTGGGCATGCCTGCGTGTTTATCCGCAACGCTACTCTCGCACCGGATGCGAGCGTGAAGATGATCAACGATCCCATGGTCTATCCACGACATACCTTCCCAACTCAAGACGTGGGACAACGAACGACTTGATACGTTGAGGCTCCATCTGAGATGCTTTGATTCAACTCTGTACCCGGGCGCTCCGAATTTTTCGAATCGATTCGAGATGTTACTGCCACGCATGATGATTTGTGGATTTGTCAACGCTGGCGATGACGTTGGTTC
>JBDSZP010000124.1:0-29118 GCA_039925065.1 Luteolibacter sp.
GCCGAAGGCGAAGCCGGTGACTTTTTCGGGATCGAAGGCGTTGTCCTTGCGGGACTTGTTGATCGATTCGAAGACGGCGGGATCGACCATGCCGCAGCCGGCGATTTCGATCCATTTCGGGGCTTGGCCTTTGACGGTGAGCTTCACGTCGATCTCGAAACTCGGCTCGGTGAACGGGAAGAAATGCGGGCGGAAGCGGACTTCGGTGCTTGGGCCGAATAGCTCGTGCAGGAAATATTCCAACGTGCCTTTAAGATCCGGCAGCGAGACATCGGTGCCGACGTAGAGGCCTTCGAGCTGGTTGAAAACGGAAAGGTGGGTCGCGTCGATCTCGTCGCGGCGATAGGCGGAACCTGGCGCGATGATACGGATCGGCGGGGTTTGCGTTTCCATCGTGCGGACCTGGACGCTGGAGGTGTGGGTGCGCAGCAGTTTTCCGGAGTCGAAATAGAACGTGTCCTTTTCATTCCGCGCCGGGTGATCGTGCGGAGTGTTGAGAGCGTCGAAACAATGGAACTCATCCTCGATTTCCGGTCCGTCGGCGAGCGCGAAACCCATGCGGCGGAGGATACGGATCGCTTCATCGCGGATCAGCGTGAGCGGATGCAGCGAGCCGATGGAAACCTGCCGGGCGGGCAAAGTGACGTCGATGCCAGCCAAGGCCGCGCGGTCGGCGATTTCCCGGAGGGCGATCTGCTTTTCCTCCAGTGTGGCGGTGATGGCGGTGCGGGCGGCGTTCAGAAGCTGGCCGACAGCGGCCTTGTCTTCTTTGGGCACGTCCTTGATACCCGCGGCGACGAGGGTCAGGGTGCCTTTTTTGCCGAGCACGGCCACGCGTGCGTCATCGAGCGAGCGTTCGTTACCGGCAACGGCGATTTGCGCAAGCGCTTCAGTTTGGATGGCTTCGATTTGCTCCTTCATGGGAAAGGCGAGGGGAATAGACCGAAACCCGCCATCGGTCAAAGCCAAGCTTCACCCACACGTCGGGGTTGGGAAAAACCGGTGCATTTCCGGGAAATCCGGGCGCATCAACAGCCTCATGCGTCACAGAGTCCGCGCCACGGATTCGGCGGCATCGATGAAACTGGGGAAATCCGGTTGCCAACCGGTGACTCTGAGCTTGGCGTTCGAGACCTGCTTGTGCGTCCATCCGCGTTTGCGATGGAGGTCGCGCGGACCCGAGGGAGGCAGCGGTTTGTGGAAAATTTCGCTCAACTTTTCGTAGCATTCGAGCTGGGCCAGCGGAGTGGAATCCGTGAGGTTGAAAATCTCGCCCTGGGCACCGGACATCGCGAGGTGGAAAATCGCGTGGGCCGCGTCGTCACGATGGATCTGGTTGAGAAAACGCCGCCCGTCCTCCTCGATCACGGCTTCGCCACTGAGGAATTTTTTCAGAATCACGCTGCGTCCCGGGCCGTAAATGCCGGAAAGCCGGGTGACGATGCCATCGGCCGCGAGGGTGATTCTCTCAGCGGCCAACAACAGGCTGCCGGTTTCGCGTTCAGGGATCGCCGGGCTCTCCTCGGTGACGACGGAGCCATCGGTCTGCGCGTAAACGGAAGTGCTGGAAGTGAAAAGCAACGGCACTCCGGCAAATTTTTCCGTCAGATTCCGGCAGCCGGCCACATAGACATGCTGATAAGCCTCCGCTCCGCCACGACCGGACGCCGCGCAGTGAATGATGAAATCCGCTTCCGGCAAACTGGCGACAGACTCGAAATCACCGACATCGCAGGCGCAGACCCCATGGCTGCCGGAAAGCGAAACGGGAATGACCTGCCAGCCGTTCTTGCGGAACTGGCGGGCGATTGCCTGGCCGAGGTAGCCGTAGCCGATGAGGAGGAGTTTCATGAATTTTGAATGAAAGGGGCCTTCGCTGGACGAAATGCCCATGCCCCTTATTGAGCGGCTGCGTTTTGAAAATTACGCCGGATGTCCGACCCATCGGAGCCGCCCTGGTTCTCAAAATTCGCACGCTGGATGAGCAATAGATAGATACGCTCTTTTACCGGATCGATCCATACCTGCGTTCCAAAAAGCCCGCCGTGGCCGAACGTTCCAGATGACAACGCCCCGCTGATACCCTGTGGTTCGCGGATGAGGCACCAGCCGAGGCCCCACGCGTTTCCGGGGGTGAAGCCGGTGACGAGATCGCCACTTTGGACGCTGGTCATTTGTTTCACTGACTCCGGTTTCAGGAAGCGTTTTCCACCGAGTTCGCCGCCGCGCAGGATCATTTGTGCGAAGCGGGTGTAGTCGGCGGCCGTGGAAAACAGCCCCCCGTTGGCGAGCGGGTAGCGGTCCTTGTCGCTGATGGCGCCGCCGAGGAAGGTGATTTCAGCTTTCTCCAATTTTCCATCACTCGTCCGTTTGTAGGAATTGGCAACGCGGGCGATCTGGGCCTCGGTCGGATAAAATGACGTGTCCTTCATGCCCAACGGCGTGAAAATCCGCTCTTCGAGAAACTCCGGAAATGCCTTCCCGGAAACCACCTCCACAATCCGGGCCACGGTGTTGATGCCGGATTGGCAATACTCCCACTTGCTGTCGGGCGCGAATTTCAACGGCTTCGCGACGACCAACGGAATGAACTCAGCCAGGGTTTTCACCCCGTGCGCTTCCTCGTTGGGAACGTCTTGGAGGCCGCTGCTGTGAGTGAGACATTGCTTGATCGTGATGGAAACTTCGTGGCCCGCCGCGTCCTTCAGATTCTTGAATTCCTGCAAATATTTCGAAACCGGATCGTCCACCGAAAGTTTTCCCTCCTCCTGCATCATCATCACGGCGGTGGCGGTGATCGGCTTCGTCATGGAGGCGATCCAAAAAATGGAGTCCTCGCGCATCGGCTTGTTGGCCTCGATGTCCGCCGATCCCGCAGCATCGAAATGCAGCATTTTTTCCCGATCCGCGACCACCGTGACCGCCCCGGCGATTTCCCGGGAGTCGATGAAACCTTGCATCGCCTTCTTCACAGCGGGATTCGTGGGTTGCTCTGCGGACACGCAAAAGGATGAGGCGAGAGAGAGACACGCTGCAAGACCGGCGGCCGGGAGTTTTGGAAATGCGGACATATGGGTTGGTTTCATCACAGAAAATCAGGCGGCGGATCACCGATCAAGGGGCAATGCGGCGGCGGGATTCATTTCAAAAAGGTTAAAAGCTCGGAAAACTTGAGCTGGAAATCCCAGTGATATGCGGTACGAGTCCGGTATTGGAAAACCTCGGGTACATCATTCTGGCCGGTTTCATTTTCGGGACCATTGGCTGGGGCGCGAATTCCTACGGGAAGCGTTTGGGCTTGTGGCAGCCAAGGGCCATCGGGTGGACGTTGATGGTTTATCCCTACATCGTCTTCAATCTTTGGCTTCTTTGGGGAATCGGCGTCGGCCTGTTGGTGCTGCTCTGGTTCTTCCACCACGAATGATGATGCCGGATTTCCCTTGGCAGATCGGGCTTTTTTCGCGCTAGTTTGCGCCGCCCATGCCAACAGAAGCGATCCTTTCCACCGTGCGCCAATTTTTGGGAGTGGACCCGACCGTGCGCATCACTCTCGAACCGATCAAACGTGGTGCCTCGGGCCGCACGATTGTCCGGGTGAAAACTCCCGGTCACGAACCTTTCATTGGCATCCACTGGAACGAAGAACGTGAGGACAATTCCCAATTTGTCCCCGTCGCGCAGTTTCTGAAACAGTCGAAACTCCGCGTTCCCACCATCATCCACGACCGGGCAAGATACCGCGTGGCGCTTGTCGAGGATCTTGGCGATGTCGATCTGCTCTCGATGAAAGACCGCCCGTTTGTAGAGCGGCTTCCCTATTATCGCTCCGCCTTCGAGCAGGTGGACCGCATGTTTTACGCGAAGCCAGCAAAGGATTTCCATCTCATGCCGCCCTTCGACGCGGCGCTCTACCGCTGGGAGCAGAACTACTTTTTCGAATTTCTCGTCGAGGAATATCTCGGAATGGACGCCACCGCCTTGCGGAAAAATCAGACATTCATCGATCTGTCCGAGCGCCTTGGCACCGTCGCGCGCCACCTCGTTCATCGGGATTTCCAATCGCAGAACCTCATGATCAAGGACGATCAGGTCTGGTTGATCGACTTCCAAGGCCTCCGCCGCGGACGCCAGGAATACGACCTCGCCTCGCTTGTTTTCGATCCCTACATGGACCACTCCGCCGAGGAGCGTGAGGCCCTTTTATCACTCTGGGAGGACATCGCCGATGAGCGCCCGCTGGAAACCCTTTTCCACGAATGCGCCGCACAACGGTTGATGCAAGCCCTCGGAGCCTTTGGAAACATCGTGAAAAACCGTGGCGACGAGTGGTATCGCCCGCACATCGCCACCGCTGCCCGCCTTCTGGGCGAGGTGACCCGCGGCACTCCGCTCGAAGCGCCGCTCGCTCCCGTTCTTGGGAAAATCCTGCCGTAAACCAAAGTGGGCGGCCTTTTCCATCGTCGATTTTGGGTGCTGCTCATCTCGGCGGGGGCGGCGTTGAGCTGTTGGAAACGCCTGCCAGGCACGGAGTGGGATCAGGCCGCGTTTACCGTGGTCGCCGGCAGTTTCGCCAATCCGCCGCTCTTCGTTTCGGGAAGAGGAACGTACGACGCGCCGTGGAAGCTGGGTTCCATGACGGCGGAAACGAAAGTAGACACACGCCAGGCCCCGGTGATCGTTTCGTTGGGTGACGACCTGGAAGGATTTTTCCAAACATCGCCGCCCGCGCCGATCGATCTGGCCGTCATTTTCTCGAATTTCCAACGCCTCGGGACGAAGAAGGCCGCCACCGCTGCGGTGTTTTCCTGGGAAGCGCCGGATCCCATCGGGCTCGCTGCCTTGGACAAGGCGCTGGGTAGCTTCGATTCGCTGGTGATGGCGGCGCCGCTTTCACGGGGCGCGGTCCCGGCAGCGATGCCGCCTGCTTTTCGGCGGGCGTCGATTCCTCTGGCGAATATCCACGGGGACAGCTCGGCGCTTCCCGTCGTGAACCGCATCCCGTTGCCCGGCGTCATTCTGGGTGGCGAAAACTCGGTCGCCGGATTCTCATCGCTGGAGTCCGAATCTGCCGCCGGATTTTCCCCACTCGTGGCGCGGTGGGAGGACCGCGTGGTGTTTGCTTTTCCGCTACTCGTCGTCCTCCAGCGGAACAATTTCCCGGTCGATGGCGTGGACGTCCATCTCGGTGAATACCTCAAACTCAGCCCGGACGGCCCCGTCGTTCCGCTCGATTCCTATGGCCGCCTCGCCATGCCGCTCAAGGAAATGGCTGCGTACAAGGAAATTTCCGCCGAAGCGCTCATTGATGGTGGCGACGAACTTTTCCCGAAAACCGCACCCGATCCCGTCATCCTCCGCGACGATCAATCCGCCGCCGAACCCGCCACCCGCGCCTTCTCGCAAAAACTCTCCGCCATGGTCACCGCCATCGGCTCGAATGAAGCATTTTCCCGTTCCAAGACCTACCCACGCCTCGCCCCCGAAATCGAGTGGTGCGTCCTTGGCCTCACCGCCTTCGTTCTCAGCCTGCTTTCCGGCCTGTCGGAATTCAAACGCCACATCTGCTTCGGCGTGCTTGCGGCGTTGCTCGTGTCCGCGCAATGGATCGGCGCCGGCATGGCCTTGGTCTGGCTCCCGGGGCTTCCCGCTCTGTCGGCGATCATTCCCGCACTGATCTTTGCGAAACTGATCCGGAAATCCCGACCCAAGCCCGTCCCTGAAATCGCCGCGCCTGCCGAACCTTTGCCCGAAATCGAGATCCAGCCGGAACCCGAACCGAAGTCGGAAAAAGCTCCTGCCGAGAAACCACCGGCCGAGGAAGCCGACGAGAAAAAAGCCGCGACACCCCGCAAGCCTCACACTAAAAAGCCGCCCACCGACTACTGATTTTCCCATGGACCCCATCAAAAAAGCCAATTCCCTGATCGAAGCGCTGCCTTATCTTCAAGCGTTTCGCGGCAAGACCTTCCTCATCAAAATGGGCGGTTCCGCCATGGAAGATCCCGAATTGGTCGCCAAAGTCATGCGCGACATCGTTTTCCTCGAGGTCGCCGGCATCAATCCCATCGTCGTCCACGGCGGCGGCAAGGCGATTTCCGCAGCCATGGAAGCGGCGGGACTTGAGGCAAAATTCGTCGGCGGATTCCGGGTCACCACCGATGAGGCGATCGATATTGTCGCCCGCGTCCTGTCGGAAGAAATCAACCCCGGCCTCGTCCGCATGATCCGCGACTTCGGCGGCAAGGCGGTCGGTATCCCCGGCAACGATGTTTTCCTTGGTGAAAAAATCAAAGGCACCGACGCCGATGGCCAGCGCATCGATATCGGCCGCGTCGGCGAAGTCGTCGGCTGCCACATGGAATACATGGATGCCGCGAACAAAGCCGGAATCGTCCCCGTTATTTCCCCGCTCGCCGCCGAGCTCGCCACCGGCAAGCCGCTCAACATCAACGCGGACCTCGCCGCCGCCGCTCTCGCAAAAGAACTCCGCGTTGCGAAACTCGTCTATCTTTCCGACGTCCCCGGCCTCCTGTCAGACCCGAAGGACCCCAGCACGTTGATCAAATCGGTCACCCGCAGCGAAGCCGAGGCCCTCATCGCGGACGGCACCATTTCCGGCGGCATGATCCCGAAAATCCGCAGCGCCGTGGACGCCCTCAACGCCGGTGTCCGAAAAGTCCACTTCGTCGACGGCCGCCTCCCTCACGCCCTCCTCTTGGAAATCTTCACCGACGGCGGTGTGGGGACGGAAGTGGTGAGGTAATTCCGATCACCCGGCAGTCAGCGTCTTCAATTTGGACGCGATCCAACTGTTCAGACTCTCGCCCTCTCCGGTTGCTTTCCATCATTGTCATATTTTTCGTGCTCCTGGTTATCGGTCTGTTGATGGATGAACTGAGCTGGCGTGGCGTCGGCATTTGCCTGCTTCTTGCCGTCGGGGCGATGGCCATGTGTGCGGCATTCAACTTGAACGTGGCTATTTTCATGGTTGCGCTCGGTCTCATCGACGTCTCCCTGGTTCTCGTCATTTTCAAGGGGGATTTCGAGATTCGCTGATGTGATCCGCTGTCTTATCCCATTTGAGCGGGGCCAGAAAAGAGGCTTCTTCGCTAGCCCCCAGCCCCTGAATTCCAACCCCTCAATGGTGTTGAAGAGCAGACAGGAATGTCCGCATCACGTTCTCAGCTTTCGAAGTAGGTATAACCCGACAGTCCTTCGCGGAAGAGGTCGAGGATCTCGCGGCGTTCTTTGGGCGAGATGCGGCCTTCGGTGACGGCTTTTTCGGCGAAGGTGCGGAAGCGGGTGACGAGTTCCTTCGGGTCGAACTCGACGTAGCTGAGCACGTCGGCGACGGTGTCGCCTTCGACTTCATGGGTGTAAACGGGTTTGCCCTTTTCGAGGTGGACGCCGACGACGTTGGTGTCGCCCAGCAGGTTGTGAAGGTCTCCGAGGGTTTCCTGATAGGCTCCGACGAGGAACACGGCGAGGTAGTAGGGCTCGCCTTGTTTGAAATCGTGGAGCGGGAGGATTTTGGCGACGTCCTCCTTGTCGATGAAGCGGTCGATCTTGCCGTCGCAATCGCAGGTGATGTCGGCGAGGACCGCGCGGTGGCGGGGTTTCTCGTCGAGCCGGTGGATGGGCATGACGGGGAACACCTGATCGATGGCCCAGGAGTCCGGCAGGGATTGGAAAAGGCTGAAGTTTCCGTAGTAGAAATCGACGAGGGTGGAGGACAGCTCGCGGAGGTCTTCAGGGATGTCATCGTCGAGCTCGGCAATGATGTTGGAGATGCGGGTGAGAATGTGCCAGAACCACGCCTCCGCCAAGCCGCGTTCGCGGAGGGTGGCGGCACCGTAGAAGAACTGGGCGCGCATCTGGTCGCGGTAATACATGGCATCGTTGAAGCACTCCTGGAGGTTCTTCTTATTGATGACCTTGTTGACCTCGATGATGTTCATGAGGTTCTGCGGGGCGTTCTCAGGAATCGGCGGCGCTTCCTCGCTGGTCTGGGCGCTGGTGACGTCGAGAATATTGAAAACGAGCACCGAGTAGTAGGCGACGACGGCGCGACCGGACTCGGAAATGAGGTTCGGATGCTGGACGCCGGCCTTGTCGCAGATCTGCGAGATGACCTCGACGATGTCGGTGCAGTATTCCGCGACGGAGTAGTTGCAGGACGAGTGGAAATTCGTGTGCGAGCCATCGTAATCGACAGCCATGCCGCCGCCGATGTCGAGCACGCCCATCGGCGCGCCTTCCTTGACGAGATCGCAATACATGCGGACCGCTTCGGTCGCGCCTTCACGGATGGCGGCGATGTTAGGAATCTGCGAACCCTGATGGTAATGCAGCATTTTCAAGCATCCGATGTAGCCAGCTTCCTTGAGGTGATCGACGACTGCGATGACTTGCGAGGCGTTGAGACCGAAGACGGATTTGTCACCGGCGCTGTCCTGCCAATGGCCGGAGCCCTTGGTGGAAAGGCGGACGCGGACGCCGAGGTTGGGAAGGATGCCGAGTTTCCGCGAGCGCTCGAGGATGAGGTCGAGCTCGCTGGGCATTTCCAAAACGAGCATGATGCGCAGGCCCATTTTTTGAGATTGGAGGGCGAGGTCGATGAATTCCTCGTCCTTGTAGCCATTGCAGATCAGATAGGCCTCGGGGTCGTGCATGTGGGCGAGCGCGGCGATCAGTTCCGGTTTCGATCCGGCCTCCAGGCCGTAGTGGTAGCGCTTCCCGAACTCCGCGATCTCCTCGATGACCTGCCGCTGCTGGTTGACCTTGATCGGATAGACGCCGCGATATTCGCCGCGGTATTTGGAATCCTTGATGGCCTTGCGGAAGGATTCGTTGATTTCCGCGATGCGGGAATGCAGGAGGTCACGAAAACGGAGCAGGACGGGAAGGTGGGTGCCTCGGTCGCGGAGGCCGTCGATGACTTCGTAGAGGGAAACTTCCGCCTGCGCTTCATCGTCTTCGAGGCGCACGGTGACGTGGCCTTTTTTGTTCACGCCGAAGAAGCCGTGGCCCCAAGTCTCGACGCCATAAAGCTCGGAAGACTTTTCGGCTGTCCAAGCGTTTTCGGATTTACGCTTGGCGGGTTTGGCAGAAGATGCGGCAGATGGCGGAACCATGGGGCGGAACGTGAACGCCGAAGGGCGAACATTCAACCTCGAACATTAGCGGGAGCGGAATGGATTCCGCGCCCTATTTCGGCTCTTTCCAGTCAGGGAACTCGGTTTTGAGCTGCTGTCTGGATTTTTCGGCCTCCGCCAATTTCCCTTGTTGTTCGTAAGTCCGGATCAATTTCGAGATTGCGAGCGGTTTGAGGTCCTTGTCCTCGTGGAAACCGATGACGAGCAGATAGGCAGCGGCAGCCTTGCCCATGTCTTTGGCTTCGAATTCAAGATCGCCCAAAAGAATCCGGAGTCCGGCGGCGGTGCGGCCCTGGGGATTGAGGGCGAGCGCCTCGTCGGCGGCTTTGCGGGCTTCGGCCGGGCGCTTGAGCATGAGCAGGGCGCGGCCTTCGTCGAGCAGCCCGTCAGCCTTCCAGCCGGAGTTATCCTCCACGGCGAGCACGTTGTTCACGGCGATGAGCGCGTTTTCGGCATCGCTTGTTTCGAGACGGGCTTTGGCGAGATAACGCCAGATTTCCTTGGCGGTTTCGCGGGGTTCCTTGGGATTGGAAACGAGTGCGAGGGAGTTTGCTGCGGATTTGTAATCACCCGCGTTGTAGGACTGCATGCCGGACCACTGGATGACCTGATCGGGGATATCGGACTCGTAGCCGTTTTGGATCGCAAGGTGGATTTCGTCGGCGAGTTTCTGAGGATCCTGAGAGGCGAAGTAGCCGAGGGCGAGAAGGATGCCGGCGTGTTTCTTATAGATGGCCGGACGCAAGGTGCGGGCTTTTTCCAAATAGGGAACGGCGTCCTTCGCGGCATTGGTTTTCACCATGCCTTGGCCGATCCAGAAATTCGCTTCGCCCACTACGTTGTCGGTGAGGTTTTTGGCGTTCTTCAGCAGGCCTTGGTAACGGACGATCATGTCCGGGATATTGCCCTCGCTGTGGCGCATCCGGGCGGATTCGAGCCAAGCGTAGGACCTGAGATCCTCGGGAATGCCGACGGCGGTCAGGTGGTCGAAATCCGCGATGGCTTTGGTCGGATCGCCGCTCTCGGAGTAAGCTTTGGCACGCTTTGCATAGGCGGATGGGATGCGTGGATCGTTTTTGTATTTGGCGATGAACTCGCTGAGCGAACGGATCGCGCCCTGGGGATCGCCGGCTTCGGAGAGGCACCAGCCGCGCTGGTAGAGCAGGCCTGGACGGTTTTTTTCGCTGACGATGTTGGCGTTAATTTCGCTGTAAACTTTGGCGGCGCCTGCGGTGTCCTTATCGGAAAACAACGTTTCAGCCTTCATCATCAACGCGGTATGGATGCGGACGTCCTCGGGGCGGGACTTGCGATAGAGCTGGAGGAACGCATCCACCTGCTCGGGCACGTGATGGCCCTCGATTTGGAAAAAGCACAGCAAGCGGTAGTAAGAGGCGTAAAACGCGAGATCTTTTTCCGGTTTCACCAGGCGCTCGACCTCACGGAAAAGCTGGAGCGCATCGTTCGGCTGTTTGAGGCGCATGTAGGCACGCGCGGCGATCATCTGGCGCTCCGCTTCCTTTTCGCCATCGGCTTTCACCTGGCTGCGGCGGAAAATATCGACCACCTCGCGGTATTGCTTTTTCGCGAAAAGATTCTCCATCAGCGCGGTTTGCGCATCGGGGCGGAAATCGTCCATGCCCTCGGTGGAGAGGATGATCTGGAGGTATTTCTGGGCCAGCTCGGTCTTATCAAGCTTCGTGGCGGTCAGGGAGGCGTGCAACGCGGCCTCGCCCCTGACTTTCGCCGGGTAAGAGCCGTTGATGACTTCTTCAAAAGAAGCGAGCGCTTCCTGCAGCTTGCCCGACTTCAGCGCGAGATGCCCGAGCGCCACCTTCGATTGCCCGGCGAATAATCCGCCAGCAGGATCATCAATGACTTTCTTGAAAGCACCAATGGCCTCGCGATCCCGGCCGAGCAGCCGATAGCAAAGCCCTGCGTAATAATTCCCGCGCGGCCGGTCTTCCGGCTTCGCCGCGTTCGCGGCGTAGCGTTCGAACATCGGCACCGCGAAGGCGTAGTCGCCCTTGTTATAATAATCGGCGGCGAGGGTGTAGGCAGCGGCGGCGGCCCATTTTCCCTGACCGTAGCGGTTCAGCAAGGTGTTGAAGCAGCGTTTGGCCTCATCGATCTGACCGGACTGATAATAGCTGTTTCCCAGAAACCACCACGCGGCTTCGGCATTCGGGTGGTTGGGGAACGAGCTCAGGTAGTCGTTGAAAATCTGGGCGGCGCGCTGATAAAAATCCACCCGGCTGTCTTGGGCAGTGCTCGCTTGGGCGGAATCGTAGAGGTTTTTTCCCCGTAGGAAAAAATCGTTGCCGGCATCCTGATTGAGCTTTGGATCGACGGCCTCGGCCCGGGGAACCTGTGCGATTACCGGGCTGGAAGCGATGAGGAGGAGTGCGAGCGCGCGTTTCAAGATGCGGTGAGGTTGGTCCGTTGCCAGTAATTTGCCAAGCGAATCACTTCGTCGGCGTCGGGCGTTGGGTCGCGAAGGAAATATTCCAAATGCCGGATTTCTGGCAGGTATCGATGACTTCCACGATCCGTTGGTAAGGTACGCCGCCGTCACCACGGATTCGGACGGGCTGATTCTTGAACTGGGCGGCGATGGGAATGAGCTTTTGGCTCAATTTCGCCAGATCCACCGTCACACTTTCCACGCGGATGGTCCCGTCAGCGAGGATGTTGATGATGATTTCGCCGCGTTGGCGGCTGGGATCCGCGCCTTCCTGGGCGGTCGGGACAGAGACCTTCAGCTCGGTTTCGGAACGGCTGAATTGCCAACTGATGATGAAAAAGCACAACAACAGCAGCAAGATATCGATCATCGGGGCCAACTGCAGGGCAATCGGCGGCGGTTGTCGGTTCGAGAATTTCATCCGTGCAGGCGATTAGATTCCGTGAAGATCGGGCCGCTCGCCAGCCAATGGAGAGGCCAACGGAGAGGGAATTGGTATGGCGTAATCTTCGCGCGGCTGACGTTGCACCGGATTTGCGTAAGACTGGACGGTCGGTTGGCGCTCGAACTCGCCGTGCAGCAGAGCCATCAGATGAGTCGCCCCCGCTTCCATTTCCGAAATGTATTTATGCACCCGGCCCCGAAAAATGGAGTAAAACGTCAGCGCCGGAATGCTGATTGCCAAGCCGCCCGCCGTTGCGACCAGTGCCTCGGAAACCCCTTGCGCCATGCCCATTTGGCGGACGCCGGCTCCTTCACCTGCGGAAATATCAAGGAACGCCGTGATCATCCCGAACACCGTTCCCAGCAAACCCACCATCGGCGCGATCGAGCCGATATCCGAAAGATAGGTGATCCGCGAGGTGAGAATTCCGGCCTGCCGCGAGCCTTCCGCCTGAGCCACGTCCCGCACGTTTTCAAATGACAAAGTCGGGTTCGTCGTCATGAAATCGATCGTTTTCTGAGTGATCCGCGCCATGCATTCGTTGCGCCGGTGGCTGTAGGCGGCGAGTCCGAGGTAGTCGCGTTTCCGGATCATCGTCTCCGCGGTGTTCATGAAACGATCGCTCACGATCGCATTCCGGCGGATGGTCAGCAGGAAAAGCATGATCAGCAGCAGCGTGATCACGGACATCAGGCCCAGCGGATACATCATGATCCCGCCCTTGGCGAGGATGGCGAGGAAATTGGTCTCCTTGGGCGGCGCGGCGGTCTCAGCAGTCGCGGCGAAGGTCGAAAGCGCGGAGAGGAAGAACCCGGCGAAGGTCAGTGGAAAGCACTTCATGAAGTTGGAAGAAAAACGTAGCGATCTCTTGAGCCAACGCAAGCCCGGGCTCAGCAGGCCGTTTCTTACGGAAAATTGAAGCGTAACTTTCATGTCCCAGCCGCGAGGGATCGGGTTTTCGGTTGATCTTTCCGATTCCGGCCCTTCGATAAACCCAGCACATGCCCGAACCGGATTTCAAAGCCAAGCTCCGCGAGGTGCCCCACCAGCCCGGGGTTTACCTGATGAAGGACCGTCTTGGTTCGATCATCTACGTCGGCAAGGCGCTGGATCTGAAACGCCGCGTTTCCTCCTATTTCATGGCTTCGCAGAAAATGCGGGCCAACGTGAAAACCCGCGCGCTCATCGATTCCATCCACGATTTCGAATTCCACATCGTCCGCAACGAAGAGGAATCCCTGCTGCTCGAAGGTAAGCTCATCAAGGATTACCGGCCGCGCTACAACGTCGCCTTCCGCGATGACAAACGCTTCCTGCTCGCCAAAATCCGCCTCGCCGATCCCTGGCCGCGTTTCCAGACGACTCGTATGAAAAAGGACGACGGCTCGCGTTATTTCGGTCCGTTTCCTCACTCCAGCGCCCTTCACAGCACACTCGAATGGCTCAACCGCAGCCTCGGTCTGCGCGTCTGCCGCCCGGCCAATCCCGGCGAGAGCGACTACAAACACTGCAACGCCGACATCATCCGGAACTGCTCCGCCCCCTGCATCGGCCGCATCGATCACGCGGCCTACATGGAGAGAGTCGAGGAAGCCTGCCGGATTCTCGAAGGGAAAGGCAAACGCGAGACCTTCGACAAACTCCGTGCCGAAATGTCCGCCGCCGCCGAAAACCTCGATTTCGAAAAAGCCGCCAATCTCCGCGACATCCTCCAGAACCTCGAAAAAACCCTCAGCCCCACCCGCCAGTTCGCCCGTGGCCGCGGCGTCCAGACGACCGTGAAACCCACCGAAGATCTGGCGGAACTCGGCGAGGAACTCCACCTCATTGGCCCGCCGCGCGTGATGGAATGTTTCGATATTTCCAACGTTTCCTCCAATCACATCGTCGCCTCCATGGTCCGCTTCACCGATGGCAAGCCGGACCATCAGAACTACCGGCGCTATCGTATCAAGACCGTCGAGGGCCAGGACGACTTCGCCTCGATGGCGGAAGTCATCCGCCGCCGCTACTCGCGCATCCTGTTGGAAAACAGCGCCGCAAATCCTGAAGCGGAGTTCTCCCAGGAAAATCTCGTCGAAGCCCAGCGCCGGCTCGCCCGCGAGGGGCGGGCGAAAATCGTGCTGCCGGACCTCGTCATCGTCGATGGCGGCAAGGGCCAACTCGGCATGGCCGTTCGGGAGTTGAACGCCCTCGGTCTCCACGATCTTCCTGTCGTCGGTCTCGCGAAACAGCACGAGGAAGTCTTCATCCCCGGCCGCGATCAATCCATCCGCATCCCGCATGATCGGGGTGCCCTCAAGCTCCTCCAGCGCATCCGCGACGAGGCTCACCGATTCGCCAACGGCTACAACGCGCTGCTCTACCGGCGCCGCATGAAGGAAAGCCTGCTCGACGATTGCCCCGGCATTTCACCCAACAAAAAACGTGTCCTGCTGGAAAAATTCGGCAGCGTCGCCAGGCTGAAAAAGGCCACCCCAGAGGAAATCGCCACGCTCCCCGGCATTTCCAAAAAATCCGCCGAAGCCCTGCTGGATTTCCTCCGACGGAATGACTAGGCCGGCGTAAGCGCCAAGGACGAAAATACCCAAAAGCTTGGACCACGGAGGCACAGAGGGAAGATGGAGGGAAGAGGGTTTTCAGATTTCAGAAACCGAACCGTTGAGAATACCGACTCTTTTCTGTGACCTCCCTCTTCCCTCCTTACCTCCGTGGTCAAATTCTTCGCCTAAACCCCGCCACGTCCGCACGTCTGGAGACTGTCCGGAGTTCATGGTTTACCATGCTCTTCCGAAGACAAGCTGAAGACTTGAACTCCGGACAGCGCCAAGGACGGAATAAACGGCAAGCAATTCTGGCAAACGGACTACCCCTTGTTCCGATTCCCCAGCACCAACAGGGCGTTGACCACGAATCCTAACACAACTCCCGCCACCAGGACCATCCAGAAGCCGGAGCTGCGATAGATTGTCTCCGGCGGGTTCATGCCGAACACCGCCACCAACGTGGCCAGCGGAAAGAAAAACGCGGCCATGCGGTTGAGCCGCCGGGCCTCCTGATTCGCCACCTCGGCAGAAATCGCCTGCTGGTTGGCGGACTCGGCGAGGGTGAAATCCATGCCCGCCTTGGCGTCCGCCGCGACGAGTTCGATGGCGCGCTCCAGATCCGCTGCCTGGTCGCGGACGTTGATGATCCGCGTGTCATCCGGCAACACGCGGCGGACCGATTGAATCGCATCGAACATGTTTCGGGTCGCCCGTTGCAGCGGATGCATTTTCCGCATCACCTCGAAGTACTCCCGCGCCGATTTCGCCGATTCCACGGCGTCGTCCAGTTCATGAATCGCCGTGCGATAGGAGGAAAGCAGGCTTTCCAAACCTTCCAAACCACCCGGATTCGGCGAGCTTTTCCAATCGCCCGCGGTATCCCGCCAAACCACCATCGCCGAGCGCACCTCGTCGTCCTCCTCACGCGGAACCTGATGGAGAAGAAGCATAATGTGGCCCTCCTCATCGATCATCCGCTGCTTGCCGACGGTCTCGCCCAGCCGCCTGCGAAGCGCATCCGGCAGATTCCAGTGTTCCGGGATGTAAGAGGGTCTCTGCATGTCCCGAGCAGTGCATTTTCCCCTCAGCCGGGCAAGCGAACTCTGGGAACGTGCCCGGTCCTTCCATCAGGGATGGATATCAGATGTTTTTAACCGCGGATTACAGGATGGTCACGGATGAAGACACTCAAATCGGGATGAATTCGAGGATTCAAAATTACATGGTGTCGGATGTCCGAAACGCACCCCCAGGCCCTCTTATCCATAATATCCTGTAATCTGCGGTTACAACATCTTCGTCCTGGCGGTTTGCGGCTCACAGATAGAGCCCCTCACCTAATTTCCGATCTACGTGACCGTTGATTCTCTCGCTCGTGATAGGAGGACAAAAATCGCCCGGATAGTTTCCAGTGTGCCGATTTCGTCACTTGCTGGGAAATCGGGGCTCTGTTATCAAGCGCGGATGAATTTTCCGAGACTCACTTCAGGTTTCCGGGTCTTGGTGCTTGCCGCCGGCCTCAGCCACACCGCGCGGGCTGCCAGCGAAGTCACTCCGTTGGTGGATAAAAGCGGTGCCACCATCAATGCCCGGCTTGTTTCCAGCGACGGCACCAATCTCACGATCACTCGCGAGTCCGATCAAAAAACCTTCGCCATCCAGCTTGCCCGTCTCGATGACGCCTCCCAGGCAGCGGTCAAAACCTGGATCAGTCAGGGCGGCAACCTTTCCGAGCACTACGGATTCGCCGTGGAAGTCGGAAAATACCACAAAACCAACGGCATGGACGACTTCGATGACAAGCGCATCAACCTTGATCCCATGGTCACCATCCGCAATCCGGACACCCAGTTGACCACGCACGATGGCAAGATGACCGCGCTTTTCCTCGGCAGACCGGTCACTGACACCAGCGGTTACTTCGTTTTCAAGAAAGTGAGCCTCGATCTCCCGAAACTGGAGCCGCTGGGCTTGAAAGTCTTCCCCGTCGGCAAATTCACCGCCGCTTACGATGACCGTGGCTACGCGAAATTCGGTGCACGCTACCTCGGCTACGTCATCATCATCCATGATGCGACCGGGAAAAAAATCTACGACAGCACCTCCATCCCATCCACTCTCGTCACCGGCCTCGCCAGGAATTTCATGGAATTCCAACAGGGGCACGCCTACGACCGCAATTTCAAGGTGGCCACGAAGGAATAGGCTGGAGGTGGCCTGTTAGTTCGGCGGCTTGAAGTGGTCCGCACAGTCTCTGTGCGGTCTTACGTTGCCGCAGGACGAGGCTGGCCCGGAAGGACGGATTCTTTGGTCGGCGGATGCGCTGGGGCCAGTGCCTGAGGTTTGATGGAACAAGGAGTGGCGGACTCCGATCCGCCGAAGCCCATGAGATGACGATGGGGCGAGGTGAACCGCTTTTCATCGGCGCTCCATGGGCCACGGCGAATCAGAGTTCGCCGTTCCTTGGAGGGAAGACTGCCTGAAGGGCGGGACTACGAGCGAAGAGGAAGATTTAGCGCGCGGCCACGAGATCATACCCACGCCAGTCGCCGATGGTGATGTCTGCGAATTCGCCGACGGGGATGGATTCATCCACCATGACGGAGCCGTCGATTTCCGGGGCGTCCCACTGGGTGCGGGCGACGCCGGGTTGTTCGACGAGGACGCGGACGGCTTTGCCGACCTGGGCCTGGTTGGTTTCTCCGGCGATTTTCTGAAGGGCGGCCATGGCGCGGGACCAACGGCTTTTGCGGGTGGCGTGATGGAGTTGGCCGTCCATCTTGTAAGCGCGGGTGCCTTCTTCTTTCGAGTATTGGAAAACGCCGGCGCGTTCAAAACGGAACTCTTCGATGAACTCGAGCAGCTCGTTGAAATCCTCTTCGGTCTCGCCGGGGAAGCCGACGATGAAGGTGGTGCGGATGCCGAGGCCGGGGATGCCGGCACGCATGCGGCGGAGCAGGTCGCGAATGTAATCGCCGCTGGTCACGCGCTTCATGGCGGTGAGCATGCGGTCGGAAATGTGTTGGAGCGGGATATCGACGTATTTCGCGACCTTGTCGCACTCGGCGATGGTGGTGATGAGTTCGTCGGACCAATGCGCGGGGTGGGTGTAGAGCAAACGGACCCAGAAATCGCCTTCGATCTTGTTGATCTCGCGGAGCAGGGTGGAAAGCGATTCGCCACGGGTGGAATCGACGGGAGAACTTGGTGTCGGGCGTTTGCCTTCCCAGTTGTCCATGCCGAAATAGGTGGTGTCCTGGGAGATGAGGTTGATTTCCTTCACGCCGGAAGCGACGAGCGCCTGGACTTCGCGGACGACGGAATCCTGGGTCCGGGAGCGGTGCATGCCGCGGATGGTCGGGATGATGCAGAAGGTGCAGGTGTGGTTGCAGCCTTCGGCGATTTTCACGTAGGCGAAATGGTCGGGTGTCAGGCGGATGCGCGGCGTCGAGTAGTCCGGGACGTATTGCGGTTTCAGCGTGACGAAGTCGCGCGGATCTTCCGTGGCGGCCGGGCCTTCGGTTTTCTGGACTTCCGAGTCGTTCGATTTCCCGAGGAGATTTTCGATGATCGGGGCGACCTTGGTGATTTGGTCGAGGCCGATGAAGGCATCCACTTCAGGCATGATGCCGGGAAGGTCTTTGGCGAAACGTTGGGACAAACAACCGGCGACGATGATTTTCTGGCGTTCGCGGTCCGGATCTTCCGAGCGGTCTTTTACAGCACCGAAGATGGCGTCGATGGACTCCTGTTTCGCCATATCGATGAACGAGCAGGTGTTGATGATGAGGACATCCGCGAGCTCGGGATCAGGCGTGAGAGACATTCCGGCTTGGGCGAGGTGACCGATCATGACTTCCGAGTCGATGAGGTTTTTCGCGCAACCGAGTGAGATGAGGCCGACAGTGGTGGACATAAAAAGAGGGATGAAGTGATCAGTAATCAGTGATCAGTGGGAAGACTGGGAAATTGCGACTGCTTAATATTGCGGAGGCAGGATGAGTTCGTCGCCGACTTCGGGCTTGAAGGTGCCGGCACCGGGAAGGGGATTGGCGATGGCTCCGTCTGCGGAAACTTCGGAAACCTTGAGCTGGCCGAGGATGCCGGTCTTGCGGCGGATGGCGAGAATGGTGCCCACTTGGACTTGCTCCGGCATGAGGACGCTGAAGGTGATGAATCCGCCGTATTGGGCGTCTTCCACGTATTCTTGGACGCGGCCGATGAGCAGGGCTTGGGCAATCATGCGCGCCCGCTTGAGTTCGATGTCGGTGCTTTCGAGTTTCCGCCGATCCATCTCCAATTCCTCACCATCTGCGACCTTCGCATCGCGCTTGGCCTTTTCCTCTTCGAGCTTCTGGATGGCGGCTTTTCCGGCTTCCATTTGGGCTTTCATCGCTTCGATCTCGGCAGCGTTTGCGGCGGGAGTGACTGGAGCAGCGCTGCGGAGGGTCTGCAACTGACGTTCGAGGGCGAGTTTGTCCTGCTCGGCACGGAGTTCACTCACTTGTTTTTCGAGGCGGGCGAGTTCATCGCTCGGGGCGTTTTTTACGCCGTTTTTCATGCCCTGCCAGGAAACCGCAAGAGCGCCTAGCAGGAGCGCGACGGTGGCGCCAAGAAGAAGTTTCATCGTGTCCATGGGCGGGGAAGTTGTATGGGAGAGAAGCGGATGTCAACGCGGGCGAAAGCGGCCCCACGCAGGTCACATCCGGAAAGGGTGGCTTACTGGCCGGATTGCTTGCGGTTGATGTCTTTTTGAACTGCCTCGGGCAATGGATTGCTGCGCATCCATGCTTGGGCGGCCGCCGGATCGCGCTCCAGCCAATTTCCGACGGCACGGCGATACATCTGGTTCCGCTGGCCCTCGTCGGTGATGCGGGGAATCTGGCTGACGGCGAGCGATGGATCGCTGCCGAACGAGTGCCAAATCACATTGCGCACCACTTGGTCGTTCACATCATTTGGGTAGCGATCCAACATGGAAATCGCCTCCTTGGGATTGTCCATCGCCACGCTGGTGATCACTCCGCGCAGGGCGTTGGTGCGATCCTCGCCAGCAGGAAGTGAGGTGAATGAATTCAGCGCCGCCTGCTCGTCCTTCTGCGCCCAGGTCGAGTAAACGTCGTCCATCCGGCGTTTCGAGGCCTCGCCGGGATTGGCGAGCAGCCAGGATGCGGTGCCTGCGGGATCGATGGCAGCGAGCTTGTCCGCCGAGCGCATGATGGCGCCGTTTTTCAATGAATCGTCCGTCAGTTTCGCGATCCAGGCTTGGGTGGCCTCGGCTCCTTGTTGGATCAAATGAGGCAGAAACGCGTCCAAACCTTTCGCCCGCTCCTCGCTGCGGGGCATGCTGGCGAGCAGTTCGGTGGCCCGCGCCGGATCGGAACCCGCGATGCCACGGATGATCCCGGCGAGGTAGGGATTCGCCCCATCGCCATCGAAATTCGCTTTCGCCCAACGGACTGCGGCCTCGGGATCGGCGGAGGCCCATGTGGCGAGAATCGTATCCGCTGCGAATCCTTCGCGGGTGTTTTCTTCCGCATAGGCCAGCGCGGCGACCGGATCAGCCCCGGCCCAAGCCGAGAGGAGCAGCGAATACTCTCCCATCCGGCTGTCGGTGATGCCCAATTCGCGGAAATGAGCGACCGCTTCTTCAAAATCGTTCGGTCCGAGTTGGTCGATGTAAGCGAGCAAGGCGCGGTTCCGATCCAGCGCATTTTCGCCGCGCATGATCGAATCCAGCTTCGCCAACCGGTCCTTGGAAATTTGTGTTTTCGCCTGTTCCGGGCGTTTGCCGTGCGGGGATTTCTGGACTTCGGCACTTCCGGTCATCGACTGTGAAGATCTCGGTGAACGTGTTTCCGCCGGGCCGTTTCCAGCGGTGGCTGCCGGAGCTGGCGATGAGACGCGGCCTGCCATAAATCCTCCCGCCCCGATGATTGCGAGGGCTGCCAGCAAGGTGATGGGTTTGAGTTTCATGGGTTTTGTGGGGAAAATGACATTACCCCGCTACAGCGATTTCGTCTTACAGAATCGTTGAAGTTTCTTTAGCCCGCGAACGCATTCGCTGGCAGGCCTTTGACGCCCAGCCCACGGATTACGAACAAGCGCCCGGCGTTTTCCTCCACCACCGACTTGTGGACGCCGGTCGTCACGTAGAGATCCGCGAGGTCCGGCCCGCCGAATGCGCAGGCGGTTGTTTCCAAACATGGCAGCTCGATCCGGCGCGCTTCTTCGCCCGTTTCCGGATTGAAACACACCACACAGGCTCCGTGGCAAAACGCGATCCACAGGTTTCCGTCCGCGTCGATCGTCATGCCGTCCGGCGAGGATTCCAGATGCGCGGTGGAAACGACGCTGCGCAAATTCCGCAAATGCCCGTCTTCCTGGTAATCAAACGCCAGCACCTCCTTGCGCGGGGTATCGATGTAAAAAACCGTTTTTCCATCGGCAGACCAGACGATGCCATTCGAGTTCGTCACCGGTCCGAACGCTTCGTGCAGTGTCAGATCCGGATCCAGCCGGTAAAGTTTCGCAGTGCCTGTCTTTTTCACCAAACTGATCGTCCCTGCGAAAAACCGCCCGTCCGGCGAGCATTTTCCGTCGTTGAAGCGGTTGTCCGGCAGGTCCTGCTCGGGATCGGCGATGTGGGTCAGCGCCCCGGTTTCCTCATCGAGCAAATAGATCCCGTGATCGCCCGCGATGACCAGCCCGCCGCTCTCGCGGGGAACCACCGTGCCCACTCGTTGGCCGACATTCCAAGAACGCTCGCTGCCATCCGCCGGATCAAACCGATGCACGCAGTGTCCCTCGATATCCACGAAATAAAGTGCTCCCTGCCACCAAACCGGGCCTTCACCCCATTGGCTGTGGATTTTCCCGATAGGTTCAATGCGAATCATGGAGAAAATCTATGCCCGCCAGCCAATCATCACCAAGGGAAAATCGACGTGCGGAGTGCTTTCATTTTCTGACAGGAGATGGCAGGCTGCGCCCATGCGCGACCAAGCACTCAGCGATGTTCTGAAGGTGTGGCTCTATGCCGCAGCCTCGGTGATGCTCGGCGCGTGGGCCTCTCCGCTGCTCTATAATGCGGGAAAAGCCCTGTCCGAGGTTTCTTCCGTAAAGCAGACGAACGGGCCGGTGGAGTGGTTGGCGGATCTCTGTCGGGCGGCGGCTTTCCCGAGATTTTTCGAGGCGAGCATCCTGCTGGCGGCGGTGGTTTTGTTCATCCCCTTCGTCGAATGGTTGCATGGTGGTCGGGCGGCTGACGGATCGGCGAAAAGGCCGTGGCATTTGCGTTTGCCGAGCGGTGCGAGGAAATTGGAGGTTGGCCAGCGGTTGGTCAAAAATGACAGTGCTGTGCGGCATGTCCTGCGCGGATTTCTCGTGGTGACCGTCCTTTTTCTACTGATCGGCGGGGTGCTGATGATCGCGGGGATTTTCGAGTGGCGGTCACCGGCGGAGGGTTATCTGAAATTGCTGCTGCGGACGTCCGTGATCGCCCTGGGCATGGCGGCGTTGCAGGAAGTCTTATTCCGCGGAATCGCGCTGGGGATTTTCCTGCGCGCGATGCGTCCGGCGGCGGCGCTCGCTGTTTCGGCGGTGTTTTTTGCGTTGGTTCATTTCCTCAAGCCACCGCTCGGCCTGAACGTCGCGGACCCGGATGCGTCGGGAATCGGATTTGAATTGCTGGGGAAAATCCTCTCGGAGTTTTCAGATCCGCGGATGTTGCTCGGGAACTTCGTGCCGCTGCTGGCGCTCGGCGGTGTTCTTGCATTCGCGCGTTGGCGGACGGCTTCGCTCTGGCTGCCGATCGGACTGCACTCGGGCTGGATTTTCGTCAACGGGATCATGGCTGCGGTGACCGTGGCGTCCACCCAGCCGAACTCGATGATGTGGGTGATCGCCGGGGCTTCGCTGCGTCAAGGACTGGTGCCGCTGGGCGGAATTTTGCTCGCCGGAGTATTGATCGATTACCTGACTTCCACTGATTCCCATGCGCCCGAATCCGCCACTTGAACCCAGTGGCTGGCGGAAACTCGCCGGACGCGCGCTGGATCTGCTTTACCCGCCGCTCTGTGAAGTCTGCGGCGACGGCTTGGCGGACGGGCGAGCCTTGTGCGAACCGTGCCACAAGGATTTACCTCGTCTCGCCGATCCATTCTGCAAGACTTGCGGCGAGGCGTTCGAAGGTCGGATCGATGGCGAGTTCGCGTGTCCGAATTGCAGCAAACTGAAATTTTCCTTCGAGTTCGCCCGCTCCGCCACCGTCCGGGATGAGCGGACGTTGGAAATGGTTCATCGCCTGAAATATGGCCGCCAAATCCACCTCGCTAAGGAACTCGGACGGCTTGCCTACGAATCATTTTCCGATCCCCGCCTGCTCCCGGCGATCGATGGCGGATGGCCGTTGGTGCCGGTGCCGCTCCATCGCAAGCGCTACCAACACCGGCATTTCAACCAAGCAGAGGAAATCTCGCGGGTGCTGGCGGTCCATACCGGACTGCCTGTTCTCAAGGCTTTGCAGCGGACCCGCTCGACGGAAACCCAAACGCTTCTCACCCGTGCCCAGCGCTTGGAAAACCTCCGCGGCGCATTTGTTCTCACGGAAAACGGGCAGCGCTGGATCGGCAAATCCCCGTCCGGAGCGGTCTTGGTGGACGATGTTTTCACCACTGGATCGACCGTCGATGAATGCGCGAAGATCCTACGGCGCGGCGGATTTCAGCAGGTCTTCGTTGTCACCGTGATGCGCGGCTAGAAGCTCTTTTCGGGGCTTCTCAAACCGCTGCAAAACGAAATGGCAGATCACGGCGGTGAGTCCCAACGTGAGCATCGGCAGCAGCCCGGATCGGACGTTGTTGCCGACACCCCAAGGGCGCAGAAAGTGGTTGGGAACGTCGAGGTAAAGCTGGTTGCAGGACTTGAAAGCAAGCACCCAGCCGGCGTGGAGACCAATGGAAAACCAAAGGCCGCCCGTGCGCACCCGCGCCCACGCGAGGATCATGCCGACCACAAACAACGTCGCGAAATCCGTTACGAAAAACCGCGGCTCGGTGAAATGGAACAGCGCGCTGCCCAGCAATTGAAAGCCTGCGGAGGGCGCACTCGGATCCGTGATGGCAAAGCCCGGTGAGGGATCCAAAAAATGCAGGAACGCGAACAGCAGCGAGGATCCGAGACAAGCATTGAGCGGCCGTATCGATCTCAGCCAGAGCCCCAGCAGAATTCCCCGGAACAGCGTTTCCTCCACCAGCGGCGCGGCGATGGCAGGCATGAGCACGGCGGCGAGAAATTTACCGGTTTTCAGCGGATGCGGATTGGCGGTGTAGGCTCCCGCAGCATGCAAAATCATCGCCAGCCCCCAAAGGAAGCTTGCCCCGATCAAGCAGGCCACTGCGGTTTGCAGCAACCCCGATTTCCACGGCACTTTCACCCGTGGGATGATGGCTTCGCGGGCGGCTCCCACTTTCCGAACCCTGTGGAATAAAAACGGGAGCAGGACCAGCGCGGAAAACGATAGCGAGCGGCTGTAAAAACGATCGAACTTCGACTTCCCGCACGCCGCGCCCAGCCATTCCCAAAAGTGTGATAGCTCGTGCGTGGCCGCCGCTGCGGCAAGCGCCTTGCCGCCCTGGTAGATCCACGGGGCGATCACCGATGCCAGCACCAGGGACGATAGGACCCACAGCACGACTGCCCCCGCTTCAGATCTGAAAAAACGTTTCACTTGTGCTGTTCTTGCAGGAAGTGGCGGGAATTGTCCAGATGGCGTTAGCAAAAAGCCGCCGGGTAATTTGCCCGACGGCTTTCTGGTCAAAAAATGGAGATTGTGTCCTACTCAGAGCCCGCGAAGGGTGGCCTTGATGGCCTCGAAGTTCGGCATATCGCTCGGGACCTCGAGGACTTCGGCGTATTGCACGACGCCAGCTTTATCGATCACGAAAGCCGAGCGCTTGGCCACGCCGCCCATGATCAGGTTTTTAGCGGGCAGGAATTGCTCATAAGCCACGCCGTAGGCCTTGGTCACCGCGTGTTCGTAATCGCTCAGCAGGGAGATGGTGATCCCTTCCTTTTTTGCCCAAGCTTCCTGCGCGAACGGATTGTCGCCGGAAATGCCGAGCACCTTCGCATCGAGCGAATCGTATTCGGAAATGCCGCTGGAAATTTGGCAGAACTCCGCTGTGCAACCGCCGGTGAACGCCATCGGCACGAAGAGCAGCACGATGTTCGATTTTCCGATCAGGTCACTGAGCGTGACGAGTTGCGGGCCTTCCGCGGTTTGGCTGACGAGGGTGAAATCTGGGGCTTTGTCGCCGACTTTGATGGACATGGTGGATTCGGGGTTGTTTGAAGTGAAGCCGCATCATAGAACGTCGCGAGCGGAGATGTCATACGAATTTTCACAATTTGGCCGGAACCTCGGCTGCGGCAGCGGGATCGAAGAGCTGATGGATGACCTCGGCCACGCGCTCGCGAGCGGCGGTCCGGATTTGAAAATGCTCGGTGGCGGCCAACCCGCCCGCATCCCGGAAATGAACGCCGTCTGGCGCAGGCGGCTGGAAGAGCTGATGGAGGAAATGGGCGGCCTTGAACGCGCTCTCACCATCTACGATCCGCCGCGCGGAAACCCGCATTTCCTGGAAGCCATCGCCACGCTGTTTCGCGAGACCTTCGGCTGGGACAT
Source organism: Luteolibacter sp. (assembly GCA_039925065.1). Classification (GTDB taxonomy): domain Bacteria; phylum Verrucomicrobiota; class Verrucomicrobiia; order Verrucomicrobiales; family Akkermansiaceae; genus Luteolibacter. The sequence goes on from JBDSZP010000124.1 coordinate 25,298, forward strand.
CACCTCGGAAAACGTCGCCATCACCTGCGGCGGGCAGACCGCGTTTTACTTCCTCTTCAATCTCCTCGCCGGAGAAATGCCGGACGGCAGCCGCCGGAAAATCCTGCTCCCGCTCGTCCCGGAATACATCGGCTATTCGAACCAAGGCGTGGGCGGCGATCTCTTCCGCGCCGTCACTCCGTTGATCGAGAAAAACGGCCCGCACGATTTCAAATACCGCGTCGATTTCGAGAATCTCGAAATCACTCCGGACATCGCCGCCATTTGCGCCTCGCGCCCGACCAATCCCACCGGCAACGTCCTCACCGACGACGAGGTGGCGCACCTGTCAGACCTTGCGAAACAGCACGGCATCCCGCTGATCATCGACAATGCCTACGGTGCCCCTTTTCCCGGCATCATCTTCGCGGACGCCACGCCCTTTTGGGAACCGCATGTCGTGCTCACCTTCAGTCTGTCGAAAATCGGCCTGCCCGGCACCCGGACCGGCATCGTCATCGGCCCGCCGGAAATCATCCGTGCGCTCGGTTCCATGAGCGCCATCGCAGGACTTTCCAATCCGAACATCGGCCAGCAGATCGCCCTGCCGCTGGTGAAATCCGGCGAGATCCTCCGCCTCAGCCGCGAAGTGGTGCGTCCGTTTTATCAGGAAAAATGCAAGCTCGCCCGGGAGGCCGCGATGGAGGCGTTCGGCGATGACATCGACTGGTTCATGCACCGCAGCGAGGGTGCGCTTTTCCTCTGGTTCTGGTTCCCCGGCCTGCCGATCACTTCCAAGGAACTTTACGAACGCCTGAAAAAACGCGAGGTCCTCGTCATCCCCGGCGAATATTTCTTCTTCGGCCACGCCGACGAATCCTGGCCCCACCGCCACGAATGCATCCGAGTTTCCTACGCGATGGATGAGGCTGTTGTTAAGGATGGCCTGCGGATCATCGCAGAAGAAGTCCGCAAGGCGTAAGGCTGCTGCATGCTGCATAAGGAGGGCTGACACTCTTGTCGGCCACGCCAATGATCAGCGAAAGGAAGGTGCTTTCGCTCTGCTCTTTCTCAATCCCGTCCGGGTGCCATCGCTGGCGGCGTCTTCGGGTCGGAGGGACGAGCAGGAAATCATCCTCGACGATCATTGATCGAAGCACCTGTCTGTCATCGATTTCTAACCAAGGATTCAGCGGGTTATGCATCATGAATTCATCGAATGAATAGTGATTTAACTCTCTTTCAATCAACGATTTGAGGACAGATATGGTGCTAATAATGCATCAAAAAAATGCTTCTAAGATTGGAAGGTATTTTCAAAAATCCATGCAGCATTTTTTTTCGAAACCCGATCGAGGCACCCTTTTGTCTCCATGACCTGAGCCGTTTGGTGGCCCCGGCTGGATTAGAAGCGGCCATTTTCACGGCCACTGCGGGGTTGTCCCTGAACGCGGCGAGTTTGTCCTATTCCACGTCACAGCCGGTCCCTGGTGCGGCTGATGTCGCCAATTTCAACGGAGCGGCGAGAGACCGGAACGACCTCGGCGGCAACGAACTGCCGACGGGAGCGCCTACGTGGCAAGGGATTGGACTTATCAGTGCAAGATCCGGGTTCAGGGTTACAGCGGACATGGATACCGTCTTCAATGGTCGGACGACTTGATTTCCGGAAACGGGCACGATACGGGTGATGTGGTTCCCGGAGCGGATGCCTCCATCGAATTCGTTCACTCGCAGGGAGCTGTCGCACCCACCCGATTTTACCGGGTGGCCGTCTCGCCATGATCTCGGTTTTTCCCACGCTTCCTTAATGATGTTAGAAAATTTGAAAATGTTCAGTTGGGTATTGCCCGCTGTCGCCTGTTGGGCTGTTTGTCCGTTCGCCCATGCTTCGCCGCTTGTGCCCGAGGCGAGCCCGTTTCTGTTGGCTCAAGTGCGCTTGCTTGATGGCCCGTTCAAGCAGCGCCAGGATGTGGATGCCCGCTATCTGCTTGAAATCGTTGATGCCGACCGCCTTCTTTCCGGCTTTCGTGCCCAAGCCGGACTTCCCGAAAAGGCCAAGCGCTATGACGGTTGGGAGGCCAGGGGCATCAACGGCCACAGCCTCGGACACTATCTCTCCGCGATTTCCGCGCTCTATGCCGCCACTGGCGATCCCAAGGCATTGCAACGCGTGAACTATGTTGTTAGCGAACTTGCCGCCTGCCAACAGGCTAACGGCGACGGCTATGTCCTGCCCGTCAACAAGCGGGTCTATGAGGAACTCCGGCAAGGTAAGATCAAGGCGTCCGGTTTTGCGCTCAATGACGAATGGGTGCCGAATTACACCCTGCACAAGGTTTTCGCCGGATTGCGGGATGCGTGGCACTTTGCCGGCAACAAGCAGGCTCTCGATGTCGAGCGCCGTTTGGCGGACTATCTGGCAGGCGTTTATGAAAAACTCACTCCCGCGCAGGCTCAGGAAATCCTCAAAGCCGAGCATGGCGGCCTGAACGAAGTTTTCGCGGACCTGACTGCGGATACTGGAAATCCACGTTATCTCGAGCTTGCCCGGACGGTTTTCCATCATGATGCCGTTCTGAATCCCCTGGAGCACGGCCAAGATCTGCTCAATGGCCAGCACGGCAACACCCAGATCCCAAAGATCGTCGGCCTTGCCCGCGAGTATGAGCTAACAAGCGATCCCGCATATCTCACCGCAGCGCGGACTTTTTGGAATAGTGTGGTGAACGAGCGCTCGTTCGCCATTGGCGGACACGGCAATGACGAGCACTTTTTCCCGCCCGAAAAATTTGCGCAGAATCTCAAGCCACATACCGCCGAGACCTGCAACTCCTACAACATGATCAAACTCACCGGGCACTTGTTTGCGTGGGAGCCGAAGGCGGCTGAGATGGATTTTGTCGAGCGGGCGCTGCTCAATCACGTTATGGCTAACATCGGCCGGCAGCCGGGTGAGTTCGGCTATTTCCTAGGACTCCAATCGGTGGGCACGAAGGTGTTCTCCAAGCCCGAAGGAGGTTGGTGGTGTTGTGTTGGAACCGGCATGGAAAATCCCGCCCGCTATGGCGAGCAAGCCTATTTCCACAGCTCCAATTCGCTCTGGGTGAACCTTTTCATGGCAAGTGAACTCGACTGGAAGGACAAGGGAATAAGGCTCCGCGAGGAGACGCAGTTCCCGAACTCTGATACCGTGCGATTCACGATTGCCACCGGGAAGCCGGTAAAATTCGCACTGAAAATCCGTCATCCCTATTGGTGCGTGCTGCCCGTGGTGAAGGTGAATGGGCAGAGCGTGGCGGTGACCTCCGCTCCCTCTTCGTATCTAACCATCGATCGAGAGTGGAAATCCGGCGATATCGTCGAATTGCAGCTTCCGATGAAACTACGCACCGAAGCGCTGCCGCATTCGGACGGGAAAATCCTCGCCTTGCTCTACGGACCTAACGTATTGGCGGGCATCGTGCCGACGCTGCCCAACGTCCCGGATACCGCGAAGCAGCGTTGGGAGGATCATCTCAAGGCTCCGGGTAAAACCGACCAGACGCCGCCGGTAATTGTCGCTGCGGCTGAGGCCGACTTGCTCGCGCATTTCAAGCCCACCGGCAAAGCCTTCGCCGAGTTCCGCAGCGATGGAGTGGTCCGCCCGCAGGAACTCGTCTTCGTGCCGTTCCACCGCGTTTATGAGGAGCATTATTCCGTCTATTTTCCGCTCACGACTCCATCGGAATGGAAGGCCCATGAGGCCGAAATGCTCTCCACCGAAGCTCGTCGGACGAAGCTTGCCGCCGCCACGTTGGATACGGTGCAGCCGGGCTTCCAACAGTCCGAGGTGGAGCACC
>JBDSZP010000125.1:0-10858 GCA_039925065.1 Luteolibacter sp.
GCCGGCGTAGTTTTTTCGGGATTGTTTCATCGGGCCGTATGGGTCTCAGGACCTATAGCTTTCCATTCACCAAGTTGTTCAAGCCGTGGACTTCCCGCATTCCGGCGAATGCCACCAAGGGCACTTCCCGGGTGTCGCCCGGCTCGAAACGGATGGCGGTTCCAGCGGGGATGTTGAGTCGGAAACCACGCGCAGCGGAGCGGTCGAACTGAAGCGATCTGTTCACTTCGAAAAAATGAAAGTGGCTGCCGACCTGGATCGGGCGATCGCCGGTGTTGGCGACAATTATACTAACTACATCGAGTCCCGCATTGAGATCGAGGTCAGGAGCGCCGGGCGGGGTGATGATTTCTCCGGGGATCATCGGACGGGATTGTGGACGGTGACGAGTTTCGTGCCATCGGGAAACGTGGCTTCCACCTGGACGTCATGGATCATTTCGGCAACGCCTTCCATGACCTCATCGCGGGAAACGAGCGTGGTGCCGTAACTCATCAGCTCGGCGACGGATTTTCCATCACGGGCGGCTTCCAACAATTCGGCGGTGATGAGGGCGACGGTTTCCGGGTAGTTCAACTTCAAGCCACGGGCACGGCGGCGCTGCGCAAGATCGCCAGCGACGACGATGAGAAGTTTTTCCTGTTCACGCGGTGAGAGATGCATCAGCGCGAATGATTAGAGAAGTGGTAGCAAAAGCGAACCCACCGCCGTGACCAACGCGCAGAGCCGGACCGCCGGTTTCCGGTTGAAGAAAAAAACCATGATACTGGCGACAACCAAGCCCGCAAGGACGTATTCAAGTGCGCCGTGGGTGTGGAAAAAAGTCGCGTGGAAGAAATCAAACTCGTCGGTTTCATCCGGGTGATAATGGCCGGGATGCGCCATCAACAGGGATGGCAGGAAACAAACTCCCATGCAAAGCAAACGCACGGCGGCTTGCCGACCTTCATAAAGACAGGAATTTTTCATAGCGGAACCTGCTTGTCAGCAACGGCCATGCCAAGCGGGTCACGAAAAAACCATGCCCTCCGCAGAGGGCATGGTCCAATCACACTAACCGGGGGGAGGCGGGGAAAATCGGGTTACTTGTAGGTGCCCTTGAGGAAAGGCTCGCCGACAATGTTTTTGTATTCCTTGAGAATCTTGAACTGCCCGTCAGCACGGGTTTCACCAATGTAAACGTTCTTGGTCAGGTGATGGTTGGCCTGCGTGGTGACCTTGCCGCCGGGGCCATCAAAGGAAATGCCACCTTTCAGAGCTGCCATGACTTTTTCCACATCGAAGCTGCCGGCTTTTTCGACGGCCGCTTTCCACAGATAGACCCCGTCGTAAGAGAGCACCATCGGCGAGCAGGTCACACGACCTTCCTTGACGATTCCGGGAACGTCCGACTTGGCGAGCCAGGCTTGGAAATTCTTGATGAACTTGGCGTTTTCGGGACTCTTGATCGACTGGAAGTAAGTCCAGCAACCGAGCTGGCCGACCAACTGGCTGGCAGGGAGACCGCGGAACTCGTCTTCGGAAACCGAGAAACTAACCACCGGGCAGGACTCGGCAGTCAGACCCGCGGCCGCGTATTCCTTGAAGAAGGGCACATTGGTGTCACCATTCAGGGTGTTGATGATGCAGGCGTCACCGGAAGCGGCGAACTGCTTGATCTCAGAGATGATCTGCTGGTAATCCGTGTGGCCGAAGGGGGTGTATTTGCCTGCGGAAATGATCTTGCCGCTGGCATCCTTGGTGAAGCCGCCGCCAATGTTTTCGAGAGGCACGCCTTTGCTGAGGAGATACTCAAGGAGGATCAGGTTGGTCGTCTGTGGATAGACATAGTCAGATCCGATCAGATAGAACTTCTTCTTTCCTTCCTCGAGCATGTAATCCACGGCGGGAGTCGCCTGCTGGTTCACGGCTTCCGCGGTGTAGAAAATGTTGGGAGACATTTCCTCACCCTCATACTGCACGGGATAGAAAAGCAGGCCCTTCTTTTCCTCGAACACGGGGAGGACCGACTTGCGGCTGACGGATGTCCAACAACCGAACGTCACGGAAACCTTGTCCTGATCGAGGAGTTGTTTGGCTTTCTCCGCGAAGAGCGGCCAGTTCGAGGCTCCGTCGACAACGACGGGCTCAATCTTCTTGCCCATCACACCACCGGCGGCGTTGATTTCATCGAAGGTGAAGAGAAGGACGTCGCGGAGCGATGTTTCACTGATAGCCATCGTGCCGCTCAGGGAGTGGAGCACGCCGACCTTGACGGTTTCCTCGGCACGGACGGCCGCGCCGGTCAGAAGGATCGCACTGAGTGCGGAGGTAATGAATCGGGAGATCATGTTGTTATAGGAGTGGAATTGAAAAATTTGGATATGTTCGGATGCCAAACGAAAGGCGGAAGAGCGCGTTGGCAGGAAGAATCAGCAACACTCTTCCGCCCCAACCGTTTGATGCAGGGAGATTGAGGATCAGAATTTGACCAACGCTTGGACGCCGGAGAAAAACACGTCCGTAGCCGAATCCGTGTAGCTTACTTCAGCCCGCATCAGGAAATGCTCGTTGAAGGCATAGGTCGGGGAGATGGTATACTTGTAGTTGTCAGGAGCGATCACAGTCGGCCCCGTGGACTCCACCTCGTCGATACCGAAGCGGAAGACGGTCGAGAATTTGTCGGTAAAGGCATACTTGAGGAAAGCAAGACCGCCGACTGCACTGTTCGCACCGCTGAGGGTATTATCCGCGTAGATGATTTCGGACGCGATCGTCAGTTTATCGCTGATATCATAACTGGCCCAGAAATCATAGGAGGAGAAATCCGGCAGATCTTCCGTATCGTCGTAGGCGAAACCCGCCCAAAGAGTGAGCTTTGGCACGCCCTTGTAAACGACATAGCCTTCATAACCGAGGCCATTGCCCCAGTCGGCATCACCTTCCCAGAAGCTGGGTCCGCGAATGGAATCGGAAACATTGAATCCGGCACCCCAGACATCCGTCGCGTAGTCCAGCTTGATACCGGTGTGATAGGCAGGAACTCCGCCGGTGGTGCTGTTGGCATAGGTGAGCTGGGTCATGTTGACCGTGTCAAATGCCTCATATCCGAGGTAACTCAGATATTTACCCCCGGTGATTTTGAAGTCACCGGTCTTATAAGTTACATAAGCATCAAGAATACCGGCTTCGCTGCCGCCAGCGAATGAATTCGCATCGCTATTCGGTGAGTAGAAGAGACTCGCATAGGCGGAAAAATCTCCTTGGGTCGCTTCAAGGCCCAGTTTCACGGCATCAAGAGGAGTGCCGGCATCAAACAAGGATTCATCACTGTCACCATGCTGGACGTCGGTATAAGTATAGGAGGCGGCCGCGTAGCCGCTGACCTTGAGCCAGTCAGGGATTGTCACTGAGGCCGGCGCTGGTGCTGTTTCGGTTCCGCCCATCGCGGCGGCGGTACTGAGCAGGAGCGCCAGGTGTGGCAAATGGTTTTTGATGAAACGTGTTTTGCTTTTCATGTCGGATAGATATGGTTGCTGGTTTAGCGGGGGTCCGCCAGACACCTATAGCTCCATCCGTGCCATTGAATCGAAATTGGAATTTGTTGCATGAATCCATCGAAGCAAATTCCTGATAAGGATGAATTCGACACATGCCAGGAATTCGTGCGCCGCGTGGTCCTTACGGAAATAAAAAAGCAGGTGCCCATCGAGGCACCTGCTTTTCAACCAATCAACAGCACAAAACGTGTTACACCGTCAGGAAATCCTTCACCACCTCATCCGTTAGTTCGGACATACCGCCCGACGCAGCGACGGATCCTCGTTCCAGAATCGCGAAGTCATCACCGAGTTCCTTACAGAAATCAAGGTATTGCTCGACCAGAAGAATACTCATTTCACCTTCCGCCCGGAGCATTTTGATGGCATCTCCGATCTGGTCGATGATGTTCGGCTGGATGCCTTCCGTGGGTTCATCGAGTATCAGAAGTTTCGGCTTGGTAAGGAGCGCGCGCCCGATGGCGAGCTGCTGTTGCTGACCGCCGGAAAGCATGCCACCCTTGCGATGGAGGAATTCCCTGATGATGGGAAAGAGAGTATAGATACGATCGGTTTGGCTGGCGTCACGTTTTTGGCCACGGGCGTTCAGACCGATGAAGAGATTTTCCTCGACGGTAAGATGCGGGAAAATATCGCGACCTTGTGGGACATAACCCAATCCCATGCGGGCACGATCCGCTGAATCGGCGCGATCGATGGAAATGCCTTCAAGCGCCAGTCTTCCCGAATCGGCGGCCAGTAAACCCATCAGCGCTTTGAGCGTGGTGCTTTTACCGACACCGTTGCGTCCCACCAGGCAGAATACCGTCTTCGGGCGGATCGCCAGATTCACGCCGCGCAGGATGGCACTGCCTCCGATGGAAACACGGAGATCGGAGATGGTCAGACTTTGGGTGATTTCAGGGGCGGCGATCATGCGGCTTTGGATTTGCGACCGAGATAGACTTCGATGACGCGTTCGTCGGATTGCACCTTGTCCACAGGGCCTTCGCAAAGGACGTGCCCCTGATGAAGAACAGTGACCTTGCGCCCTTGGGATATCTGACGAACGAAGGTCATGTCATGCTCGATGACAACGATGGTGTGTTTTCCTGCAAGTGATAGAAGAAGCTCGCCGGTTCGGTAGGTTTCCTCATCCGTCATGCCAGCGGCCGGCTCATCCACAAGCAGGAGCCGGGCTTCCTGGGCGAGCAGCATGCCAATCTCCAGCCATTGCTTCTGGCCGTGAGCGAGAGCACCAGCCTTGCGGCTTGCGTGATCAGCGAGCTTGATCGTTTTCAAAATCTCAGCGATGCGGTCGCGCTGGGTGGAGGTGATTTTCCCGAACAAGCTGTGCCAGATGCCGCGCGAGCCGGCGAGGGAAAGGATGAGGTTCTCGGTGACGGTGTGGTCGTTGTAAACGGTGGGCGTCTGGAACTTGCGGCCGATGCCGAGTCGATAGATCTCGTATTCGTTGAGCTTGAGAAGATCGTGTTTTCCGTCGTCCCATAACAAGGTCCCGACATCGGGCTGGGTGCGGCCGGTGACGAGATCGAGGAAGGTGGTTTTCCCGGCACCGTTAGGTCCGATCACCGTGCGGAGTTCACCCTCGTCGAGATAGAAATTGAGATCATTGATGGCCTTGAATCCATCAAACGATTTGCTCAGTCCTTCGGCGGCGAGCAGGAACGGCTTGGTGTCCAGGTGGGGAGTTTCGACAATCATGGGTCGGTGGCGGGGGATTTTTCGGCAGGAACCGGAGTTTCTTCCTCGGTCTTCTTTTTCAAACGGGCGATGAGTCCTTGGATCTGTTCAGGAATTCCGACGATGCCCTTGGGCATGAAGATGACGACGAGCACAAACGAACCGCCGAGGATGAGCGGCCAGAGATCCGGATAAGCGCGGGATGCCCAACTCTTCAGAGCGTTCACGCTGATCGCTCCGACGACCGGACCAACGAGTGTGCCCCGTCCACCGAGCGCCACCCACACCACCGCTTCGAGGGATTTCTCGGTGGTCATTTCGCTAGGGTTGATGATGCCCACCTGCGGGACAAAGAGCGCACCGGCCAGCGCGGCGATGATCGCGCTGAAGACGAAGATGAAGAGCTTGAAATTCGCGGTTGCATAGCCGGAAAACAGCACGCGGTTTTCCGAATCGCGGATGGCGCGCTGGATGAGCCCGAAACGGGAATGGGTGAGCCATTTGCAGATCGCCACCACACCGACGAGAAGCAGGGCGGTGCAGATATAGAGAATTCGCTGGGTTGATGGGATTCTCAAATCGGCACCGAGCAGGGTCCGGAAGTCGGTGAAGCCGTTGTTTCCGCCCAGCAGAAGTTCATTTCGAAAAAACAGCAGGGCCGCGCCGTAGGTGAGTGCTTGGGTGAGAATGGAAAAATAGACGCCCTTGATCCGCGAACGGAAGGCAAGATAACCAAACAGATAGGCGATGACCGAAGGCACCAGGATGATCATCGCGAGGGCGAACGGAAATGAATAGAACGGCTTCCAAAACGCGGGCAGCTCCGTGTGACCGAGGAAAACGAGGAAGTCCGGAAGATCGCTTTTGTATTGGCCGAGCTTCCCGATCATCAGCATGAGATGCATGCCCATCATATAGCCGCCCAGAGTAAAAAAGAGCGCCTGTCCGAGACATAACAATCCGGTATATCCCCAGAGCAGATCAATGGAAATCGCCATGATTCCATAACAGAGATACTTGCCCCAAAGATTCAGGGTGAATGCCTCAATGAAACCGAACGCGTTGAGAGCCGGCATCACGACCACCAGAAAGACGGCGGCGGCTATCAGAAATGGGACGCTGACGCGCCCGCTGAGGGGTGGTTTGGTCATCGGTCAGTCAAGGCTGCGGGAACGGGTGACGAAGAGGCCGGCGGGACGCCATTGCAGGAAGAGAATGATAGCACCGAGCACGAGGATTTTCCCAATGACCGGATTGCCGAGGTATTGCTGGAGCGACTGGTCGGCCATGCCGATGCCGAGGGCGCTGATGACGGTGCCGAGAATATTTCCGACGCCTCCCACCACCACGGTCATGAAGGAGTCCACAATGTAGTTCTGCCCGAGCGACGGACCGACGTTGCCAATTTGTGATAGAAACGCACCCGCCAAACCTGCCAGACCACAGCCGAAGGAGAAGGTCATCATGTTCACGCGCCCGGTGCGGACGCCCATGCATGCGGCCATGTTGCGGTTTTGCATGACAGCGCGAATCAACAGGCCGAGCGAGGTTTTGTTGAGGACCAGCCAGGTGGCGACGATGATCAGCACGGCAAAACCAATTACGAAAACGCGGTTCCAACCGAAGACCACATCGTTGACCGTCCAGTTTCCTGATAGCCATGCGGGACTGGAGACCTGCACGTTGTTCGCTCCGAAAATCAAGCGGAAGAGCTGTTGCATCACCAGCGAGATTCCCCAGGTAGCGAGCAGGGATTCAAGCGGACGGCGGTAGAGAAATTGAATCACCGTGCGCTCCAGAAGCAGGCCCACAAGGGCAGCGACGATGAAACTGGCGGGCAGGGCGACGACAAAGTAATACCCCATGCTTCCGGATGATAGATTCATTCCGGGAATGGAAATGGAGATACCGAAGGGCGACAGTTTCAAACCCGCAGCGAAAATATTCTGGATGATGTAGGTGGTATAGGCTCCCACCGCGATGAGTTCGCCGTGAGCCATATTGATGATTCCCATCAGGCCGAAAGTGATGGCGAGCCCGATGGCAACCACAAGCAGTACCGATCCGAGTGATAGTCCGCGAAAGGCTGTTCCCACGGCGTTGATTCGCGAAATGTGAGCGTCGATGGCGGAGATCGCTTCTTTCGCGGCGTTGATGGTTGCGGTGTCTTTCGCCGCCTGAGCCTCGGTGAGGATGGTTTTGATAGTGTCCTTGGCGGCGAGTGAATTCAGTTCTCCCAGTTTCGTGCAAGCTGCCACGCGCTCGGCAGGGACCGGCGAGCGAAGCTGGATGATGGCGATGGCCTCCTGGAGGGCGCGGATCACCTTCGGATCCTTTTCGGTGGATTTCAGAAGCAGGAGGGCTGGAAGTTTTTCCTGTTTCTGGCCAATCGCGGAATCCTGGATGGCACGGATTCGTTTCACCGTGTCCGGATCTGCCAGCGCGGCGAGATCGGAAACCTCCTTCATCGCACGCCGCAAGCCGGAGTCCGTATCGGCAAATTCAACTTCCTTCGGATTGATGCGGATCGCCGTGCCATCAGGGGCAAGCAGCGGCGAGTTATCGGAAACGCGTAGAGTCGCGAACGAGCCATCGCCCGCCGCACTGCCTGCCAGAAGGACCGGAGTCACCAGACCCGCCGCGTCCTGATGCAGGAAAATTCCGCCTTCCTTCCATTTCTCAAACCACGAAACTGCTTCCGGCGATGGCTTCAGTTTCAGGGAAAGGATGATTTCCCTCTGCGCGGCGGGGGTGGGTGCCGCTGCGGCTGCGGCGATGGTTTCCCGAACGGATCGCTCGGATGCCTGAGTCTGGCCCGACGACGAAACCGGCAAGCCGATCATCAAAGCGCAAAGCCAACGCCTCACGTAAATGTTTTGGAAAATCCTGTGCATTGAGACTCGTGCCGGTTGAGCACCGCCCGTGCCGGGGCCAACTCCATCCCACTAACTGAAATTCATCCCGCTCATCCCGCGCCGCCCACCGAATGATTGCCATTCCCGCTCGGAATTTTTCATCGCCGTCCGGTAACGTGGCGGGTTATCCACACGTAGTCGTTCAAACCCACCATGCGCTCAACCATCCTGCTTGCCGCCTGCCTTCTCCCGACCGCGCTCTCCGCTGCGGATTATCCGGTGAGCCCGGTTCCTTTCACCGATGTGAAAATCACCGATGGTCTTTGGAAAATCCGTCAGGATACCAACAACCACGTCACGCTCCCGTTCGCCATCGGCCAATGTGAAACCTCGAAGCGCGTCCTGAACTTCGATCTCGCAGCGGAAACCATGAAACGCCGGGCAGCAGGCGAAACCACGTTTCAAAACAAGCCGCCGACCGTTTACCCCTTCGACGATTCCGACGTTTACAAAGTCATCGAAGGTGCTGCGTTCTGTCTCGCCGTGGAACCGAACGCCGCGCTGACCGCCAAGGTGGACAATTTCATCCAACGCGTCGCCGCCGCCCAAGAATCCGACGGCTATCTTTACACGTTCCGGACGATGCACCCGGACAGCCCGGCTCACGATTGGGTGGATCAACAACGTTGGCTGAAAGACCCGATCCTCAGCCACGAGCTCTATAACCTCGGCCACCTCTACGAAGCCGGGTTCGCCTACACCCAGGCTACCGGCAACAAATCGCTGCTCGATATTTGTCTGAAAAGCGCGGAACTCCTGCAACACGATTTCGGCGACGGCGAACCCCGGATCGCTCCCGGGCACGAGGTGATCGAGATGGGCCTGGCTAAACTCTACCGCCAGACGGGCGACAAGCGCTGGATCGACCTCGCGAAATTTTTCCTCGATAACCGTGGTCAAGGTCCCGACCGGAGTTCCTACAACCAGAACCAGAAACCCGTCGTCGATCAGACCGAAGCCGTGGGCCACGCCGTCCGCGCGAACTATCTCTACAGCGGGATGGCCGACATCGCCGCGCTGACCGGCGACCAACGCTATCAAGCCGCCATTTCAAAAATCTGGGAAAACGTCGTCGGCAGGAAACTCCACCTCACCGGCGGCTGCGGCGCGCGCGCGTCCGGCGAGGCCTACGGCGATGATTATGAGCTGCCGAACCGCTGCTATAACGAAACCTGCGCCGCCGTCGCCTTCATGTTCTGGAACCACCGCATGTTCCTCCTCAGCGGCGATGCCAAATACATGGATGTCTTCGAGCGGACGCTTTATAATGGATTTCTCAGCGGTGTTTCCGTTTCCGGTGATCGCTTTTTCTATCCGAATCCTCTCGAATACGACGGCCACGAACAGAACAACCACGGCTTCGCCGGACGCGCCCCGTGGTTCGGCTGCGCCTGCTGTCCGCCAAACGTACTCCGCACTCTGGCCTCACTCAGCGGCTACGCCTACGCCGTGCAGGGCGATCGGATCTATGCCAATCTCTATGCCCAAAGCACCGCCAAGGTCACCGTCTCCGGAAACGCCATCGAACTGGCCCAGGAAACGAACTACCCGTGGGACGGTCGGGTGAATTTCACCGTCAAACCGACGAAGTCCGCCGATTTCACCCTCGCCCTGCGTCTTCCAGGCTGGGTCCAAGGTAAGCCGCTTCCTTCCGATTTGTATTCCTATGAAAACCCCACGCCAGCCGCATGGAGTGTCTCGGTGAATGGGCAAAAAATTTCCGCCACCCCCGAAAAAGGCTATTTGCTTGTGAAGCGCACTTGGGCCGCCGGCGACAAAATCACGCTGGATCTCCCTATGCCCGTCCGTCGGGTTGCCGGAAATGAAAAGATCGCCGCCACCCGCAACCAATCCGCCATCGAGCGCGGCCCGGTGGTTTACTGCCTCGAGGGCGTGGACAACGAACAAGCGGTCTTCGATGCCTTCCTCCCCGCCTCCGCGAAATTCACTCCGATATCCCACCCTGATCTGATGGACGGAGTCACCGTGATCGACATTTCCGACGCCGGACGCGCCGAGCGCGATGCGCAAGGAAACCCCAAGGGCAAACCCGCCCATCTCACCGCCATCCCCTATGCTTTCTGGAACAACCGCGGCAACAGCCCGATGACGGTCTGGATGCCACGCGATGCCGCCAGCTCCCGCATGGCCCCGCGTCCGACTCTCGCTTCCCAAGCGAAAATCACGACTTCGTTCGCCCGAGGCGGCATGGCCACCGACGCTCTGAACGATCAACTGATGCCGAAAAACGCGACCGACGGTTTTGCCAAGAGCTTCGATTTCTGGCCGCACAAGGGAACCTCCGAGTGGATCCAGTATAAGTTCAAACAAGCCGCCACCGTGAAAAAGGTTACCGTCTCGTGGTTCGACGACACCGGTGTTGGCGAATGCCATTTGCCGAAATCGTGGCGTATCACCTACCTCACCGAAGCCGGAAAATGGGAGCCGGTCACGGCCAGTGGATCCTACCCGATCACCAAAGGCACCCCGGTCGAAGTGAATTTCAAACCCGTGAAAACCACCGCCCTCCGGCTCGAACTCCAACTGGTGGATAATTTCTCCGCCGGATTGTTCGAGTGGGACGTCGAATAAATCGTGCGAAGCAAGTGCTTGTAGTTCAACCCTTGTATGTTTCCCGTGCCGGGAAAAGTGAAAGGGCCAGCCATGGGTGCCTTCCGAGAATGGGTCCTCAAAACTCGTCGGAGGAAGGCACCCATGGCG
>JBDSZP010000126.1:0-13116 GCA_039925065.1 Luteolibacter sp.
ATCTCCTCGTCGCTTAACTCCTGCCGCCGGGTCTGAATAGCAAAGTAGGTCTGGCCTTGAGCCACGATTTCCTTGGCCGGATCGGCGTTTTGAATGACGAGGTAGCAGGCATAGCGCGACATCATCACGGTTTTCACGGACCGTTGCCCGCCCTTGCCGATCTCGATCATTTGGTCGGCTCCGACGAAATGATCCTCCACCTTCTGCCCGCTGTTTCGGGGGCTTTGCCGGTGGCGGGACTCGAGGTAGTGATCGACGTCTTGGGAGATGCGGATTTTCCCAGTGCGGCGGATGACTTGGATGGCTCCTTCCGGATCGCGAAACAATCGGCCCGTTTATTCGAAAAGCGGGCGCAGGGAAACGGGGAGTTTCGAAAAATTGCGCTCAATGCGGAGGGTTTCGCCATCCGGGACAAGGTCGATGCGTTTCGATCCGGATTTTTCCGCCAGCAGGACCTCGCCTTTGAAGCGGCGTTTCAGCCAGATGAGGGTGGCTCCGGCGTGCTTGCAGGTGCCGAGGCCGGCGGTCCGGAAGTCGGGGCAGGTGCAGGAAAAAGCACGGGCGGCGAGGTCGCGGATCTCCACCTGATAGGTCATACCGCTGGGGGATTTCACCGCGAAGGTAGAGAAGACCGGGTGCTCCGCGTGGAGGTTGGAAATCGAGTGTTTCTCGTCCCGGGCTCGTTGGACGCGGCGGAGGATTTCGTCCTGATCCGTGGTGCGCCAGTCGGTGGCGGGCGGGAGCGGAATCGAGGCAGACTTCTTTTTCGCGGCTTTTCTGGCGGGCATGATCGAAGGGGAAGGGAGTGAAGACCAAGGGCGTTGGCCGGGCATCGTAAGGGGCATAGACGAGACGTCCCCGCCCCCTATCGGCTCTACGGCACGCGTGGAAATTTCGAGAAATCCGGGACGCGTTTTTCGAGGAACGCTTGTTTTCCTTCGCGGCCTTCCTCGCTCATATAATAGAGCAGGGTGGCGTTTCCGGCGAGGTCCAGCAGGCCCATCTGGCCGTCGCAATCGGCGTTGAGAGCGGACTTCAAACAACGCAGGGCGAGTGGCGAGTGGGCGAGCATTTCACGGCACCATTGGAGCGTTTCCTTTTCGAGATCGGCGAGCGGGACGACGGTGTTGACGAGACCCATGTCGAGCGCCTGTTGGGCATCGTATTGGCGGCAGAGATACCAGATTTCACGCGCTTTTTTCTGACCGACAATGCGGGCGAGGTAGCTGGAACCGAGGCCACCATCGAACGAGCCGACCTTCGGGCCTGTCTGACCGAAGCGGGCGTTGTCGGCAGCGATGGTGAGATCGCAGACGATGTGCAAAACGTGACCGCCACCGATCGCGTAACCGGCGACCATGGCGACGACGGGCTTCGGCAGGGAGCGGATTTTTTTCTGAAGATCGAGCACGTTAAGACGCGGGATGCCGTCCTCGCCGATGTAACCGGCGTGGCCACGGACTTTCTGGTCGCCGCCCGAGCAGAACGCGAGGTCGCCAGCGCCGGTGAGGATAATCGCGCCGACCTTGGGATCTTCGTGCGCGAGATCGAAGGCGACCAACATTTCCTTCACCGTGAGCGGGCGAAAGGCATTCCGCACTTCCGGGCGGTTGATAGTGATTTTTGCGATGCTTCCCTCATCCGTCGTTTCATAACGAATGTCCTCAAATTCTCTCACGGTGGTCCACATAAGGGCGGTAGGTTGGATGATCCGGAGCGGTCGGGCAACCCGCACGCACTGGAAAATCACTCGCTAATCGGTCATAATCAGCCATAATCGGCTAAGAAATCAGCCAAACCAGCCATGAAGCCTCCTGTTTTCCCAATCACAGCCGAAATACTGCGCCTCATTGCCGAGCTCGATGAGTTTAAAGGCCGATGGAAGGAGATGCATTCCCTTTCACCTGAGAAAATGACCTCGCTGCGCAAAGTGGCGACCATCGAGAGCGTCGGTTCGTCCACCCGCATCGAGGGCTCGAAGCTCAGTGACCGTGAGGTGGAGGACCTGCTTGGGAGACTTGGGGCCACTGAGTTCCAGTCGCGTGACGAAGAGGAGGTCGCGGGATATGCCTATGTGATGGACCAGGTCTTCGACGCGTTCGATCAGATCCGCGTCACCGAAAACATGATCGGCCAACTTCACCGCGATCTGCTCCGCCATTCCACCAAGGACGAGCGCCACCGAGGCAACTACAAAACCTTGCCGAACCACGTCGCCGCCTTCGATGCGGAGGGTAAGGAAATTGGCATCATCTTCCAAACCACCTCGCCCTTCGAGACTCCACGCGAGATGGAATCGCTCGTCGCGTGGTTCACCAAGGCCGAGCGCGAGCAAGCACTCCACCCGCTTCTGCTCATCGGCGTTTTTGTGGTCGTCTTTCTCGCCATCCACCCGTTTCAAGATGGCAACGGCCGACTTTCCCGGGTGCTCACCACCCTCACATTGCTCAGGGCCGGTTACAGCCATGTGCCTTACAGCTCCTTGGAAAGCGTCATCGAATCCACCAAGGAAGGTTACTACCGCGCCTTGCGTCGCACACAGTCCACCCTCGCCTCGGAAAGCCCGGACTGGGAGGCATGGCTGATGTTTTTCCTCCGCTCGCTCACCAAACAGAAGGACGCGCTCGCACAGAAAATTTCATTCGCCCAGACCCGCGACGAGGAGCTTCATCCGCTCGCTAGAAAAATCGCAGAGCTTCTAGCCGACCACGAAACGCTCACACTCGGCCAAGTGGTCAAACTCGTGGACGGCAAACCCAGCACCGTCAAACTTCGCCTCCGCGAACTGGTGGATCTAGGCATGCTCGAACCCAGAGGAAAAGGGCGTGGCGCTTATTATGTGAGGAAGAGGGGAGTATCCTAGCAGTTGCGCGGCCCGCAGAGCGAAGACAGTGAATTCCGGGGGATCGCTCGATTCGCCAGATTCGCGGTGCATTTCTCTTTCTCAAGCGTGCCCCAGTTTGAGAAAACGGGCGACCTCCGCCGCAAACCACGTTTCCGCCTCCCACGGCACGCGATGGCCGACACCCGGGGCGGTGGCGAGGTGGGCATTCGGCATCAAGGAAACGGCGCGCTCGGCGAGGGCGAGGAATTTCGCGTCGTTTTCCCCGGCGATCCATAACACCGGGATGGAAATTTCGCGCAGCCGGTCCCACAGCGACTCCTGTGCGCCGAGCGACCAATCGACGAAACTCCGCGCGACTTCGCGGCGGCGTTGCATCAGCCGGCCGGATGCCTGTGGGTCACGGATCGCCGCATTTCCGAGGATGGGTTGTGCGTTCCATGCATCGAGAAACTGCTGCCAATTTCCAGTCAGAGCGCGGGTCGCCCATTCAGCATCGATGGCGCGGCGATTCGCCTGCTCCCGTTCATTTTCCAACCCAGGATTCGCGGAAACGATGACCGCCGCCTGCCATGGATGCGCCTCTTCCAACAGAGCATGCAAGGCCATCCGCCCGCCCATCGAGTAGCCGAGCAAAGCACGCCCGCTGCCACGGAAAACCTCGCCACTGGCATCGGCATTCAGCGCTTTTCCAAAATCAGGTAGCGGCATCGGACAGCAGTCGAGGAAGCGCCACAAATCCACCGCCCGCGAGCCGATCCCGCTGGCAGCGAGTTGTTTCGCAAGCCCACGCCAATCCGCCGCCAGCCCGACGGCTCCGTGCAGGCACCAGCATTCCAGCGGCCCAGCCTCGCGGCGCTCGTCGGTTTCTTTCGAGTATTGGATCACTTTTTAGGCATCTGCGCCATGGCGTGTTGGATTGCTTCACGGACTTTTTCCTGAAGTTCGGGGCTGCCAGCCATACCTAACAACAGCACAATGGCAGCGACCCCCGCCACGATGCTGATGAGAACCAACAACCAGTAAATGATCGCAAGAACCACTCCGATGCCATCGAGCTTCTTATGATAGGCGTATCCGGGCGGACAGGCGAAACAACGGTAACCCACCCAGAAATTCAGGATCGGCACGAAATTTCCGAGATACCACCAGCCGCTCATGCCCACGTTGATCAGGCGTTTCACGCCGTAAACAACCGCCACCAGGACCGGAACGAACGGCGCACCCACGCTCACGAATCCCATGATTTCCGGTCCGAATTCTTTCCCAAAAAAGAGCAGTCCCGTCGCAATTCCCAGGTTCCAGATGATTGGAAATATAATGACAGCCAATAGAAAGCTCCCTCTCCCGACGCCCGGCCAACCTTCCTCGCGAGCCATCCGCTCTTGCGGGGATTCCGGTTTCGGAGGCGAGTAGGGATCCGCTGCCGGGGCCAGCTCCTCCCTTTTTACCGGGATCTCACGGCGCTCGAAAAGACCCGGGATCTCACCCGCAGGCAGCCAATCGTTCATCCCGTGTTTCCACGCCAGATCGAGCCGCGGGTTCAGCCCGCCCTCCTTCGCCTTGATTCGGAGTTCGCTGAAAGTCACAGGCCCGATCCGCTCCCCCTCGCATGAGTAAAACCAAACAGGATTCTGACTTTGGGCCGATTTCATCGAGGCATCCCGCTCCTCCTCAAGTGAGGAAAACGTGGGATCTGTGGGCGTGTCATTCATGAAAGTTGAATATCCAAATCCGCAAAACCTGTCAAATCCCGCCTCCGCACCGCCGTTTCCGGACGGCAAGGCTTGTCAAAGCGGACGCGTTGGAGAAACTCGCAACATCCGCCAATCATAAGGAGGACTTGGATTTCAAACAACACTCATGCACTTCCTGGGAATTGAAATTGGCCATGGCGGCACGCGCGCGGTGGCCTTGGATTTGGAATCCGCAGTGATCCGTGCGGAGGCGTTTGTTCCGCATGATTGGATCGAAGGGTTGCCCGCCGGCTACTGCGAGCAGAACCCGGCCCAGTGGATCGAGGCAGTGGACCGCGCGGTCCGCCAATGCCTTGCCGCCCTGGAAGGACAAAAAGAACGTGTCGTCGCCATCGGCGTGGCTGGACCACAACGCGGACTTGTCCTGCTGGACGAGGCAAACCGCATCATCCGCCCGGCGAAACTGGCGGGCGATGTCTCGGTGAAACGTCAGGCGGATGAAATCGCACGCGCCTTCGGTGGCGCACCCGGCTTGATCGAACTCGCCGGCCAGGCACCCGGCGTCGAATCCGCCGCTGCGGAATGCCTCTGGCTGAAACAGCATGAGCCGTATCATTTTCAACGGGCGACGAGTTTGCTCACCGCGCAGGATTTCATCACGTATTGGCTCACCGGTGAACGCGCGACGGAAGCGGGCAGCGCATCCGGAACCGGTCTGCTGGACATCCGCACACGAAAATGGTCCGCCGAACTTTTGGATTTCATCGATCCGCAACTCGCCTCGCTGCTTCCGCCGATCGGCGCTTCGGACCAGCCGCGCGGATTGTTGCGGCCCGCACTTGCGAGAGAGTGGGGAGTTTCCGAAATGGTGCAGGTGAGCGCAGGCAGCGCCTCGCCCATGCTGGCCGCGCTGGCTGCCGGTTGCGTGACTAACGGAACCGTCGCCGTGGAACTCGGCGCGACCGGCGTGATCGTCGGCGTCGGGGATTCACCGGTGATCGACTATCGCGGGGAAATTACACCGCTTTGCAATGCGACCGGCTCCTGGTTGGGACTGGCGACGACCACGAACGCCGCCGTCGCTCCCGAAGTGCTGCGCCGCCACTACGGCTGGTCTGCCGCGCAATTTGAATCGATGGTTTCGAGTGTCGGCCCCGGCGCGGACGGGCTGTTGCTGTTACCGTATTTCACCGGGGAATCGATCCCGCGCCTGCCCGATGGCAAGGGCGTGCTCCATGGCATCACTCCGGAAAATTTCACCCCGGCCCACATGGCCCGCGCGGCTGCGGAAGGCGTCGCGCTCGGCCTTGGATATGCGATGAGCCGTTTGCGCGACCTGGGATTCGATCCCGTGGAGATCCGCCTGCTCGGTCCCGGCGTGGTCAGCCCGGTCATGCGGCAGATGCTGGCGGACGTTTTCTGCGCGCCTGTCATCCCGGTTTCCAGCAAACAAGGGGCCGCAGTCGGCGCGGCGATGCAGGCAGCGGTCGCGTTTTTCCATCAGAGCGGGGAATCGCTGGGTTTCGAGGAAATCGCCAGCTACCTGGTGGCCGGAGATTCCGAGTCCCGTTGCGACCCCGATCCACAGACCCAGGAAATCTATCAAGAACTGATGTCCCGCCAGCAATATCTCGTCGATACGCTTCATCCCGCAGGTTTTCTCTGATCCATGAAAAGCAGCGAAATCCGGGGAGACCGAAAAAGCACCATTCTCGGCACCCTCGCGGGCTGGCTCATGAAGCTGTGGTCGTTCACGCTGCGCTTCGAGATCGAGGACCACAGCGGCATCACCCGGCCCGGCACCCACACCATGCCGGTCATTTTTGCACTGTGGCACAACCGGATTTTCACGATCCCGCCCGTCTGGTGGAAAACCGGCGGCAAACAACGCAAGGCGGTGGTGCTCACCAGCGCCAGCCACGATGGCGCGATGCTCTCGCATGCGATGGCCGTTTTCGGACTCGGTGCCGTGCGCGGCTCATCCTCGCGCCGCGCCGTCGCCGCCTTGATCGGGATGAAACGCGCGCTCCAGGAAGGCCTCGACGTCTGCATCACCCCCGACGGCCCTCGCGGCCCGCGCTACGAATTCCACCCCGGCGTGATCAAGCTGGCGGAATCCACCGGCGCGCCGATTGTTCCCATCCACGCCATCTATTCCTCGGCATGGCGCTTGAAAACGTGGGACCGCTTTGTCATTCCCAAGCCGTTCAGCCGCGTGCATGTCATTTTCGGCGAGATGCATTTTGTCCCGCCGAAGCTCGACGACGAGGCTTTCGAAAACACCCGCAAAGAACTTGAAACCATTCTCCTCAACGGAACCGACGATGCCTGACCTCTCTACCATGAACTCACCTAAAATCCTCGATGGAAAATCCGTAGCCGCCGCCGTGCTCGACGAGTGCCGCGCGGAAACCGCTGAATTGTTAGCCAAGGGCATCAAGCCTGGCCTCGCCGTCGTGCTCGTCGGCAGCGATCCCGCTTCGCAGGTCTATGTCGGCTCCAAAGCCCGCACCTGCGCCGAACTCGGATTTCATTCCGTCAAAATCGAACTCCCGGCGGAAACCACGCAGGAAGAATTGCTCCAGGTCGTCCGTGATCTCAACGCTGATCCCGCCGTCCACGGCATCCTCGTCCAGTCACCGCCGCCGAAGCACATCGACGAGGAAGCGGTCATCCGCCAGATCGATCCGCGCAAGGACGTCGATGGATTCCACCCGGAAAACGTCGCCAAACTCGTGCTCGAAGACCCGTCCGGCTTCGTCCCATGCACCCCGGCCGGCTGCATGAAATTGCTCGAAATTTCCGGCATCAACACTTCCGGAGCTGAAGCCGTCGTCATTGGCCGCAGCATGATCGTCGGCAAGCCGATGGCACTTTTGCTGGTTTCCAAAAACGCGAATGCCACCGTCACCATCGCCCACTCGCGTTCCAAGGATCTCCCCGGCATCTGCCGCCGCGCCGATATCGTCATCGCCGCCGTAGGACGGCCGGAAATGGTCAAAGCTGACTGGATCAAGCCGGGTGCCGTGGTCATCGACGTCGGCATCAACCGTGTGGAAGACGCGTCGAAGAAATCCGGCTACCGCCTCACCGGCGACGTCGCCTATCAGGAAGTCGCTCCGCTTTGTTCCGCCATCACCCCCGTCCCCGGCGGAGTCGGCCCGATGACCATCGCCATGCTGATGAAAAACACACTGCAAGCAGCGAGGCAGATCGGCAGGTGAAGCCGGAATCAGAAGAGAACCACGGATGAACGCGGATGAACACGGATTAAGATTTGAGACGGAGACCGGCGCGATCATTAGTTGCGCGTTCGAAGTGCTCAATACGCTTGGCCACGGGCTGTTGGAGAAGCCGTATGAAAATGCCCTCTACGTGGAATTCGGGCTTCGTAAAATTCCGTGGAACCAGCAGCCGCGCTACGATGTCATCTACAAGACAGTCAAGGTGGGCGAATACGTTCCTGATCTGATCGTCTTTGGGTTCCTCGTCGTGGACACCAAAGTCGTCGAGCGTGTGACCGATCACGAACTTGGCCAAATGCTCAATTATCTCAAAATCACAGGGCATCCCGTGGGCTTAATTCTCAATTTCAAACGAGGACGCCTGGAGTGGAAACGCGTCATCAATCACACCGCCGGAAATCCGAACCGCCGATGAACACGGAAACGCACTGATATGAAAAGAGACCCGTTTCCAAATCTTATCCGTGTTCACCCGCGTCCATCCGTGGTTCTCTTCTGATTCATCATGCGCCTCGCCGTCATCAACCTTGTCGGACTTTCCAAATCTCTTTTGGGACCGCACATGCCGGGGCTGACGAAGTTCGCGGAGAAAAACGGGCTGCAATCCTACAAGCCCGCTTTCCCGGCAGTCACCTGCACCGCGCAATCTTCCATTGTCACTGGGACCTCGCCGTCCGGCCACGGAATCGTGGCAAATGGCTGGTATGACCGGGAAAACGCCGAGGTCCGGTTTTGGAAACAAAGCAACCACATCGTCCGCGGCGAGAAACTCTGGGACAAGCTGCGGCGCGAAGTCCCCGGCTTCACCTGCGCAAAGCTCTTCTGGTGGTATAACATGCATTCCACCGTGGATTTTTCCATCACTCCCCGCCCGCTCTATCCGGCGGACGGGCGCAAGGTTTTCGACGTCCACACGCAGCCGATGGACATGCGTGAGGAACTGAAAAAAGACCTCGGCCCCTTCCCCTTCCCCGCCTTCTGGGGTCCGGCGGCGGGCATCGCTTCCTCCGAATGGATCGCCGCCTCCGCGAAATGGGTGGAGGAAAAACACTCGCCCACACTCAGCCTCGTCTATCTGCCGCATCTCGATTACCCGCTCCAGAAGGACGGACCGAACGCGGCAAACATCCCTGACGAACTCCGCAAGATCGACAAGGTCGCTGCGGATCTGATCAACTACTACGAATCCCGTAACGTCCGCGTCGTCATCCTATCAGAATACGGAATCTCGCCTGTCACCCACCCCGTCCATTTGAACCGCTTGTTCCGTCAAAAAGGCTGGATTCAGATCAAGGACGAACTCGGCCTGGAAACCCTCGATTGCGGGGCCTCGCGTGCCTTCGCCATCGCCGATCACCAAATCGCCCATATTTATGTGAATGATCCGTCGATCCGTGACGAAGTCCGCGCGATGTTGGAAAACACCCCCGGCGTGGATGAAGTCCGCACCACCACCGATGTGTGGGAAAATGGCGTCGCCACCGAACGCGCCGGCGACTTCATCGCGATTTCAAAGGCGGATGCCTGGTTCACCTACTACTTCTGGGAGGACGACGCGGTCGCGCCGGACTACGCCCGCACCATCGATATCCACCGCAAGCCCGGCTACGATCCCTGCGAGCTTTTCCTCGATCCAGCCATCGCGTTTCCCAAATTGAAAATCGCGAAATTCCTCCTCAAGAAAAGCCTCGGGCTGCGCGGCCTGCTCGACGTGATCCCGTTGGACGCAACACTCGTCAAAGGCTCGCACGGCCGCGACGTCGTTCCGGAAAATGAGAACCCTGTTTTGATAGGAACGGATTTCCCCGTCCACACCGCCGATGACGTCCACAACGCGATCCTCGCCTGCTTCGAGTGAGTTAGATTTTCTCCTCCGGCTTGTGCCACCAAGTGGTTGTCCGGAGTTCGCGCTTCAGCGTGCTCTTCCCGCTCTCGAAGACAAGCTGAAGCTTGAACTCCGGACAATCGCAAGACTGATCATACTCCCCCCATTTCGGTATTCTATTTTGCAAACGAACCAGAGGCCGTCTAAAAATGTCAGTCAATTGACGCGGCAATCCCGATATCCGCGCCCATTCTAACGATTTCCCGTGACGCGGGAACACTTTCTGTTTAGAACCTGACCCTCATGAAACTACCTCCCTCGCTGTTGATGTTGCCGGTCGCACTCGGGATCGGGTTTCTGGCCGGAAGACATGGGGGAAATGAGCCCGCCAAGGAGGCGAAAACCGAACGGCAGAACACCCGGGAATCCCGCGCTTCCTCCACCCGCACCAACCGCACCGATCCCTTCGGCGGCCAGAGTTTCTCGCTCTCCTCGATGGAAGATGTGCATGCGCTTTTCAAAAAACAGGGAAACTCGGTGGCTTCCGCGCGGCTCACGCTGGCCGTGAACTCGCTATCCGCCGATGAGATTCCCGCATTGGTGGAAATGGTGCAGAAGGAATTCCGGGAAAATCCGAATCGCTATGACAGGGACAGCTACACCCTGATGGGAGCGTTGTTCGAGCGCTGGGCTGCCGTCGATCCTTCGGCCGCCATCGCATTTGTGAATACCTGCAAGTCGCGCTCCTTTCAAAAAACCGCAGCGGGGAGTTGTTTCGCCGCGCTGGGCAAGGTCGATCCGGCCCGGGCGTTGTTGGAATTTGAAAAACTGCCGAAAGGAGAACTCCGCCAGACCGCCGGCATGCAATTGGTCTCCACACTATCCGATAATGACCCATCCGCCGCGTGTGACTTGTTGATGAAAGAAGCGAGCCCCGGAGTTTTCAGCAACTATTACACGAGCCGGATTTTTGCATCTTGGGCGAAAACAGATCCCGTCGCGGCGGCAGCGCGCCTGGCATCGATGCCGCCCGACCGGATCGGCAACTACAGCGCGGGCGCCCTGGCGGCGAGCTGGGCGCAGAAAGATCCCGCAGCAGCGCTCAAGTGGGCGAAGACCCTGACCGGAGATCGGAAATCCAACTCGACTGCGGAGGTTTACAAAGTCATCGCGCGGGAGGACCCGGATGCCGCCTGGAAGCAAATGACAGGCGAGCCCGGACATTTGCGCGGCAAGATCGTCGGTGGGATTCTGGGAATCGTCGCCGATGAGGATCCGAAAAAAGCCATGTCGATGCTGATGAGCCTCGATAGCAAATCGGACCAACGCATCGCCACCAACCGCTTCCTCGGCAATCTCAACTGGAATGACACGCGGCTCGCCTTCGACCTGATCGAACAAGTGAAGGATCCCGCGACGCGACGTGAAAACCTCAGCGATCAAATGTATAACGCGGCCTGGATGAATCCGGATCTCCTCAAGGAACAAGTCGCCAAGCTAACGGACCGGGAGAAGATCGACACCTCCAGCTCCGTCCTCCGGGGGTTGATCTCGTCGGATCCGTCGGCCGCCGAGCGCTATTTCCTCGCACTCCCGGAGGCACAACGCAGCACCAAAACACTGTCGCAAATGCTCTCGCAGTATTCGAATACCGATCCGAAAAGAGCCTTCGATTTCGCGATTTCCTTGCAAAATCCACAGGAACAAACCGCCGCCGTGACCGGACTTTTCAGCAATTGGAGCAGCGAGGATCCCGAGGCCGCGGCCCAGGGTTGGAAAAAACTGCCCGCAGGCCAGAGCCGTCTCGAGGCACTCGACAACGTCGCCAGTTCGTGGGGCCAGAGCGATCCGGAAGCGGCGAAAACCTGGGCGGATAGTCTGTCAGGCACCGAGCGGGCGCGAGCGTTGGCCGCTGTCCTGCCCGCCTTGGCGCGTGACAATCCGGCGTCTGCCAGCAGCCAGCTTTCCACACTAATTGCCTCGCCTCCGGACGGCATGGAGAAAAACCTCGCCTCCTCCGCCGGTAAGCTTGCCGGGCAATGGGCGGAAGATGACCCGGCCTCCGCATCCACTTGGGCGGCCGCCCTTCCTAACGGCCAATCCCGCGATGAAGGCCTGAAAGCGGTTTCCAGATCTTGGAGCCAATACGATGCCATCGCCACCGCGCAATGGCTCGGCACCCTGGAAGCGGGCAGCTCGCGCGACGCCGCCATCCAGCCTCTCGTCAATCAGGTCCGCGAAACCGATCCTAACACCGCCCTCTCCTGGGCCGCCTCCATCAGCGATGACAACGCCCGCCTCAACGAACTCCGCCATACCCTGAAATCCTGGCGCGACTCGGACCTCAACGCCGCCCGCGCCGCCTTCAACGCCGCGAACCTATCAGACAAAGAGCGGGAGAGTCTGTCGAAGGAGTTGGAGTGAGCCGCTTCTGATAAGGAGCAACGACCTTAGAGCCTGTCTGAAAAAAGGGCAGGGACCGTTCTCCGCAACGGTCCGGCGAATGGTAAGAGAACGCGACCGCCCATGAAATGCTTGAAAATCCGCCCATTCTCGGGCGTTCGCTTTCCATTCCCGCAGACCCCTCGGAGGTCGATCCTCGCCTTCGCCCTTTTTTCAGACAGGCTCTTATTGTCGTTTTTTCGGGAGGCGGGATGGAATTAAGGAGAGGACAGTAACTGTCTCACTCCTCATGGAAGAACCTTGACCCAGGCCCGCCGAACGGGTGCAAAGGCGGTGCGCGATGGCTTTTCCCAAAGGATTTCTTTTCGGTACGGCGAATGCCGATCATCAGGTGGAGGCCCATGATCCGGGTTGTGAGGACGTGTGGGATCTTTGGGAGCGCTGTCAGGGACTGACGGCGCGGGGACGGGCGACGGATTTCTGGAACCGATATGAGGAGGACATCGCGGCGGCGGCGGGGATGGGGTGCAAACTGTTCCGGTTCTCGACGGCTTGGGCGCGGGTGGAAATTTCCGAAGGGGTTTTCGATGAGGCGGCGCTGGCGCACTACCGGCAAGTGGCGGAGTGCGTGCGCGGTCACGGAATGAAGGTGATGGTGACGCTTCATCACTTCGTCTGGCCGGTGTGGCTGGAGCGGGATCACGGCGGGATGATCGGCGACCGGTTTCCAGAGTTTTTCACGAAGTATGCGGATCGGGTGTCGGCGGCGATGGGGGATGTGGTGGATTACTGGATCACTTTCAACGAGCCGAGCCAACTGACCTTCGGCTATATCAAGCCGTGGTGGCAGAACCGTTATTATATGCCGCCGGGGCTGCCGCGCGGATCGGACGTGGATGCGGAAGCGGAGGCGGTGGGAAAATTGATCCCCAATCTGTTTCTCGCACACGCAAGGGCACGGGTGGCGATCAAGGCGCGACGGTCGGACGCGATGGTCGGCGTGAACCCGCTGGTGACAGGTTTCCCAACATGGCTGCAGATGCTGATGGACTGGGGTGCGTGTCATCGGGGGCTCTCGGAGGCGCTTTTCAAATTCACCACGAG
>JBDSZP010000127.1:0-21016 GCA_039925065.1 Luteolibacter sp.
GTCCACCGCCGGAGAGGACGCGGTGGCGCTCGACGGCCACGGAAATTGGACCGACAAGGGCAATGGCTTGGCTGGGCAGGTCGCGGATCGCGCCTATTTCGTCGTCGAGTGGGAGACGCGTTCGGGAAAACCGGTCGAGGGCGCGATCGCGATGAAGCCGGTATGGTATTCCGGCATCCAATGGCCCGATCACGTCCCCGGGAAATGGAGCGCCCGCTGGGTGTCAGGCAGGGTTCCCGTCATAGAGACCGGCCATTCATGGATCGGCGATTTGTGGGAGGCCCAGCGCCTTCTTGCGCCCGATCCCGCGACATCGGGAAATCCGAGGAAACTCCAAGTGGTCAAAACCGGGCAAGACGTTGGAAACCAGCCTTGGCTGTGGTTTTCCAAACCCGGCACGACCGGCCAAGGGTGGCTGCCTGCGACCGAGCCGGCGCAGGACAATTGGCGACCAATGGCGAACACCGGCAACTGTGTCGGCGCTTTTGTTGGAACGATCCACGTCGAAAAGGCAGGCACTTACACCTTTGCCGTCAGCGCGCAAGACGCGTTCGCCTTGCGGATCGGCGGGTTGAAATGGAAGTCATCGAGCGGTGACGGTTCCATCGATCTGCTCGATCCGCTGACGCTCACCCAACCCCATGGAGGAACCGCCACGCGCACGCTCGGCGTCATGGATTTACCGGCCGGCGATCATCCCGTGGAGGCAGTCTGGATGGTGGAGGATTATGAATCGGAATTCGCGGTACTGTCCGCTCCGGGCGCACATGTCATCGAAGGTGATACCTCGGACTGGCGACCGCTCGGCTACGAAATGAGCCATGCGAAAATCCCACGGCTGGGCGTCACGGAGGATGGCTGGAAAATCGAACGCACAGGGTCGCCATCGGATCCGCAGTTCACGCCCAGTCTGCAGGAGGGCTTGTTCGCGCTGGACATGGATCTCAACCGGATCACGGAAAGCGGTCTGCCATCCATCAATTTCGCCCAGAGTCCGGACTGCTCCCCAGCACATTTTCCCCACAGCTCGCCATTTGCCAGCAAGACTCCCGCGACCGGAGAAGACGGCTGGGTGCTCCGCGCGTCCGCCCGGCTCGTTGTCCCGCAGGACGGGCTTTATGAGGTCGGCCTGCATGCCCAAGGCCGGGCTGCATTGCGAATCAAAGGAGCCAAGTCGAAGCGGATCAGCCAGGCCCCGCAAGGCTACGTCGAACTGCATCAATCGGGCGACACCGTCTCATTCAACGGCCGCAGCAATCCGGACCCCGAGCCGAAGCTTGTAACCGAGTGGGATCTGAAAACGGGCGAATACGACATCGAGATTTTATACCTCAAAGACAGCGGCCCGGCTTCGCTGGCGGTTTTCAGTTCGCCTGCCGGTCCTTACGCCCCCGCACTTCTCACCACCGGCGGCGCGGGCCTGGCCGACGATCTCCCCGGCCTTCCTCACGCGAAACCGTAAGCCATGTCCTTCATTCACGCCGCATTCCTAGCAACCGGACTGGCCATCGCCGTTCCGTGGTTGATCCACATGACGCGGCGCCGGAAATACCTGCGCATCCGGCTCGGTTCGCTCCAGTTTCTCAATCCCATCGTCCGCGACCGGCACCGGATGAGCCGCGTGGAGCAATGGCCGCTGCTGATCGCACGCTGCCTCGCGGTCCTGCTGTTAGCCCTGCTTTTCGCCCGGCCGTTTTTCCCGAAGCCGGCTCCCGCACCTCCCGCCGCTGGTGAGTATCTGATCCTTCTCGACGCGTCCGGATCGATCACTTCCAAACAAGCCGACGCGATCCGCAAACAGGCGGCGGACACGATTCAATCCCTATCAAAATCCGTTCACCCGGTCATCGCAGCGGTTTCGGATCAGGTGAAAATCCTCGACTCCCTCGCAGGCTATCAGCCGATCCCCGGATCCGCCAGCGGCTTCAGCCAGGCGGTCGATTGGATCGTTGACCGTTCCGCCGCAGCGCCGGATGCTATCGCCGGGGTGCATTGGTTCACGGACCTCCAACGTTCGCAACTCCCCGCCGCGCCATCGCGGCTCTGGCCGTCGGGACTCAACGTGGAAATCCACACGATCCTTCCGCCGACTGATCGGAATGTCGCGGTGGAACAGATCGATCTGCTGACACCGTTCGGCGGAGATCATTGGGATGTCGAAGCCCGCGTCCATGTTTACGGAATCCCCGGAAATGAGCCGCTCAGCCTGACCCTAACCACTGCTGACGGAAAACAAATCGCCGCCACCACTCCGCCCGATGGCGGGCCGGCGCATTTCTCTTGGGACGGCGAGGCAAAGGGCGGCCTGCTCAGCGGCAAGGTCGCATTGAGCGGCAGCGGGGATTCCTGGCCGGCCGATGACAGCCGCTCGTTCCTGTTTCCGACCGTCCAGCCGAAGCGCATCCATCTGGTGGATGGCGATCCGGGCGACTCCGCTTTCACGAGCGAAACCTATTTCCTCGAAAAAGCCCTTCACGCCTCTGCCGCCGGGAAGGCACTCTCGCCCTTCCGCGCCACGATCTCCCCTTCCCTTCCCACCGAAGATGAGAGGCCGGATGCCATCGCGCTTTGCAATGTGAAAGGATTGTCCGCCGCCAATGTCCGCCAGCTCCTTCCCCACCTCGAACGCGGCGCGGGTCTGGCCATTTTCCTCGGTGACCAAACCGTGCCCGCCGCATGGACCAATTTCGCCGAACAAGGACTGTTCCCCAAAGGTCTCCGGACGCTCGCAGAGCCATCGCCCGCATTTCTCCGCCGCACCGATATCACCCAGCCGGGCCTTGCGGGGCTGACTCGGGAATCCGCACGAGGCCTCGGCCTGATCGCGCTGACCAAGCAGTTCACCTGGCCGGCGGACCCGAAATGGAATGTCGCGATGGATTTCGAGGATGCCGCGCCTTTCCTGGCATTTTCAAAAGAGCGGAAAATCGCGGTGATGACTCATCCAGTAAACCGCCAGGGCTCCGATCTACCGCTGGACCCGTCGTTTGTTCCGCTGGTTCAAGGGCTTTTTAGCTATCTTGCAAAACCCCAGGCCGCGGCTCAGGAAATCGCGATTACGAACCTCACCCCCGGCCGTGACGAATCCCGGGCACCTGGCATTTACGAAAACAAACCGGGCTTCACCCTCGTGACCGCCGACAACCTCGAATCGGACATTTCCAATTCCGATGAAAAGAATTTCCGTGAGGTCCTCGGTTTGCCAGCGCTGAACGCCCCTGCTCCGGAGCTTGCCCCGCCTGTCGCGGCCAACGATTCCGGCCACCAGCGCGAGGGGGAACTCTGGCCTTGGATTCTCGCCGTTCTTTTGGCATTACTCATTCTGGAAAGTGGGCTGGCTGCCCGCAGCATCAGGCAAACCCCTAACATTGACGCCCATGTCAACTGAACTTCCGCTCCACCGACGCTCGTCGCCGCCGCCCTTGAAATCGGCATCGTTCGATCAGTCACCGCTGCTCACACTGGTTTCCGGTACCCGACGATGGCTTCGACTGGCAGGTGCCGGACGCCTTCTCGCCTGGCTGGCATTGGCGGGTTGCGGCGCCATCGCGCTCGATCTGAGTTCCGAATCATCGCCGTCCACCCGAGCCTCTTTCGCAGGACTCATCGCTCTCGTCGGTGCCATCTTGGCCATCGACGCGTTCTGGCGGCGTCCGCGCAAAATCAACACCCGGTCCGCGACCCAGGAAGTTGAGACCACTCATCCGGAGTTTGGACAAATCCTCCGCACCGCACGGGATTTTTCCAAATCGAAAAACGATGCCTCGCCTGTCCTGAAAAACGAACTCTTCCGCCGCGCCGGAATTCTGCTGGCTGGACTCGACCTATCAAAACAACTGCCGCGCCGTCCCGCATTCCGATGGCTGGCGGCGGGCGGCGTGGCGTTTGTTGGATTCGTCGCATTTCTAATCGGCAATTCTGAGGCACCCACCGCACTTGCCCGGCTGGTCGCGCCATTTTCCGGGATCACCTTCACCCGTGTGGAAAACACCACGCATGATGCGACTTTCAACCGCAACCGCCTGCCCCGCATCGAAGCGAAGACCAGCGGTCGCCGGGTGGCCCAGGTGGTCGCCTACATCAAGCAGCCGGAAGGAAGCGAACTTTCGTTTCCGATGAATCCGATGGGCAACGGCCGATACGAAGCCACTCTCCCGGCTTCGGAAACTTCCTTCACCTTCCGCATCGAGGCGGGTGACAGCAATCCCGCCACCGGCTCGATGGAATGCATCGATCCTGCGGAACTCGTTTCCTCATCCGCCGAGCTCGCCCTCCCCGATTACACCGGCCAGCCCGCCACTACTCAGGACACCGCCGATATTGAAACCGTCGAGGGCACGACCGCCACGCTTCATTTCAAAATGAGCGCACCGATGACTAGGGCCTCGCTCAAACTTCCCAACGGAAACAAGATCCCCCTCACGGTCGATGGAGACACGCTCTCCGCCAAGCTCACCGTGAAAATCGGGGGCGACATCGCGGAACTCAGCGGCACCGATGCCCGTGGCCACGACATCGAGACCACGCAATTTCATCACAAAGGATTTGAGGACAAGCTCCCGGTCGTCGAGTGGATCGAGC
This sequence comes from Luteolibacter sp., assembly GCA_039925065.1. GTDB lineage: Bacteria > Verrucomicrobiota > Verrucomicrobiia > Verrucomicrobiales > Akkermansiaceae > Luteolibacter. Next base: position 4,582 of record JBDSZP010000127.1, read on the forward strand.
CCACCAAGGACATCGACGCCACCGCCGTGGCCGAGCTGCCGCTGCGGTTGCGGCTCCGCGATGATTTTGGCGTGGCGTCCTACGGGGTCGTTTTGGAGGCGCGCGGCGAGTCCAAGGAAATCATGACCCGCACGATCGAGGCCAAGGACCTGCGCGATCTTTCGGAAATGACGTCCGCCGCGCTCGAATCATTTCCGCTCACCATCCGCGACAATGTCCGCCTTTATGCATGGGCCACGGACCACAAGCCCCGCGACAATGCCCGGGCCGTCAGCAAACTCCGTGGCGTGGATATCCGTCCGTTCAAACGCAAGTGGCAGATGCTCACCGGCACGATGTCCGGCCCTCCCATACCGCCCGAGGATCTGCTGACCGTGGAGAAACTCATCAAAACCCAGCGCGCCATCCTATCAGACGCATTCGCCATCATCCAAGGCCCGCCCACGGCTCCCGAAACCGTCAAGGCGCTGGGCGATCAGGAAACCAAACTCCAACAGGATGGATCGATCTTCCATAAGGACGTCGTCGCCGAGGGAAAGTGGCCTGCGGATGACATCAACCTTCTCCAGGCTGCCGTCACCCAGATGGGAGAATCCGCGAACTCATGGTTGGCCATCCAACCCAAACCCGGCTTCGAGCGCGGAGATGCTGCGCTCTCCACGCTGTTGGAATTACGCAAAAATCTCCTCACGCTGCTGGTCAAGGCGAACTGCCCATGTTTGGACCCCAAACCCGAGGAAGTTCCCAACAAACTCGCCGACCTTGCCGCCGAAGCCGAGCGATTGGCCAAGGAAGAGCGCGACGTCAGCGGACAACTTGGCAAACAGCTCGATGACGCGCACCTCGCGCCCATCCGCCGCCAGCAGGATGTCGCCAATTCGGACACCGGCGAGCTCTACTCGCGCCTGATGGACCATCCCGAGGCAACTCCATTGGTCCTTTCCCACATGGCCGACGCGGAAAAATCGGTCCGTGATGCCACGCGCACCACCACTTCCAACAATGTCATTTCCGCCGCGCCGCCACAACTCGATGCGGCGGCGACCGCTCTCGATGAAGTCGCCAAACACCTGCGTGCCCTTGATGAACAGAACCTCGACGAGACTCTGGCGCAAATGTCTGCCGAAGCCAAAAAAGCCGCCGAAGCCGCGAAACCTAAAGATGAAGGAGAAAAGCCCGACGAGCAGGCGGGCGACAAGCCTGCTGACAAACCCGGAGAGGGCGAGAAACCCGCGCAGGCGGCCGGCAAGAAACCGGGTGAAGGCAAATCCCCATCTGACAAGCCAGGCCAAGGAAAAGGAGAAGGAAAAGGCCAGGGCGAGGGTCAAGGAGCAGGTCAGGGAGAAGGGCAAGGTCTTGCCCAAGGCGAAGGCAAAGGTGAGGGACAAGGCAATTCTCCTTCCGACAAACCGGGCGATGCAGAAGCCAAAACACCCGGGCAAGGAAAAGGCGATGCACCCGGTGATCAGAAACTAGCAGCCAATGATCCCAACGCTGGCAACAGCTCAACCCCGGGAGAAAAAGCCGGATCAAAACCCGGCGACGGTCCGGGCACCGCTGCCGGAAACGCCAAACCGAAAGACGCTGCAACCGAGCGCAAGGAGGCACTTGCCAAAGCCGCCCGCCAGGCAGAGACCAACGATGACGTGCTGAAATTTATGGCGAACAACGATGCCGATGCGGAACTGGCCACGCGTTTCAAATCACTCCGAGAGCAAACCGCCACCGATAAGTTGGAGGACAAACTGAAGGACGCCGCTGCAGGAAAAACTGATGGCACGGAAGCCGCCGGAGATCTCAAGGCACTCTCCGCCGCGCTCGAAAAGGAACGCGAGATCCGCCGCCAAAGCCGCCTCGACAAGCTGGAGAAAAACCGAGAGATGGCAGCAGCCTTGAAAAAGGAAGCAGAGACCCGCCGCGACGCGTCACGCAACGCTGCCAAGGAAATCGAGAAAGCGAACAATGGAGAATTCTCGTTCGACCCACCCAAGGACGTGATCGAAAAAGCCCGCGAAGCCAGCAACGGAAACGGCAAAGGCGACAAGCCCGGGCAAGGAAAAGGCGCAGGCAAAGGTGACAAACCATCACCCAACGGCAAATCCGGTGGCGCACCAGGCAACGGCCCGGGCCATGGCACACCGGGGGAAGCCGCCCGCGAACTTGCCAAAAACATCGACGCACTCAAGGACACCGAACTCTCCCGCATCGCCCGCGAGCTTGAGAACACCCCGGTCGGTTTCTCCGATGTCAAACCGCTGGCTGATGCAGAACGTCGCCTCACCGATATGATCGAGGAAATTTCCGGCCTTGCCCGGGGTGATGATTCCGCCGGCAGCGTGCCTCCCGCCTACCGCCGCACGGTGGAGGACTATTACCGTTCCCTATCCGATGACTTCGGAGACGAAGAAGCCGTTCCACGCTGATTTCATTACCCCTCATGTCACGCGCCCTCTCCCTCGCATTTCTCAGCACCGGCCTGCTAGCCGGATTTGCTAGAGCGGAAACCACTCCTTTCACCATCGATGCCACGCCACTCCCGGAAAGTCCGGAATCAGCGATGCTTGGAAAGGTCACACCGGCGATCGTCAGCGTTTTCCCCGGACGTCTGGCAAAGACCGCCGAGGGTGAAACCTCCGCACCCGACTCCCCGATGGACCGCTATTTCCGCCCGGATGAAAAAAAGGACGCGGACAAGCCATCCATCGAAGGCGTCGGCTCCGGCGTCATCGTTTCCTCGGACGGCCTGATCATTACCAATCACCACGTCGTCACCCTCAGCTCGGGAAACGCTGCGGATGCCATCACCATCGAACTCACCGACCGCCGCCGCTTCCCGGCGAAATTGATCGGCAGCGACCGTTTGACCGACCTCGCCCTGTTAAAAATCGACGCGACCGGCCTGCCGATCCTGCCCTTTGCGGATAGTGAAAAGGTCCGCGTGGGCGACACGGTTTTCGCGGTGGGAAATCCTTTTCGCGTCGGCCTGACGGTGACGCGCGGAATTGTTTCCGCACTGGATCGTTCCGGGCTCAACATCGGCGGCTCGAATACGTTCGAAGGATTCATCCAGACCGATGCGCCGATCAATCCCGGAAACTCCGGCGGCGCGCTCACCGATACGCTCGGCCGTCTGGTCGGCATCAATACCGCGATCTATTCGCAAGGCGGCGGCAACCTCGGCATCGGCTTTTCCGTTCCATCCAATCTCGCCCGCACCATCGCCACCCGCCTGCTGCGGGACGGGAAAATCACCCGCGGATTTTTCGGCGCGCGCAGTGAATCGGTCGATCACGATATCGCAAAAGCCGCCAAGCTTCCGGCGATCACCGGAGCACAGCTCGCCGAAGTCACCACCGGCGGACCGGCGGAAAAGGCGGGCTGGAAAAATGGCGACGTCATCACGAGCATCAACGGCCATCCCGTTTCCGATCGCGGCGTTTTCCGGATGATTCTCTCGCTGGCCACACCCGGCGAGGTGGTGAAATGCACGGGATTTCACGATGGTGCCGCAGTCGAACATTCTGTAACGCTCGGTAACGAGAACAGCGGCGGCTCGGGCGATTTCGAAATCACCGGCCTCCCCGGACTGCGCATGAAGCCAGTCGAAAAAGGTTTGGAAATCGTCAGCATCCTGGAAAAATCCATCGCTGCTAGAAAACTGAAGATCGGCCAGATCATCACCAAGCTCAATGGCGACGCCACGCTCACCGCACCCGCTCTCGAAACCGCCATCCGCCCGGGAGTGAACACTTTCACCCTTCTCGCCGATGGCAGCGAGATCACCGCCGTCCTCCGCCTCGAATGACACGATCTTCCTCAAATAAAGTGACGCTTCCGGAACGACGAACTGGAGCGCGGAATTTAATCCGCCCGGGCAGCCCTGAAGATTTCGCGCGGAATGAATTCCGCGCTCCAATTGCAGAGTCACATTATTTTCAGAATCTGGTATGACACTTCCCAATCTCCCGGGGCTCGATTGGCACCCCTCGCTTCCGATCGCATTGATTGGCTTGTTAGCGGGCCTCGCCGCCCTGGCCGCCATCATTTTCATCCTCTTCACCGGCACCCTGCGTGGATGGGCAAAGCCGCCGGTATTACTTCTGCGGTTGGCCACCATCGCCGCGCTGGTGGTCATCGCGCTCAATCCCGTTTCCACCGACAAGGCTGCGGAAACCCAGCGCTCCGCCGCGGTCCTGTTGGACACATCCACCAGCATGGCGCTTGGCACGCGGATGGCGGATGCGACGGCTTTCGCACAATCCACCGGCAAGGCATTCGGCACCGGCACGCTCCAGCGTCTCACCTACGGAGCGGAAACCAAGATCCTCAATCCCGCCGCGACCAGTCTAACCCCCACCGGACGGAACACACTGCTAGGCAATGCCATCCGCCGTGCGCTCGATTCCCAGCCGCCTCCCGCTTCCATCCTGATCACCGGCGATGGCGGCAGCGATGATCGCAAGGAACTGGACGCGGCCGCCCGGCTGGCCAAAGCGCGTGGCATTCCGATCCACGTTCATCCGGTAGGCGGCACCGATCCGATGGCGAATTCGTGGATCGCCGGAATCAAGGTGGCGCGTTCGGCCCGACCGAAAGCGAGCGTGCCAGTGCAGGTCTGGGTCGGCACCCGCGGCATCAAACAACCGATGACACTGCGCTTGTTCAACTCCGCCGGAGCCACGCTTTCCAGCGTGAAAGTCCTGCCCTCGGAGGAACCGGTCCCGGTGGCCATGGAACTAACCGCCGGCATCCGTAACGAAAATTTCCGCGCCGTCCTGGAGACGCCTACCGGCGACATTATTCCCGAAGACAACGAACTTTCCTTCCAGTTGGAAATCACCAGCCCGAAGATCCGCGTGCTCTACATGGAGGGCACTCACATTTCCCATCAGGTCACCAGCGGGGCATTCCACGCGACCTGGAATACGATGGAGCTGGTGACCCGTCCGTGGGAGGCGACCGGAGAAATCGAGGTGGACACCCTCAGCCCTGTTAGCCAGTTCTCAAATGCGAAGAACCTGTTCAAGGTCCGTCGCTTCCTCGGTGGCGGCATTGAGTTCGACAAGAGCCACGGTTTTCCTGCGAGCCGGGAGGAACTTTTCAAATACGACGTCGTCATCTGCGCCGACGTGCCGCGCGGGAATTTCACTGAGGAGGAAATGCAATGGGTCGTCGATCTCGTCACACGGCGCGGCGGTGGATTCTGCATGATCGGCGGTTACACGTCGTTTGATAGTGGCGCCTATGACAAGACGCCTTGGGAAAAAATCACGCCGGTCGATATGGTAGAATATGGGCACGGCTATTCCAACAAGCCGACCGAGTTACTGATTCCGGAAAAGGCCCGCGAGCATCCGATCTGGCGCATCGATCCAGATCCGACGAAAAACGAGGAAATCCTCGCGTCCCATCCACCGTTCTTTGGTTTTCACGATATCCGCCGCGCCAAGCCCGGAGCGATCATCCTCGGCACGCATGCCAACGAAAGCGGCCCGCTCCTGGCCGTGCAATCCTATGGACGCGGACGGGCCATGGCATTTCTCAGCGATACCAACGGCGGCTGGGCGAGCCGATACATCCACTGGGGCGAGGAAGTTTCCGGCGGCAAAATCGAATCCAACCGGGAAATCGGACAAGGCCCGCAAGTCCTGCTAAGCGCAGCCGGCATGACCGAGGCGGACGCCGTCCCCGCCTCGATGCCGCACCCGTCGCCCTATTATGCCCAGTTTTGGGTGAATACCGTGCGCTGGCTGGCGGAAAACAGCATCCGCCGTTTGGGTGAGGGAATCAGCGGACGCGCGGCGGATTCCGTGGCGCGTCCCGGCACCGAACTCGCGGTTTCCGCAGAAATCACGGCCGGCGTTTCCGCAGAGGAAATGCCCGGACTCCCCCTCACCGCGCGGCTCCTCCTTCCCGGCAGCAAGGCCCAACGCCTGAAATGGGATCGAGACCGCCGGGAATTTTCCGGATCCGTGAAAATCCCTGCGGAGATCGACGCGAAAAATTTAGGCCTGCTCATCGAGTGCGATTCCGCGTCGCGAAAACTTTCGGATCGACTCACGCTTCCCGTGCTCTCGCTCAACCCGGAAATCGAGACGATCGAAGCCACTCCCGGCCTGCTCCGGGACATCGCCGCAGCCACCGGAGGTCACGAAATCGCCACTCCCGAGGAAGCCGCCGAGACCCTGCACGCTGATATCTCCCACAGTGAAAAAGCGGAAGTCATCCTGCTGCGCCCGGCATGGGATCGCCCGATATTCTGGGCCATCCTTCTCGGATTGCTCGGAGCCGAGTGGCTTTTGCGCAAGCTCGCCCGCCGGAAAACCGCTTGATTACAGGCTCGCAGAAGGAATTTCGCCAATCCGCGAAATTCCCGCCATCTCCGCCCTTGCCACGGGGCATGGGAGTGCATTGACTTCCCGCCACTCAATATTTCATCACCGTGAAAGCCCACGAACTCTACACCGCCGTCGATCCCGCCATTGTCACCCAAATCCTCGATTGGTTCCGCGCCAACGACAAGAATGTGTATCGATCGGCCGTCGCCACCCTTGCCACCAACCGCAAGCTCCGCCCGATTTTCATCGAGAAAAAGTCCATGGCGGATCAATACGCCTGGATCAACAAGACCTTGAAACTCAAGGCTTGTGACACCATCGGCGAGCACCTTCTCCAAGCCTATCTCATGGCCGGCCAGCAATCCCTGCTCGCCATGTTCTGCGATGGTATGGGCATCCCTCACGATGGCAAAGGCTCCGTCGTCGGCGATCTTCCGAAGAAACTCGATGGCGAGCGCCTCAGCGGCACCATCGACCGCCTCGCCGAGCTCTTCGATCCCAAGCTCCTCACCGTTTACCTGCATTGCTTCAACATGCAGCTTCCCGGCGGCTGGCCAACCCTCAACGAAAAGCTGGAATCCGACGAGCGCCTCAAGCTCGCTTGACGGATCGAAGATCGTGGATCGCAGATGATGGATAGCGAATAACTCCGCTGCCTCTCTTCTTCAATCCACGATCTACTATCTCCAATCCACGATCCTCTTCCCATGCCCAAAGTTTACGTCAAAACCTACGGCTGCCAAATGAACGAGCGCGACTCCGAACAGGTCGCTAAAATGTTCTCCGAAGGCGGCTACACGGTCACGGCTGACGAAAACGAAGCCGACGCCATTCTTATCAACACCTGCTCCGTCCGCGATCAGGCGGAACAGAAGGCCCTCGGCAAAATGGGCACGATGATGCACAAGGGCCGCGACCGGAAACACGTCGTTTACGGTTTCATGGGCTGCATGGCCCAATCGCGCGGCGAGGAGCTTTTCAAATCCGTGCCCAGCCTCGATGTGGTCGTGGGCACGCAGAAATACCACAAGGTTTTCGAATACGTGGACACCATCCTCCAGCGCCGCTTGGAGGCACGGATGGACGATCCCACCTACTCCCTGCGCGGCACCAGCGTGTGCGACACCGCCGAGGAGGAAGGTTCCCAAAACACCATCCGCGACCACGTCCCGAAGGCTCACGAAGCGAGCGCTTTCGTCTCCATTATGCAGGGCTGCAACATGCGCTGCTCGTTCTGTATCGTGCCGGATACGCGGGGCAAAGAGCGCGGACGCCCCATCGCCGACATCGTTGGCGAAGTCCGCCATCTGGCCGCTCATGGGGTGAAGGAAATCACGCTGCTAGGCCAGATCGTCAATCTTTACGGCCGCACCGAGTTTCCAAAAATCGACGGCAAATCGCCATTCGTCCAGTTGTTGGAAGCCGTGCATGAGATCGAAGGAGTGGAGCGTATCCGTTTCACTTCGCCGCATCCCATCGGCTACCGGGACGACCTCGTCGCCGCCTTCACCTACCTGCCGAAGCTCTGCTCGCACATCCATTTCCCGATGCAAAGCGGATCGGACACCATCCTCAAGGTGATGCGCCGCCCGTATAAGAACGAGAAGTTCGTAGAGATCTGTGAGAAAATGAAAGCCGCCCGGCCCGGCATCGCCATCACCACCGACATCATCGTCGGTTTCCCCGGCGAGACAGAGAAGGATTTCCAAGCCACCATCGACACCGTCGAGCGCCTCAAATTCGACAACGCCTTCGTCTTCCGCTACTCGAAGCGCCGGAACACCCCCGCCGCCGAAATGGAAGGCCAGCTCGACGAATCCGTGAAGGAAGAACGCAACCAGCGCCTGCTCGCCGTCGTCGATCGCCTCGCCATCGCCAGCAACGCCGCGCTCATCGGCACCCGCCAGCAGGTCCTCTGCGAAGGCCCGTCGAAAAACAACGCCGCCCGCCTCACCGGCCGCACGATGCAAAACAAGATCGTCATCTTCGACGGCGATCCAGCGCGCCTAACCGGACAAATCCTGGACATCCAAATCGAGCAATCCACCGGGTTCACACTCTTCGGCACCGCCTGCCTCGAGTGAGGAAGCGCGTTCATTCTGAGCGCTGAGTGCTGCGGACATCCTGTCCGCCGTCTTACAGCGAAGGGGCAATGCTGGACCTCGTTTCGTCAGATCATGGTTTCCGGCCCTTATTCTTATCTGGCTCCTTTGATGAGCCATCTTGCGCCAAAGATTCCGGTGAGGATCGCAGCAATGATCCATAGCCAACGTGAACCTTGGGATGATTGTTTTCCAATAGTTTGTGGTTTTTCAGCTTGGGTGACCGGCGTCGGTATTTCTTCTTTCGCGATTCCCGATTCACTGATTGTCCGTGATGGATGCTTGTTACTTCGAGTGACGGGTGGTTGTGGATTTTCCGCATTTGCCATCGCTGCCCGGATTTCGTCGGCAAGTTGCTGTCGCGTTTCAGGTGTTGTTTCTTTGTTAAACTTGCGATCCGGCAGCCATTTTTTGATAAAACTGCCAAAGGGTTCCTGATCAATCTCGATCACTACCGCGAATGATCCGCTACGCTCATAGTTATACGGCCAGAACGCGGACCTGGTCTCAAGCATCATGAGAGTCAGCGAATCCTTATAAGGTGACTCGGGCAATTCCGCGACCGCTTCACGGATATACCAGTAGGTAACGCTGCTCGTGAAGCATGCCCGTATCAAATCCATACGCTTCGAATTTACCGCAGCCCTAGCATACGCGGTAGATCTATCACCGCCCGTCGTGTGATTGGAAATTTTCAGAGCTTCATCCAGAGATAGCGAAGCAAATTCCTCGGGTAAAACGCTGATTTCGCCATGCAAGCTGGCAATTGCGGCCATCAAAAGCAACACGGTATTTAGGAATATCAAGTTCGATGCGAGCGAATTTCAGCTAGGGTGATTATGAATTTTTTCGTTTTTTGAAGAGCATCCAGAACATGCCGGTTAGTACCGCGAAGACCGAAGCCCATTTCAATTGTTCGAACCATGTTGGCTTGGATTCGGGGGGCGCGGAATCTTCAGTGGACGGTATTGACCCGAAATTTTCAGGACTGTTTGAAGTTGAAACTTGCGGCACCTCTCGCGGTTCCATGCGTTTTTTCGGTCGCTCGGTCTGCGGGGTGGCAGCTCCTTTTTGCATCGCCGCTTCCAAATCATCTGCGAGTTTCAAACGCTTTGCTTTTGTCGAGAATAGCTCTTCATTGACCGCTTTCGCGGGGAAATGTTTTTTGATGGAACTAACAAACGGTTCGATGGCATTATCCAATTCCGTACCTCTTGAGCCATCTTGGTAAACTTCCACTTCTTCACTATGCCAAAAAGGCGAATCTGAGCGAAGCATCATAATCACCATTTTATCTCGCTTGGCGGATTCCGGCATTTCCTTCACTGAGGCTATTAGATACAAGAAATCACCGCGCGATCCGAACACCCGCTTGAGAAAATCCACTCTTTCATTTTCGACCGCAGATGTCATCATCCCAAGACCCGCTATGATTGGATCCCGGCTCTCCAACCACAGGTCAAAGGCCTCTTTGTCGGGTAACGATTCAAATCGTTTGATCAGTGATTCAGAAAATCGTTTCACTTCAATTTCCGCGCTGTTTTGCCCAAAAACGGAAGAGAAAGCGAATAACATCGCCAGTCCAATTGATACGAATATTTTCATTTAATTATGGTTTGGGGTGGCCGAGTCCGGAGGATGAGGAGACATCCTCCCATTTTGAAGAGGCGCTATCGTAAACAGAATCCAAATAGTGATGCCAATTGATGTGATCGGATATCCTGAACCAGAATTGCCCGTTCTCCCTTTTACCATCCCAAAGCTCAACACGGGCAAATTCCCTGAAATTGTATTCGACCGAATAATGCCGCCCCGGAGCCCCCCAAGTATCCAGCACTCTAAGTGTCGGAGCATCGTAAGAAGACAACTCTCCAACTTGATGATTCAATCTTGGAGAATTCGTAAATTGATAATATGGATTGGCATCTTCATCAATTTTGGTTCCATCGATACGGTCGTCATTTCACTCGACATCCAATGCTGGAAATGAAACCGGCGTATCCTCCGCCATAGGTTGATTGACTATCCAAGCTGCCGCCACATTTCCCTGCTGTAAATCGAGTTTCGGAATACTACCGGGGTTCCGGATGGTGAGTTTGTATTGGCGTGAAACGTCCCACTTATAATCAGCGGTGTCTCCATCTCCAAGAGTTGGCTTAATTGTATATGGTTTTCCAGCTCCTGGCGGATTTTTTTGCTTAAAACCACTCAGTTTAGGTCTTTCTTGAATGGCTTGATCAAGAATAGAGGCAGGCTGAATTTTAAAGACGAAACGCCATCCGGGGTCAGCAGCAACGTCATAAATGGCTCCCCCCATAAAATTACCAAACGACGGAACCCCGTTGGTAGTCGTCACATCGGACCAGACCACCCACACGTCCATCTGACATGCCACAGCCCCTCCTTCCTTCACCTTGATCTTCACCTCGGTGCAGCCTGCGGTATCCCGCTTCACCTTACGCTTGTTGGAGGCGCTGCCTGCCTCGCCACCGTCCCATTCGAGAAATTGGTCGAACTGGGCAGCATCGACTCCGGTCGCTTTCAATTCGACGTAATCCTGGCTGAGTTCGGTGGTTTTCTTCGGGCTGACGAAGTGTTTGATCGAGCTTCCCGGCTGGACTGATTTCACAACATCGCCGATGACTCCGGCCATGTTGTCGTCCGGCACGATATCGATTTGTTGGAGGATGAGAGCTGTTAGATGATCTTCGCCGGTCTGGGCTTGGGTGGTGGTTTCGAGATCCACGGCTTCGGAATAGTGCTGAGTTGCAGGCACGGTTACCGTTAGGGTCTCGATGGCGGTTTCTTCATCACCGTATGGGATCTGGCTGCCAACCCAGTCATGGTGTTTGATTTTGATGAAATGGAATTCCTGATCCGTTGTTCTCGCGGGGGCGTGAATCCAGGCCCGGGTGCTTGAGTAGATGGCGTTGCTGATCGTGAGACCGGGTGCGGATTGCACCCTGTAAAAAGACGCGGTTCCCTCGGTGTAATTGCTGGCATCCAAGGTGATCCGTTGAACGGAAGAAGGTGCTTGAGCCAGTGCGTCTTCCGGCTTTGCTGGAAAGGTCATGCCGTGAATGGCGGTTTCCAGCATGCTCGGCTGTAAATCCAAATTGTTGGTCTGTTTTGTGGGTGTGCTGTTATCCCATGGACTGAGGGTCAGGAAGCTGCGAGTATCCCCGTCGGTCTCGTTGTAATGGTTGGCATCCACCCTGTTGGTGACCCAGCACCATTCGACAGGAAAGTCATTGGCATCGTTCGGACTTGTCCCTGTGTTCATTTCCCGGATGTTGGAAACGCCATCTCCGTCCGCATCTCCATCAGGACCATTGGCGATATTGATGCCGCCGTTGTCGTTGGGATCAAGGCCGTTGTCACGCTCCCATTTGTCGCCGAGGCCGTCGCCATCGGTGTCGTCGTTGAGCGGATCGGTGGCGGCGAGCGGTGCCTGTGGAGCGATCTCATCGATGTTGGAAATCCCGTCGCCGTCGAAATCGGCGGTTTCGAGGGTGTCGCCGGGACCGGGGACCTGATCGGTGTATTTCAGGCGGAAGAAGCCCTTGTCCGCGGTGCCATCGACTTCGTAACTGATTTCCTCGTCGTTGCCGTTTTCGATGATCGGTGCCCAGGACCATTGGGTGAGCGGATTATTGGCATCGGAAACCTGGAGGAAATAGCTGCGCCCGGGATGGCCATACCAGCGGAGGAATTTGTCGCCAGCGGGAACAGCGATCAGTTCGGAGGATTGGTCGATGCCGTTTTCTTGGGCGTGGAGGGTCGGCGTTCCGCGAAGAAGGAGGAGAAGGAAAAGAAAAAGGAATAGCAGGCGTTTCATAGGCCGGAGGGGGTGGACGATCATTTGATGGCGGCTTCGGGGGTGGGATTGGCGAGGTAACGGCTGCCACGGTGGGGTTTGAGCCAGTAGGTTTCGTCACGGGGGACGGACGGGTGGGCGTTTTCCCATTCGGCGGAGGCTTGCTGATAGCGCTGGCGGGCCGCTTGATAGGTGATGAGGCGGGATTTCTCGGTGGCGATGAGTTCCTTGAGCAGGGTGATGATGGCGGTGCCTGTCGGGTCCTTGGGATTTCCCTTGAGGATGGTGATGGAGCCTGCGGGGATTTTGGCGAGATCAGGCGTGGTATCGCCTTCGATAGGATCGTTGTCAGGAATCGCGTCGCAGGAGTGATCGAGCGCGATTTGATAGATTTCGCCATCGTGGATGAATTGGCCGAGACCTTCGAGCAGGCTGAGATCGAAGCCGCAGATGGCTTCGTAGGATTCGCCGGTGTCGGGGTGCTGCCAGTGGACGAGACTGGTGCGGTGGTCGTAAACGGAGGCTCCGAGCTGGAGGCTGTGGCGGCGTTCGTAGGCCGCACTGGCGGTTTCTTGCGGGGTGAAGACGTGTGGTTCCTGGAGTTCCGGCTTCGGAGGAACCGGGATGTCGGGGAGTGTGGAGGCTTCGCCGCGAATGAGGGTGAGTGAGTGGGAGCTTTTCGTATGGACGGTGATGGCGGAGTCCACGCGCATGGCGGGGACTTTTTTCTCCACAGGCGGCGCGGGCGGGGTGAAGGCCAGGACTTCGAGGGAGTGCGGGATGAAGGTGCGGGCCGTCGGGATTACGGACGCGTCCTTCGTCGCCATATTCTCCGCCAATGGTTCCGCGCCAAGAAATGTGATACCGCAACCCAGTGCGATCAGTGTGCTGTTGATTATTTTCATCTAACTTCCCCAGTAGTTAGCGCCGTTACGAACCGTGACAGCAAGAAAAAAAGCGACAATTGGTCCGCTCTCAAAATTTCCTAGATTTCCAAAATGAAAACTTGGACAGAAACCATCGGCTTATTTTCGGGAAAAATGTGAATCGCCTCAGGCAACTGCGTGGATTCACTCAAGAAAAACTGGCGGAATTGGTCGAGGTGGATCGCCGCCACATCCAAAGAATCGAAAATGGATCAGCAAATCCCGGAATTGAGGTCATTTGGAAGATACGAATCGCACTTTCAGCAGAATGGCCGGATCTGATGGAGGAGCGGAAGTAAATGAAGCGCCAGTCCTGGCACTTTGCTCCAGCTCGGAGGACGTCGAGTTCAAAAGAGGCTTTGTGGAACTGGGAGGTAAACGGCCGTCGTTTAATGAAGATCGCTCGTGATCAATGCTGCGATCGGCTTGGCCAGAAACCAGAGCAAAAGTCCGCATACCAAAGAGGGAACAAGACTCATCACCGAGGGTAATTCACCACCGAGCCCGAGTATCCCGGCGAAAAGAAATCCCAACACGGGTCGCGCGACGAGCCACAAACCAAGTCCGCGAGAGGCAACCACGAGTATCAGATAAAGATTTTGTATCATAATTTTGCCGAACCTGGAGGCCGTGTGGATGCAGATCTATCGACAGCATCTGGGATTTGCGAGGTATTTCCGATGAATCATCACCAAATGGATCGGCACCAAAGGATCGCGGAGAAAGCCACTGATGGTTGGTTTTCCCAGGTTGATATTCGTCATGCGGCGTTGAATCGGGTCGGGCTTCGCACCGATGGCGGTAAGATTGTCGAGGAGGGTGAGTCGGTAGCCAATCGACGAATCCGGGTGGAATTTCGGGGTAACCAGCCGGGTTTAGCACTGATTTACCAATACCTTCCGTGAATTCCTTTCACTCTTTCTGGTCGGTGTGCACGGTTCGTGCTTAGCTCGGGGCAGAGATGATGAATCGGGAAAAAGAACGGGTGGCCGAAGGAAGCGAGGACGCCGGGAAGTGGCGTCGCTGGGGGCCATTTCTCAGTGAGCGGCAGTGGGGCACCGTGCGGGAGGATTACTCGGACCACGGGAACAGTTGGGCGAGTTTTCCCCACGATCACGCACGCCGCCGGGCTTACCGCTGGGGCGAGGATGGCCTTCAGGGCTGGACGGACCGCCAATGCCGGATGTGTTTCGCGCCCGCGCTTTGGAACGGGAAGGATACGATTTTAAAGGAGCGGCTTTTCGGACTCGGCGGGAACGAGGGAAACCACGGGGAAGACGTGAAGGAATGCTACTACTACCTGGATTCCTCCCCCTCGCATTCCTACACCAAGGCGCTCTACAAATACCCCCATGCGATGTACCCGTACACGGCGATCCGTGAGGAAAACCAGCGGCTCGGCCGGACCGGTCCGGAGCTGGAACTTGCAGACATGGGGATGTTCAACCACGGGCGCTATTTCGACGTCGTGCAGGAAGTCGCCAAGCGCTCGCCGGAAGACATGCTTTGGCGGATTACGGTGACCAACCACGGCCCGCAATCCGCGCCGATCCACATTCTGCCCTCGCTCTGGTTCCGCAACGTCTGGAGCTGGGAAAACAACCGTGAAGCACCGGCGAAAAAGCCCCAAATCGTCGCGGACGGTGCGGCGTTGATTGCCCGCCACGAAACGTTGGGAGAATACCGCTTTCTCTGTGATTCGCCGGGTTCGCGCAGGAAGGTGCCGCTGCTTTTCACCGAAAACGAAACCAACGCGAAAACTGTTTTCGGCACTGAAAATGCCACTCCCTACGTGAAGGACGCGTTTCACCACTATCTCATCCATGGCGAGAAAACCGCCGTTTCACCCACCCCCGCGGGAACGAAGGCCGCAGCTCATTTTCATTTTATCGTCCCCCCCGGACAATCGATCACCGTGCGTTGCCGGCTGCACCTGACGAAGGAAAACAACGGGTTTTCCAAATTCGAACGGTTCGATGAAACGTTCGCCGAGCGCATCGCCGAGTGTGAGGAATTCTATGATGAGGTGATTCCCAAAGACATCTCGCCTGACGAACGCCTGATCTGTCGCCAGGGTTATGCCGGTCTGTTATGGACAAAGCAGTTTTTCTACTACGTCGTCGATGACTGGTTGAAGGGCGAAAAAGGCGAACCCGCGTTGGATGCCAGGCTGCGTGGTCGGAACGCGGATTGGACGCACTTTTTCGCACGGGATGTCCTCTCGATGCCGGACAAGTGGGAGTATCCGTGGTTCGCCGCGTGGGACACGGCGTTTCACATGATTCCGTTTTCCGGAGTCGATCCCAGCTTCGCCAAAGACCAACTCCTGCTGTTGCTGCGCGAGTGGTACATGCACCCTAACGGCCAGCTCCCGGCTTACGAATGGAATTTCTCCGACGTGAACCCGCCCGTCCATGCGTGGGCCGTCTGGCGGGTCTATAAAATCTCCAACAAAAAAGGCGAACGCGATCTGTTATTCCTCGAACGCGCCTTCCAGAAGCTGCTGCTCAATTTCACCTGGTGGGTGAACCGCAAAGACATCGAAGGTCGCCACGTCTTCGGCGGCGGTTTCCTCGGGCTGGACAACATCGGAGTGTTCGATCGCTCCCACGCCCTTCCCGGTGGCGGCCGTCTGAACCAGGCGGACGGCACGGCATGGATGGCGTCGTTCTGCCTGACGATGCTCGCCATGGCACTGGAACTGGCGCTTGAAAAACCGGCCTACGAAGACATCGCGTCGAAATTTTTCGAGCACTTCGTCAATATCTGCGATGCCATCAATTCGCTCGGCGGCACCGGACTGTGGGACAGCGAGGACGGCTTCTACTACGATCAGCTCATCATCAACTACAGGGAACCCATCCCGCTGCGCATCCGTTCGCTCGTCGGACTGCTGCCGATGTGCTCCGTCACCGTGCTCAAACAGAAGACCATCGACGCCCTGCCGGCCTTCCGCAAACGCATGGACTGGTTCCTCACAAGCCGCCCGGACCTCCTGAAATACATCACCGTCCGCCGCGTCACCGGGGGCAAGAATCCCGGCCGCTGCCTGCTGGCCATTCCCTCCGAAGCCCGTCTACGCCAAAGCCTCGCCTACATGCTGGACCCCAAGGAATTCCTTTCCAGTTTCGGCATCCGCTCACTCAGCAAGGCTCATGCGGAAAAACCGTTCGTCTTCGAGCACGGCGGCCAACGCCACGAAGTCCCCTACACTCCGGGCGAGGCGACCACCGACATGTTCGGCGGAAACTC
>JBDSZP010000128.1:0-33615 GCA_039925065.1 Luteolibacter sp.
CAGTCCAAAGCTTCGCGTCACCCGAATTCACAAATCCTGATGCGCACCAGTATAACGCAGCTGGGTTATTGTCATACTCACGCCACACCCTGATCGTGTCGGCGCGTTCATGACATTCCCGATGAAACTCCATCACCTTATTCTCCACGCAGCCATCGGTTGGGTCCTTGCCGTTTCCCCGAAATCGGCTGCGGATGAAATCCCTCGAATCATCCTCACTGGAGACTCGACCGTCGCCTCCGGCTCGGGCTGGGGCGATGGTTTGATCAAGCTCATGAAGCCCGACGCCGGATGCCTCAACATGGGCATGCGCGGCCGGAGCTCAAAAAGCTATCGCGCCGAGGGCTGGTGGCAGAAGGTTCTCGATGCGAAACCCGCTTGGGTGCTGATCCAGTTCGGTCACAACGATCAACCAGGCAAGGGCCCAAAACTCGAAACCGATGCGAAGACGACCTTCCGCGAAAATTTGACCCGCTACATCGATGAAGCGCGCAAGATCGGCGCGAAGCCGGTGCTCGTCACGTCCCTCGTCCGCCGGAATTTCGACCCGCAGGGAAAAATTTCGCCCGATCTCCTGGTCCCCTACGTCGAGGCCACCCGCGCCGTCGCTGCGGAAAACAAGGTGCCGTTGATCGATCTTTACGCCCGCAGCATCGCGCAAATGAATCAAATGGGCCCCGAATCCGCTCTCGCCTACGATGCCGTTTCCAAAGACCCTTCCAAGCCCGACAAAACCCACCTATCACCGCTCGGCGAAGCGGAAACAGCAAAGCTCGTCGCCGACGAAATCCGCAAGGAAGCTCCCGAGTTGGCAACGTATTTAGCAAATCCATGACCCACCTGTTCGACCTCACCAACCGCGTATTCGTCTTCTGAATATGAACTTGTCCGCGCCAGACCTGTTTCTGCTGGAAGAAGGTTTCCGCTGGTTCGGTCCGGGAGATCTGGTGCCGCTGTCCTTCATCCGGCAGGCTGGCGCGACCGCGATTTTCACTTCGCTCCATCAGATTTCTTACGGCGAGGCCTGGACGCGCGAGGCGATCCGCGAGCGGAAGCAGATGATCGAGGATGCCGGTCTCCGCTGGACTGCCGTGGAATCGGTACCGGTGCATGAAGACATCAAGACGGGCAGTGGCGATCTCGCCCGGCTGTTTGAAAATTATAACATCACGCTGCGCAACCTCGCAGCCGAGGGGATTTTCACGGTGATCTACAATTTCATGCCGGTGCTCGACTGGGTCCGCACCGACATGCGCTGGGTCCTACCGGACGGATCGGAAAGTCTGCACTTTGATCCGGTGCGTTTCGCTGCGTTCGAAATCCATGCGTTGAAACGTCCCGGCGCGGAAGCGGATTACACGCCGGAGCAACTGGAGCGAGCCGCCGCGTGGTGGACGGGTCTGGACGATGCCGCGCGCGACGGTTTCGTGAAAACGATCATCGATGTGTTTCCCGGTGTGAAATGGGCGCTCTCGCTCGATGACATCCGCGCCATGTTGGCAAAATACGATGGCCTAGGAGCCGATGGATTGCGCGAAAACCTCAAACGTTTTCTGGAGTCCGTCATTCCCGTTGCGGAGGAAGTCGGTGTAAAAATGGCAATTCACCCGGACGATCCGCCATTTTCCGTGCTCGGCCTTCCGCGCATCGTTTCCACCGCCAACGACGTGGCGACGATTTTCCAAATGGCGGATAGCCCGGCGAATGGCCTGTGTTTCTGCACCGGCTCGTTCAGCGCACGTGCAGACAACGATCTGCCAGAGATCGTTAGGAAATTCGCGCCACGCATTCACGCCACCCATCTTCGCAGCACGCAGCGCCTGCCGGACGGATCATTTTACGAAGCAGACCACCTCGCCGGTTCGGTGGACATGCCCGCCGTCGTGCGAAATTTGCTCGACGAACAAGACCGCCGACGCACCTCAGGTCGTGGCGATTGGAAGATCCCGCTGCGTCCTGATCACGGTCACACGATGATGGACGACCTCCCGAAACCCGCTGGAATCACGCCCGGATACTCCTGCATTGGCCGGATGCGCGGCCTTTCGGAACTCCGCGGCCTGATGCTCGGTCTGCGTTTCGCGGAAAGCGGAAAATGAGTCGCAGCCTGTGCATTTTGCCTACGATGTAATGGCAAACGATTGCAGACTGCCCGGGTCCGGATTCCTGCATGTGCGAGCAATCCCTTATGGATGGCTGATTTCGGCCCACCCGCTGCATTGGAACGTTGTCTGCGATTAAGTGATTACACTTTTTGCGCAACCCGGAGGTGGATGCTTTTGTAAGGGGAAGCATTTCACCTCCGGGAAGCGCAAAGAGCTGTCTTCATCAAACCACTGAATTTCCATGAAAACGCTATTATTACCTATCCTCGTCGGCTGCGGCACCTTGTTTCCGCTCGCTCAATCGCACGCCGCCGAACCTGCCACCACGACTTACGGCGGATTTACGCCAGGACAAAAATTCACGCTCACCGTCACCGACCGCACCTCCACCCGGACGAAAGGCAGCAAAGTCACGCACGACGCTCCTGTTCCCGATGGAATTCCAGACTACGCGATTGGCAAAAAACTCGTTTTCACTATCGGCGAAAAAGGACAATTGATGCGTCCGGCCTACTCAATCACCTTTCGCAGAGAAGAAGGAGATGTGAATTTTTACGCAAACAAGCCGACGTTCAGCAATCCGTCCGGCAGGGCCGCCACCATCACCAAAAACTCCTCCGACAAGGCGATCGCAGGAACACTGACTTTCTCGCGGTTCCATTTCTCCGGATTCATTCCCGTCACCAACACGGTGACCTACGTCTTGGAAAAATAAGATCCACAGGTCTCAAAAGCAAAGGAGAGCCCCGCGCTCTCCTTTGTCGTTTAAAGGGCTTTTCCACACAGCAACATCTCGTAAGAGCGGCCTTCCGTTCTTCGCGTAAAACAACACAGGCTCGAGCTAGACACGAGAAAAGCGGGAAAATCGAGCAAATCAAGCCGAAGTGGGCCATCGAGTTCCTAAATGAGCGCCGCAGTGCCCTCATATCCGCCGCTCTCGTCGGGAAGATTGACGCGCGGTACGACCTCAAGCAAACTGCGTCCGCATGAGCGATTTCATTGGCGACACTCTTCTGAAGCTCCAGCGCCTGATTGCCGATGGCAAATTCGAGGAGCTGGAAAGTGACGGACTGGAGATCAAACCGGTTCCGGCAACGGGTAGCGAGTGGAAGGAAATTCACAAGACTACCAATGCATTTCTCAACACTCGTGGTGGCATACTTCTGCTAGGGATCAAAGAGGAGGGTACGGGTCAGGCCCGCCGCTACGTGTTCAGGGGCTACCGTGAGGATGCAGAGCCGCAGCTCAAGCAGCTCTATGGGCAGTTCACGGATCGGGCAGGCACCCCTATTACAGTGAGTCCGCCTGTACCACGGATGCAATTGCGCGAATTCATGAGTGGCCGGGTGGCAGTGATCTACGTTGAGGAACTGCCCGCCGACCAAAAATACGTTTTCCTCAAGAACGTGGCCTACCGTAGGGACCTCACAGGAGACCATGTCATGAGCGAGGCTGAAATCGAAGAACAGGAGGATTACAAGGAGGATGCTTGGCAAGCACGGGAACTTCGCCCACTGCCCGAATGTTCACTTAAGAATTTAAGTCTGGATCCTCTCAACGATTACATTCAACGCCTTAACCAGCCAGTCAAGATCGAGACCATCAAACCGAGTATGGAGGATGCTGTCCCTTTCCTGACTCGGAAGGGATTTCTACGCAATGGGCAGGCAACTATTCTTGGAGCATTAGTATGCGGTGAGCATGTGGGAGATGTTCTGGGCTTCCGCTGCCACGTCCATGGCTACGTGGATGTTCCTCAAGCCATCGCGCAAGACAAGCAGGACCTGGTCGGTAACATAATTCCGCTTATGGAAGGGGCCATAGGCTATCTGTTGCGCAACATCCAGGTCGGCATATCCGCAAATCGCGGCGGCACCGGTGCCCCCCAATATCCGGAGGAACTGTTGCGTGAAACCGTCAATAACGCACTGGCTCACCGCGACTACTCCATCAACAAGCAAGTCATCATTTCTATCAAACCTGGAGAGGCAATCACGATCCAAAATCCGGGAAAATTCCGCAAGCATCTGCTGATTGAGTTTCCTGACGAAGAAATCCTTCTCCGCAGGATCATTCCAGAAGCCAAGCCTCGGAATCCCAAGCTCGCCGACGTGCTCCGAGTATTCCGCAAATGGGAAGGCAAGGGAATCGGCATGGCGACTCTCGTCAACCTGTGTCTTGAGAACAAAATCGACTTGCCGACTTACCGCCTTCTGTCAGACGAGGTGCGTCTCACGCTCCGGGCTGGAAAATTGTTGGACGACCTCATTGAGAATCATTTGGAGTCACTTGATGGCTACATCAGCGGAAAGACCAAGGGGTTTCCGCTAACCACTCCGCAAAAGTCGATTCTTTCCTACTTGATCAAGGCTGAATGGGCAGCGCAACAACAGGAATATACGGTCCTCCTGACGCCGGATAACAACCATTTTCTAGAATTACGTTTTCTGGAAGCTTGCGGTTTGATCTCAAAGCACGAAAAAAGCACACCGCTTCACGCATTCTATGTCGCGGATCGCGAATTGATCAAAACCAGCTACCGCGATGAACTCCTGGGTATTTTCGGCCAAAGTTTGCTTACTCTAGACGAGGATTCACTCTCGGCTCTCAACACGATCTATCGTTACGACACCTTCTGCAACAGCCGCGACGCGACCGCCAAAGTGGCCGCCTATTCCATTTGGAACGCACGGCATGGGACGCGACAAGATATCAGGGAATTCGACACTCTCTACCGTGGGGTCCGCTACCGGTTCAACAAATTGGAAAAGGCAGGCATCATCGTCAAATCTACCGACGGAAAAGGATTCAGGCTGAATCACGAATTCGCAAGCGATCACCTGATTTGACGCAATCCACCTTGATGGCTAGCCCAACTCCTTTATTTAAAACAAATTATGACTGGTGGTCCCGAGTGGAATCGAACCACTACCTACGGCTTCGGAGGCCATCGTCCTATCCATTGGACCACGGGACCAGTCACCTTGCGCGGTGGACGGAATCCGTATCCGCCTGCGTGCGACTTGGCAAGGAGAAGGATGAAATTCGTAGGAAGAGCGATGAACCGCGAATCAGGCGAATCATTTGGAGAAGATTGAAACCGGCGACTCAAGTCTTGAAGATTCGCAGGATTCGCGGGATTCGCGGTGACTGATACCACCTCCACCAAACGTGACACTTTGGGGTCAGGGGCTGGGGCTAGGTTTCGGAAAAGAAGCTTCTTCGCCAGCCCCCAGCCCCTGAATCCAAGCCCCTCACACCGACATCCGGTCCCATGCGGCCCAGAAATCGGCGGTTTGCTTGGCGTAGGGGATGATTTCCATGAGCAACGTCTTTGCGCCGGTTTCGAATTTATCGAAGTCATCCACGGTTTGCACACGCAGGTGGTTCATACCCCAAAGCGTCGCAAATCCGGAAAGATCCGCAGCTTGCGGGTTGGTCATCCACTCGACGGCGCGGGGGCTCATCGATTGCAGACGTGGCAGGCGCTCGAAAATCTTCCCGCCGCCGTTGTTGATCACGACGAGGACGCGGCCCTCGTTGTTGATCTGTTCCAGCACGAAGGGCGCGGCGAGATCGTAGAGCGCGGTGAGATCGCCCACGACGGCCCAGGTTTCGCTCACATCGGCCGACCAGCCGAGCCAGGTGCTGACTTGGCCGTCGATTCCATTGGCCCCACGATTCGCGCGGACGGATGGCACCGGGCGATCCCATTGGGCAAAAAGATTCCACTCGCGGATCGGCATGCTGTTGCCGAGAAAGAGGCCGCCGCCGATGGAGGCGTAGTGCGAAAGCGTGCGCAGCAAAGCGGGTTCGCTATCAGGATAGGCTTCGAGCAGTTCGTCAATTTTCACTGCCCGACTGCCAGCGCCCGACAGATAATCCATCGCGTCATCCGCGAGCTCGATTTCGCCGATTGCCGGAAGCACGCGCTCCAGCGGACCACGCACCACATTCGAATCGCGTGCCAGGCCGGGAAGTCCATTGCGGCAGATCGACCAAATGGAAACTTCGGGCATCGTCTCCAGATCGCGCCAGAAACGGCCGCTCGGGACTTCGCCCAACCGGAGAACCTTGCCCGGCGGCATGGATTTCAAAACACGATCACCATCATGGATCGCCAACGATTGCAGCGCCTCCCGCAATCCGCTGGTAGCCTCCGCGATGACCGGTGCTCCGAGATCCTGACAGAAGTGGAAAACCTCCTCGCGCTCGTCCGGCTCCAATCCTCCGACGAGGACGACCATGCCTTTGTAATTCTCCTCACGAAGCCACCTCGCCAGCGCGGCGACATTCAGCCGATCCAATGCGGGAACAAATTCACCCAACGTTTGACCCGCGAAATTCTCCTCACCTGCCTCAAATGCTTCCTCAAACTCCGCATTGATGTGCAGCGGTTGCTTTCCATCCCAATCCGCGAAAGTCCCCTGCCACGCATGGTTTCCAAAAATCCCCGGCTGCTCGATCGACTGCGGCGCACCCGTTCCGCGAAACTCCGCAGGACGGTCCGCCGTGATCGCGACCAGCGGCCTGCCCTGGTAATGCGCTTCGATGACCGATGGCAAAAGCTCCGCGGCCGCCGTGCCGCTGGTGGTGATCACCGCGCAAGGCTGGCTGGTTTCCATCGTCCGCCCGAGTGCGAAAAATCCCGCGCTACGTTCTTCAAAATGCCGCCAGACGCGCACCAATCCCGCCGCTTCCGCCCGCGCAAGCGCTTCGAGCAACGCCGCATTCCGTGCGCCGGCGCAGACCACGAACTCGCGCACGCCTGCCTTGAGACAACCTTTCACCACTTCCAGAGCCGGGTACCATGAATTCACGGCGCTGTCCTAGCCCACCGGCACGGAATGTCCAAGCGCGTGTTTTCACCCGATGTCACATCGGAAATCTTATCCCCTTCCCGAAACGGCTTGGATTGTGCTTAAAAGGCCGCACGCATGACCGATACCGCCGCCAACCCGATTCGTGAACAGCTCCGGCTGGAAGGATTTGATCTGATTGATGAGCGCCTGCAATATTTGCTGGCCTGTTTGGAAGACGCTTTGAAGAGCACCGGGGAGACGGAATTGCTGCCCTATTTGCCATGGTCGGGGCGGGAGCCGGAAGCGGGCGTGGCCCCGGAAGGACTGCCGCAGTTGTATTCGATCGGGTTTCAATTGCTCAACATGGTGGAGGAGCGGGTCGCTGCGGAAATCCGCCGTGAGCGGGAAAAAGCGCTGGGCGCGGACTCGATCCGTGGCTTGTGGCCACAGGCACTCCGCGATTTGCGGGCGATGGATCTCAAACCGGAGGAAATCCTCGCCGTGCTCAAGGACGTGCGGGTGGAGCCGGTGCTCACCGCCCACCCCACCGAGGCCAAACGTTCCAGCATCCGCGAACGGCACCGGGCGCTCTACGACGAGATGGTCCGAAATGAGAACTCGAAATACACCGAACGCGAGCGCCGCCGGATCCGCGAGAGGGTGGTGACGACGCTGGAAATCCTCTGGCGCACGGCGGAAATCCACCTTGTCCGCCCGGACATCACCAGCGAGCTGCGGAATGCGACTCACTACCTGCGCGACCTTTTCCCGACCGCCATCAACCGGCTGGATCTGCATTTCACCGAGGCTTGGCGCGACGCCGGGCTGCCTCTGGAAATGCTGCGTTCTGCCGGAAACATCCCGCGCTTGAGGTTCGGCACCTGGATCGGCGGCGACCGCGACGGACATCCGTTGGTCACCCCGGAAGTCACGGAAATCACTTTGGAAACCCTCCGCCAATCCGCGTTCGATCTGCTCCAACGCGAGCTGCGCGGAATGGCCTCCCAGCTCACGCTTTCCCGCTACCTCACCCCGGTGCCGCAGGAACTCCAGACGCGCATCGACCAACTATCCATCCTGATCAAAGCGCCGGAGGCGGTTGCGGAAGTGATGGATCGGCACTCCGAGGAACCATGGCGACAGATGGTCAACCTGATGGCGCTGCGTCTGCGCGAGCAAACACGTGGCAACCCCGGCTACAAAAATCCTGCCTGCCTGGTGGACGACCTGAATCTGCTTTCCCGCACGCTCGCCGAAGCCGGCTGTCATTTGCTGGAGGAAGACGTCATCCGCCCGTTGCGGAATAAGCTGGAGATTTTCGGCTTCCACCTGGCGACGCTCGACATCCGCCAGAACTCGGAATTCCACGATAAGGCGATCAGCCAACTCCTCGTCGCCGCGGGCATTCCTGATGGGGAAAATTACCCGAACTGGCCGGAGGAAACGCGCTTGGAATTCCTCAACGCCGAGCTCACCTCCACCCGGCCGTTCCTCCACGACGACCTGCGCGTCGGTGCGGAAGCGGACGAAGTGCTGAACTGTTACCGAGTGCTCGTTCACCACCGTCGCGAGTGGGGCACCGCCGGACTTGGAGCGCTGATCGTTTCCATGACGAGGCAGGAATCCGATCTGCTGGGCGTTTATCTTCTCGCTCGCGAGGGCGGCCTGATGGAGCTGACGACGGATGGTCTGGTTTGTCCGCTGCCAGTGGTCCCGCTTTTCGAAACGATGGATGATCTGGACCGCTCGCCGGGAATTTTGAAAAGCTTCCTCGAACACCCACTGACGAAACGCTCGCAAGCAACCAGCGACGACACGCCGACCCAGCAGGTGATGCTCGGCTACTCGGATTCGAACAAGGACTGCGGCATTCTGGCAGCGCAGTTCGCCCTGCAACGGGCACAAACGGCGCTGACGAAAGTCGGCCGGGAGCAGCGGGTGAAACTTTGCTTTTTCCACGGTCGCGGCGGCACCATTTCACGCGGCGCGGGTCCCACGCATTGGTTCATGGCGGCGCTTCCCTACGGCGCGATGAGCGGCGGCTTCCGCATGACCGAGCAGGGCGAAACGATCGCCCAAAAGTATGCGAACCTCGCGAACGCCACTTACAATCTCGAACTCCTGCTGGCCGGAGCGGCCGTCACCACCGCCCATCACCGCCACTCGCCGCCGACGGAAGATCCTTGCGAGGCGTTTATGGAGAAACTCGGCCAAAGCAGCCAGGCGGCTTACCAAAAATTTCTCAAGGCGGATGGGTTCATCGAATTCTACCGCCAGGCCACGCCGATTGATGCGTTGGAAAACTCGCGGATCGGCTCCCGTCCCGCTCGCCGCACCGGCAAAAAAGGATTTTCCATCAGCGACCTGCGGGCGATCCCGTGGGTTTTCTCATGGACCCAAGCACGTTTCTATCTGCCGGGCTGGTTCGGCGTGGGATCGGGCCTGGAGAGCCTAAAAAAAGACGATCCCGCCGGTTTCGCCGAGCTGAAAAAGAACCTGCCGAAATCCACCTTCCTCAGCTACGTGCTCACCAACGTGGAAACCAACCTCGCGTCCGCGAACCTCGATCTGATGAGCGATTACGCCGGCCTCGTCGAGGATCCGATCCTGCGTGAGGAATTCCTCAGTTGGATCATCGAGGAATTCGAGCGCACGAAATTCCTTCTGGCAGAACTCTTCGAAGGCGAGATGCAGGACCGCAGACCGCGCATGGCGAAGACACTTCACATCCGCGAGGCTCCGCTGCGCGTGCTCCATCAGCAGCAAATCGGTCTCCTCCGCGAGTGGCGCGAGCACATCGCCGAAGAACGCACCGCCGAGGCCGACGCCCTGCTCCCGAAACTCCTCCTCTCCATCAACGCCATCGCCTCCGGCCTGCGCACGACGGGTTGATTTCAAAGCTTCCTCTCTCCTTCAGGCGCTCTTCCTTCTGACTGAAGACCAATGCCTTTAAGGATTCAAAATCGGCACTGGCTGGAATCCTTGATTTCACAAGGACTGAAAATGGTCGACGGGTGGCATTGGGACTGAGATTCGGCGGGATGAGAAATGTGTAATATGCTTTAAATGAATAGCTTAGCCTCCAATCCTTACAGGCATTGGACTGAAGACCGCCTGAAGGCAGGGACTACGAACGGAGATCGCCCGTCTCAAGCGGCTTCTTTCGCTCGAGCGCCGATCCGCACCTTGTGGTGGAAACACCCAAGATCCGCGTGATACTATAGCAGTGATGCCATCAGTCTCCGCGCAAATCGATCGCTGCCGTGTTTCCCGGCCCTCCGACTCGGAATTGCCGGCACTGGTGGTCGAACTCGCTGCGGAACTGTTGCGTGAGGCGACCCGGAACCAGCGGAGGAGAGAAAAATCACAAGCACGGCAGATGGCCCGGTTGATGGACGATCTCCCAGGCAAGGCGTTCACCTTTGCGATGGCGGATCAGATTTTCCGACCGCCCTCGGCCGCGCGGAAGGCGAGACGCTTCCGTGATCTGATCCACGATTTTGGGGTTCCTGAATATCTTCCTCCTGGCGCACGGGTGGCCATGCGGCTGGGTGGCATCGCCTCGCTGGCTGTCCCCGATTTGGTGATGCCGCTGGTCGAGGCAAAAATCCGTGAGGAAAGTTCCGCAGTCATCCTGCCCGCCGAAGATGATCCACTTCACCGCCATCTGTCGCTGCGCCGGAAGGACGGGATGAGGATCAACCTCAATCAACTTGGCGAGGCCGTGCTCGGTGAGGAGGATGCGCAAAAACGGTTGAAAGCCAATCTCGCCCGCCTCGCAGATCCGGACGTGGACTCCATTTCGGTCAAAATTTCCGCGATTTTCAGTCAGATCCATCTCGTGGCATTCGAGGAGACACTCGCTGAAATCAAAGGCCGCCTGCGGCAACTCTATCGGGCTGCCATGCTGTTTCCGAACCCGAAGCTCGTGACCCTGGACATGGAGGAATATAGGGATCTGCGTCTGACCTGCGAGGCATTCCGCCAGGTGCTGGACGAACCGGAGTTTTCAAATCTGGAAGCGGGCATCGTGCTCCAGGCCTATCTGCCGGACGCCTGGCCGGTGCAACGCGGCTTGATCGAATGGGCGCGCCGCCGGGTGGATGCCGGCGGTTCGGGAATCAGGATGCGCATCGTGAAAGGCGCGAATCTCGGGATGGAGAAAGTCGATGCGGCGATTCACGACTGGCCACTCGCGCCTTATGGATCGAAGGCCGAGGTGGATGCGAATTTCAAGCGCATGCTCCACGAGGGATGCCGCCCGGAGAATGCCCGCGTTGTCCGACTGGGAATCGCGAGCCACAATCTTTTCGACATCGCATACGGCCTGCTTCTCCGTGCCCGTGAGAGAGTGGAGGACCGTGTGGAATTCGAGATGCTCGAAGGCATGGCGAATCATCAGGCACGCGCTGTCCGCGAGGCGGCGGATGGGCTTTTATTATATGCACCGGTGGTGAGGCGTGAGGATTTCCCGAGTGCCATCGCTTATCTGGTGCGGCGCTTGGATGAGAACACCTCGCCGGAAAATTTCCTGCACGATCTCTTCAGCATGCGGGTTGGAGATGCGGCTTGGGAAAATCAGAAGTCGCGATTTCTATCTGCCTGTGCCTCGATGGAAACGGCGTTCGCCGGACCTCACCGGGTGCAGGATCGCTCGACTGAAAGACGCTTGCGACATTTGCGTGGGGCACCTTTTCACAACGAGCCGGATACCGACTGGTCACTCCCGGAGAATGCCACATGGATCCGCAAGAAGGTCGAATCACTGCGGCTAACCAAAATCTCCACTGTGCCACTCCAGATCGCCGGGGAATGGGCCGCAGGGGAAACGCAAGTCAGCGCCGCCGATCCGTCGCGCCCGGGAATCGAAGCCTACCGCCATGAATTGGCTGGCCGCGCACAGATCGAGCAAGCGCTGGTGGCAGCGGTCGCGGCCCGGGAATCTTGGCAGAATCTCGGATTCCCAGCCCGTGAACATTTGTTAGCCAATGCGGCGACGGTTCTGGCAAACCGACGTGGGGAGGCGATTGCAACGATGGTCCTGGACGCGGGAAAATCCGTGACGGAAGCGGACGTGGAATGCAGCGAGGCCATCGATTTCGCCGACTATTACGCAGGCTGTTTTTCGAAGGAGCGGTTCGACGGCATGCGCTTCGAACCGCTGGGAACCGTCCTCGTGACGCCTCCGTGGAATTTCCCGTTAGCCATTCCCTGTGGCGGCATCCTCGCCGCGCTGGTCGCAGGGAATACGGTGATCCTCAAGCCCGCGCCGGAAACAGTGCTGACGGCCTGGTTTCTAGTGAATGCGCTGTGGGACGCCGGAATCCCCCGCGAGGTTTTGCAATTCCTGCCCTGTCCGGATAACGAAATCGGTCGCTCGCTGGTAACCGATTCACGGATCGGCGCGGTCATCCTGACCGGTGCTTTCGAAACAACCCGCATGTTCCTGGATTGGAAGCCGGACCTGCGCCTGTTCGCGGAAACATCGGGAAAAAACGCGATGATCATCACGGCTGCTGCGGATCCTGATCTGGCGGTGAAGGATCTCGTCAAAAGCGCGTTCGGCCACGCAGGCCAAAAATGCTCGGCTGCTTCGCTGGCGATTCTCGAGGCCGAGGTTTACGATGATCCGGGATTCCGCCGCCGGTTGCGTGATGCCGCGGCGTCACTTCCAGTCGGCAGCGCGTGGAGTTATGATCGTTTCGTGACTCCCGTGATCCGCGAACCCGGCGAGACATTGGAGCGGGCACTAACCACCTTGGATCCCGGCGAGGAATGGCTGTTGGAACCACGGATGATCGATGACAATCCTTGTCTGTGGTCCCCCGGCATCAGACTCGGAGTGACGAAGGATGGCTGGTTCCGCCGCACCGAATGCTTCGGGCCGGTGCTGGGCCTGATCCGTGCGGAGAATCTGGCAGATGCTTTGCGAATTCAGAACGATTCGGATTTCGGGCTGACCGGCGGCATTCATTCGCTCGATCCCGCTGAGTTGGATTTCTGGCGCGAGCGCGTCGAAGTCGGCAACGCCTACATCAACCGCCCGATCACCGGTGCCATTGTGCGACGGCAGCCGTTCGGCGGCTGGAAGCGATCCGGTTTCGGCCCCGGAGCCAAGGCGGGTGGGCCTAACTATGTGGCGCAATTCGGCAAATGGTCTGACGTGAACTCCCCCGCCCTGCGGCTCACCGCGAGTGAACCCATCCGGAAATTGCTCGCTGCTTTCGCTTATGCCGGCTGTGACGCGGACCTGCTGACGGCAGCGGCGGAAAGTGACGCTCATTGGATGGCGTCCACCTTTTCAGTGGAGCACGACCCGTCCGCACTGGAATGTGAGTCGAACGTGTTCCGCTATCGGCCGTTCGACCGGGTGGTCGTCCGGGTTTCAAGCCAGATGGAACCCACAACGCTCGCCCGAATTCTGTTGGCCGCCTCCGTATCCGGTGCGTGGGTGGAGCTATCAATTTCCGGGAACCATCTATTTCCCGCGTGGACCGGCACGATGTGGACGGAGAGTGACGAGCGTTTCTGTGAGCGATTGGCAACGGCCGGATACGGGTTGATCCGCGCGCCGGACGCTACCGCCGCAGTGGTGTCCGCCGCTCACGAGGCGGGTTCGCGGCTCGGCAGCCAAGCACCCGTCTGGAACGGCAGAATCGAACTGCTGCCCTATTTCCGCGAGCAATCCATTTCCGAAACCCTCCATCGCCACGGTGCCATCGTCCCGCAGCGGGTCGGATGAATTTCGCAGGCAGCCAGTCAGACCATCGCCACGGCGTAGCGTCCCGAGACGGCAGGCCAGTTCACGACATGGCTTAAACCCGGTGCTCCCCCGCTTGTGGGAAAATCAAACCCGTTGTCGGGTGCCGGTCGCTTGCTCGCGGGCGAGGGCCGCCGCGCCGATGGCTCCGGATTCGTGGCCGAACGCAGCAGGCAGGATCATGAGGCCGTCTTTGAAAGGCCCGGAAAGCTGGGCGAAAAGATATTCCCGGAAGGGGTGAAACAGCAGTTCCCCAGCGCGGGCGACGCCACCACCGATGACGATGGCTTCCGGATTGAGCAGCCAGCAGCAGTTCATGGCGGCAGTGGCGAGCATTTTGCCAATCTCGTCCCATTGGGCGAACGCGATGGCATCGCCATGATGGGCGGCCGAGGCGAGGGCGGCTGGCGTGCAATCTTCGAGGGATTTCTGCATGCCGGCAGCGGTGTAGGCCTCGCGGGCTCGGGCGGTGATTTCGCCATTTCCGATGTAATCTTCCAGCGCTCCCTTGTTTCCATAGTGACCGACGCGGCCCTGATAGTCGATGGAGGTTTGACCGATCTCCCCTGCCCCATGGCGCATGCCGCGGATCATCTGGCCGTTTGCGATGATGGCTCCGCCGACTCCGGTACCGAGGGACATGAAGACGACGTTTTGAAATCCTCTGGCGGCACCGCAGCGCCACTCGGCGAAAGCCATGCAGTTCGCGTCATTGTCGATGGCGACGGGGAGGTCGATTTTTGATTCGAGAATTTTCTTGAGCGGGATGGCTTCCCAGCCGGAAACATTGGTTAGATTGTAAACCAGGCCTTTTTCGAAGTTCACAAACCCTGGCATGCCGACGCCGACCGAGGCGATGCCTTCATGCCTTGCCCGCAGGTCCTCCACGGTTCTCACCATCGCATCGACCAACTGCTCATGCCCTTCGAAATCCTGAGTGGCGATCGGCGGGGCCTGGTCAATGATATGGCTTTGATAGACGACTGCTATCTTTACCGTGGTTCCGCCAAAATCGATGCCTATGGCAAGGGGACTGTCACTCATCACCGCAAGAACTATCCATTCTTCAACGAATGGCACGTTTTTTCATCCATCAGTCTTTAAAAACACCCTGGCCGCGACCTGCCTCAGACCATCGAGAGTGATATCCATGTCCACGGCCTGGATTTCCGGGACTCCCCGGGCGATCAATGCCGCGTCACCGCCGGTTGCGATGATGGCGGGCTGACCGGGAAGCTCCTTGCAAATCTGCGCGAGGATTTCCTTCACAAGTCCACGGTAGCCGAACACCGCACCGACTTGCATGGCATGGACGGTGGATTTCCCGATCGCGGAAGCGGGTTCGATGAGTTCGATTTCCGGAAGCAGCGCGGTTTTTTGAGTGAGATAGCCGGACATCGCTCCAAGTCCGGGCGCGATGACTCCACCGCAATAAGCAGGAGCAGCCGAAATGACGTCGAAGGTCACGGCGGTGCCGAAATCGATGATGATGGCTGGCGCGCGGTGCCGGGTGAGCACTCCGGCAGCATTGGCGAGGCGGTCGGCACCGATTTGTGCGGGATTCGGGTAATCGATGCCCATTCCAAGCGGGCTCTGGTGGCTAAGAAAATGGACGGGACAGCGGTCTCCCAACCACTTGCCTAACATTTTCGCCTTGGCGGGGACCACGGAGCAGATCATCGCGGCATCGAAGGCCACCCCGACTAACAAATCGTCAAGCGAGGCGGCTGAAATTGCCGCCGTGGAAATGACTCCCCGCCAATCAAGCAGGCCATCCGCATTTCCGAGAGCGAATTTCGTGCGGGTGTTCGAGTTATCAATAAGGAGCCAGGCCATGGATTACCAGTGATTGGTGACGTAGTATTGGGTTTGCGAGGGAACGCCGTCGTTCGCCTTGATGCTGAGTTTTCCGTCGTTGAGATGAAGCGTGAGAGGTCCGGCGATGTCTTTGCTTTCGAGCCAGAATTTCAGCCAGATATCGGTGGTGCCGATGCCCTCAGAACCGCCGAATGTCGTGTCTGCGGGTTCGAGTTTCGAGCCCGTGGAGGTTTCGAGAAAAACAGGTTTTTGTAGATCGTGGACTTTTCCAGGGTTCACCTTCAAATGGGCTTCGACCCAAAAAAACGTCTGATCCTGGGTCACCTGGACGCCGACAACCTTGGCGAGAGCCGCAGGATCGGGATTCCATGCGTAAGGTCGGAACCAGCTCCACGCCGCAAACATGCAGGAGAGCAACAAGGCCAGCCATAGGAATTTCCGCAGATTCTGAAGTCGCACGGGCACAGAGGAACCTGCTTGGGCACTTGCTGCAAACGAAAACGGGCGGACCGTTTCCGGCCCGCCCGCAGCGATGATTTTCGAAATTACCGATTAATGTTCGTAGCCTTCTTCGCCGTGATCGCTGATATCGAGTCCGAGCGATTCGACTTCCGCAGTTGGGCGGAGACCGATGACGGCTTTGACAACGAAGGCGATGATCACGGTTCCGACGATGGAGATCAACAGGGTGAGCCCCACAGCCATGAGCTGTTGGCCAACGAGGCCACCTTCAGCAACATACTTCGCAAGTCCGCTCTTCACTGCGGCGGCGTTTGCGCTGGTAAGGTTGCTGTTGACGCCGCTCGTGGCAAGAACGCCTGTCAGGATCGCTCCCATGGTTCCGCCGACAGCATGAACGCCGAAGGTATCGAGAGCATCGTCATAACCGACTGCGCCCTTCACATACATCACGAAGATGAATGGGACGATGGCGGCAGCCACACCAATGATCATCGCGCCAGTGGCGTCAACAAATCCGCAAGCAGGAGTGATCACCACGAGACCGGCGACGATACCCGAGCACATGCCGAGGATGGAGGCTTGGCCCTTGACGATTTTTTCAATGATGGCCCAAACGAAGCCAGCGGTAGCGGCAGCGAGCGTGGTGGTCATGAAAGCGTTCGCGGAAACGACGTCAGCTGCAACCGCAGAACCGGCGTTGAAACCATACCAACCGACCCAGAGCATCCCGGTACCAACCATACAAAGCACCATGCTGTGCGGAGACATTTTTTCCTTACCGAAGCCAATGCGCTTACCGAGGATGATGCAAAGAATCAGGGCGCTCCAACCCGAGGTCATGTGAACCACGGTTCCGCCGGCGAAGTCGATCGCTGCGATTTTCGCATCACCGTTCCAAACACCGTTCATGAGACCGGTGGCACCCCAGATCATGTGGGCCATTGGGATGTAGATGGCGAACATCCAGATGAAGATGAAAAGCATGATCGCGCTGAATTTCATGCGCTCGGCGATGGCACCCACGATCAGCGCCGGGGTGATGATCGCGAACATCAACTGATACATGGCGAAGACGTTTTGCGAAACCCAGGCGGAGTAGCCGGTGTTAGGTGCGCTGGTAACGCCTTTCAGGAAGAAATATTCGGATCCACCGATGTAGGGCGAGGCATAGCTCGTACCGAAGATCAGCGAATAGCCGACCGCCCACCAGATAACGGTGACCATGCCAGCACAACCGAGACACTGGGCAAGCACGCTGAGGACGTTTTTCTTGCGAACCAGACCGCCGTAGAAAAGGGCGAGGCCGGGAAGCGTCATGAAAAGAACCAGAGCCGCACAGGTCATCATCCAACCGTTATGACCCGGTCCCGGAGTCGCAGCGATCTTGGAAGTCCAAGGAGCATCGGTTGTCCCACCGGGCGCGACATTGCCGATGTATCCCTCCAGATCCGCAAGGCGCTGCTCCACAGTTGCAGCCGGAGGAGTGGCTGCTGCTGCCGTTGGGGGGGGAGTCGCAGCATCCTGCGCATTGGCAGGCATCGACATGGGGATTGCGATAAACGCGATGGCAGCGGCCGCAAGGGCTCGCACTTTGGTTAGATATCGGCTGGTCATGATGGTCAGGGTTGATCTGATGATTGATTGCTGGCCCCGGCGATTACAAATCCCCGAGAAAGCGCATCGAACTAAGCAAACAGTGTGCCAAGATCGAATACCAACCCATTCATACCCAATGAGAGAAAAATTCCAGCGGGAAATCAGAAAATATTAGATTCTCGCTTGCCATCCCCGACGGCCACCCCTATTCCAGCGGTCTGCGGATAGCATCCCATGCTAAAAAAGTCTGGACAATTCCTTCGGAAAGGTGAAGTATTCGCCCAACGGAGAGCATCCAGAGCTATTTTAGCATGTGGCATGTAAATTCCGACTCGCTCCTGCTCTGTTCCCCCAAAAAGGGTCCAGCCAAGGACGCAAGCAGCAACCGAAAACCAACATAATAAGATGCACAACTACTGCAAAACCATTGGCGCCTTGGCCGCTGCCTCCGCCCTTGTGGCCGGCAACGCTCAAGCGGAAGTCGAATACGAACTCCACACCGGCTACTCCAGCGAGTATATCTTCCGCGGTCTCGACCTCGGTGACAATCTCACTGAAGTCGGCGTTGATGTCGCTGGAAAATGGAACAACATCGGCCTCAGCGCTGGTGTCTGGGCTACCGCTTTCGATGCTTCCGCTCGCACCAGCAACCAAGTCGACAACGAAGTCGATTGGTACACCGAAGCAACCTACGACTTCGGTTTCATGACCGGTGGCGTTGGCTACATCTACTACTGGAACCTCGGCAACCTTGGCCTGGACGCACAAGAAGTTTACTTCTCCGCATCCCGTGACTTCGGTTTCGCTACCGGATCCCTTACCTATTTCTGGGGTGTTGATGGCCCAAGCAACGACGGTTACACCGAACTTGCCCTCAGCCGTTCATTCGAACTCAACTCCTGCCTGACACTCAACACGAGCACCAACGTGGGCTACCTGATCGAAGCCGGTGATTTCACCGCTTGGACCAGCAAGGTTTCCCTCGACTGGGGCTTCGCCGAACACGCCAAGCTCTCCCCGTTCGTTGCTCTTTCCATCGCTCTCAGCGACGAAAACGACACTGCCTACAATGGCTCGGGTAACGAGTTCAGCGCCGGCAGCATGCTCAGCGTGAGCTTCTAAGCTGACCATCGAGTCGTTCGACTTGAAACAAATTCAAAGGGCGGTCACGAAAGTGACCGCCCTTTTTTTATACCTGATTTTGCCTGATTCCAATTGATTCGATATTCCCGCTTGGAAATTCCCTCATCTCTGAAAAAACTGCTCATATGTTTCTCGGCCTCGATTCTTCGACCCAATCCCTCACTGCCGTTCTGATTGATCCCGCATCCGGCGCAATCACATGCCAGCTTTCCGTCAATTTCGGAGGTGATCTTCCCCACTATCAATCACCCAGCGGCTTCATCCCGGGCGGCTCCGACGGCGAGGTCCATGCCAACCCCTCCATGTGGCTGGAAGCACTGGACCTGCTTTTCAGCAAGCTGTCGGAAAAAACCGATCTATCTAATGTGAAAATGATCGCCGGTTCCGGACAGCAACATGGCTCTGTCTATCTGGATGCCAGTTTCGATGACCGGCTCTCCGCGCTGGAGCCCTCCCAAACGCTCGTTGCCCAGCTTTTTCCCGCATTCACGCGCGCTACCTCTCCGATCTGGATGGATACTTCCACGAGCACCGAATGCGCGGAAATCACCGCAGCGCTTGGCGGGCCTGCGGAGGTCTGCCGTCGCAGCGGATCCACCGCCATCGAACGCTTTTCAGGACCTCAGATCCGACGTTTTTTCAAGACTGATCCCGCCGCTTACGCCCGCACGGCACGGATTCATCTCGTGAGTTCATTTCTGGCATCAGTGATCGCCGGCAAGTCCGTATCGATCGACTTCGGTGATGGAGCGGGAATGAATCTGCTGAATCTATCCA
Organism: Luteolibacter sp.; assembly: GCA_039925065.1. Taxonomy (GTDB): domain Bacteria; phylum Verrucomicrobiota; class Verrucomicrobiia; order Verrucomicrobiales; family Akkermansiaceae; genus Luteolibacter. The sequence continues at coordinate 19,464 of JBDSZP010000128.1, forward strand.
CACAGAACTGGGACACCGATCTGATGGCGGCCACCGCGCCAGAACTTGCCACAAGGCTGCTGCCACCTGCAGCAGCAACGACCGTCCAAGGCACGATCTCGCCCTATTTTGTTAGCAAATTCGGATTTTCCGCCGAATGCCGGACGGCGCTTTTCACAGGCGACAATCCCGCTTCACTCGTCGGTATGGGCGCGACCGCTCCCGGCAACGTGGTGATCTCACTCGGCACCAGCGATACATTCTTCGCCGCGATGCCAGGACCGAAAACCGACCCCAACGGGTTTGGCCACGTTTTCGGAAATCCTGCGGGCGGCTACATGTCACTCATCTGTTTCCGGAACGGCTCATTGGCCCGCGAGGCCCTGCGCGACAAGCTCGGGCTGGATTGGGCGGCGTTTGATCGCGAGCCGCTCTCCGCCACGGTGGGAAGCGCCGGGGACAACCTGATGCTGCCATTTTTCGGCCCGGAAATCACGCCGCGCCACGACTTCACGGGTCCCGTCCTGAAAGGCTCGGCAGCGTTTGAATCTGGCGAAGATCCAGCGCTGCAAGTCCGTGCCCTGCTCGAAGGCCAATTCCTGAACATGCGACTTCATTCACAGTGGATGGAAGTGAAAACCGAGCGCATCCGGCTCACGGGAGGAGCCTCGAAAAACGACGGCATCGCCCAACTCGTCGCTGATGTGTTCCAAGCGCCCGTCGAGCGTCTGGACGTTGCCAACTCAGCCGCTCTTGGCGCTGCGCTCATTGCCGCAGCGGCGGATGGACACGATCTTGCCGCGCTTCAGGAGGTGTTCTGCAAGGCATCTCCCGGCTCATCGTTGCAACCGAATACCGCGCTGGCGACGACCTATCAGGATGCGCTCGTTCGTTTCAAATCCCTGCTCGACGCCAGTTGCTGAGCAATTTTCCTCCAAAGTTTGACCCGCCCCCACCCTCACACTAGATTTTCCCTGAGATGACGATTGACCAATACGCGAACCGATTTGTGTGCGACCTCGTGGCCTACGAGCCCGGAAAACCGATTGATGAAACCGCCCGCGAACTCGGGCTGGATCCATCACAAATCGTCAAGGTTGCTTCGAATGAAAATCCGCTGGGACCTTCTCCCCTGGCGAAAGCCGCCATGCGCGAGGCGCTTGAGGAAGCCAACATCTATCCGGACGGCGGCGGCTACCGCCTGCGCAGTGCCATTGCTGATTCTTTCGGAATGGAGATTTCCAATGTCGTGCTCGGCAATGGTTCCAACGAGATCATCGAGCTGCTTTGCCACACATTCCTGAACCGCGACGCGGAACTCATCGCCGCCGAACATGCCTTCGTCGTTTACAAGCTGATGGCCACGCTTTTCGGCGCGAAATACGTGGAAGTGCCGGATCCTGGATTCATCCACGATCTCGATGCGATGGCGGACGCGATCACCGACAAGACCCGGCTCGTCTTCATCGCAAATCCGAACAACCCGACCGGCACCATGGTCGATCAAGCAGCGATCGATCGTTTCATGGCCCGCGTGCCGGAGCATGTGATCGTCGTGTTTGACGAAGCTTATTTCGAGTTTCCGGACTCACCTCCGGACGCCCTCAAATACGTCCGTGAAGGCAGGAATGTGTGCGTTTTGAGAACCTTTTCGAAAATCCACGGGCTCGCCGCACTGCGTGTCGGCTACGGTCTCGCTTCGGAAAATGTCGCGACGCTTCTGCAAAAAGCCCGCCAGCCTTTCAACGTCAATGCCATCGCCCAAGCCGGTGCTCTCGCCGCGCTGGGAGATTCCGCCCACACCGAAAAAACGCGTGCCGTGAATGCCGCGGGAATGGCGTTTTACGAAGCGGCGTTCAAGCAGCGCGGCCTCGAATTTGTCCCGAGCTATGCCAATTTCATCCTCGTCAAAGTCGGCGATGGAGACCGCGTTTTCCGCGACATGCTGAAACAAGGCGTGATCATCCGGGCGATGAGCAGCTACAAACTTCCCGACTGGGTCCGCATTTCCATCGGCACCCAGGCGCAGAACGAGCGTTGCATCGAGGTGCTGGATTCCGTTCTCGCGACGGAAGGGGTCGCATGAAGTTTCCAGCCCGGCATTTGACAGAACGCTTCTGATTTCCTAATCTTCTGCTTGGGGAAACTTTCTAACATGTCAAATTCCGAGATTCCGAGTCACCAAAAGGAATTCCGTTGCGTTCACTGCAACGGAAAAATCCTTATTCCCAAGGATCTCCCCCCGACCACGGGGCCTTGCCCTCATTGCAATGGAGTGATCACATCCCCGGACCTTGAGATCGATGCCCCGAAGCCTGATTTTCAAATCCCTGCGGCTCCGGTAGCAGCCGTGCCATCGGTGGAGGTTCCGCGTGAAGTCGCTCCCCCACCAAAACCCGCTCCGGTGGCTGAGGTGAAAGTGCCGGATCCAGCGCCATCAACACCGATTACCGTTTCAACGGAGCCGGAAAAGCCAAAAGTCGAGGCAGCCCACCCGGTCGAGCTGCCCGCCAAAAAGCCGACATCCCCTGTCAACCAGCCCAAAAAGAAGCCCGCGCCGACGGCAGCCAAACCGCAACGCAGCGGCTTGATTTCCTTCATGCTGGTCCTGCTTCTGTTATTCCTGGGTGGCGGCGCGGCAGTCATTTTTGTGTCCAAGGAAATCGGAAAAAATGTCGAGCCACCCGCGTTGAAAGCCGCTCCTGTCAATCCAACCGTTAACGAAGCCAATTACATCCGCATTGGCTGGCAAAAGGATGCCTATGATCTTCTTGGTAAATATCTGGCAGCCACCACCGCCAAGGAAAAGCTCCCGTATATCCTCAACGCCGATGCACTCGCTCCCAAAATCGAGGATTTCTACGGAGGCGGCACCATCATCGATTCAGACACTCCTGCGGACGCTTTTTCCATCTATGAACTCTCTGAAGAAGATCGCAAACGCGGCCTGTTCATGATGATCTACGATCAGCCGCCGCAGTTCGATATGAAGGAGTTTTTCCGCCCGCTTGCCAGCCTCGAGGTGCAATACGGCGTCGAGGAAGCGGACTTGCTTCTCAGCACGGTCGCCCGTGTCGGAAACTTCGCCATGGAGCCGCTGCGGGTGCATGCCTTTTTCAAACGCACACCCGCTGGTTTGAAGCTCGATTGGGAAATTTTCGCTCAGACGAAATACCGCATGTTCCAGAATTTCGTCGAAATTCCCGAAGTCGGACAAAGCGGTGTCTTCCGGGTATTCATCGTCGAGGATGTGCCCGACAAAGGCCGCGCGGTGGCCGGGGCAAGGGCCTATCGCCTCGCTGACCCTGCAAACACTGGCGACAGCGCCCGGGTGAACGTCAAAATTGATTCAGAAGTGGGCCGTGCGCTATCCATCATTAACTGGCGCGGCACCAAAGAGAACCATCCCATCACACGCACCGCCACCGTCGAGTTCAAGTGGGTCGGCGAGAAAACCGCTCCCGAATTGGAAATCAGTCGCTTGATCTGTTGGGAATTCCTCGGCCTCGGAGGAAAGGAAACCCCCGCCACCGCATCGACGAAGTGATCACGCGGATGGAAGCGATCCCTTCACCTGAGCGCACGACCATCGCCGCCATCGCCACCCCATTTGGCGTAGGCGCGGTCTCACTCGTTAGACTTTCCGGGCCAGATGCCATCGCGGTGGCGGATCTGGCGACCGGCGGAAAAGCATCGTCCGTGATGCCGCGCACCGCCCGCTATTGCGAGCTGTTGGATACCGCCGGGCAAACCCTCGATGACGGACTGATGACCGTTTATCGCGCACCGAACAGCTACACCGGTGAGGACAGCGTGGAATTCACCGGACACGGCGGCATTCTGGTTACGCGGGAAGTTCTGGGCCGATTTCTCGCCTGCGGAGCCATCGCCGCAGGCCCTGGCGAGTTCACCCAGCGCGCCTTTCTTAACGGAAAACTCGATCTCACCCAGGCCGAGGGCGTGATGGATCTCATTTCCGCGCAAACACGGCTTTCATTGCGTGCCGCCCGCAGCCAGCTCGAAGGAACACTCGGCCGCCGGACCACCGAAGCCCGCGATCAGCTCTTGGAAACGCTTGCCCATCTTGAAGCGTGGATTGATTTTCCCGAAGAAGACATCGATCCACAAACCGGCGATCTGCTGCGCGGACGGGTGAAGGCGGTGCTCAATGTGGTCGATTCCTTACTCGCCACTGCCGATCAGGGGCGCATCCTCCGTGAAGGGGTGAGGACCGTGATTTTCGGTGAGCCGAATGTTGGAAAATCGAGCCTGCTGAACCGATTATTGGGTTTCGAGCGCGCCATCGTCAGTGACATCGCCGGAACCACGCGGGATACTATCGAAGAAATCATCAATTTAAACGGCATTCCGTTGCGCCTCGTCGATACCGCCGGAGTGCGCGAGGCCTCGGACCGTATCGAGGCGGAAGGAATCCAGCGGACAGTCAGGCAGATCGAAGCGGCGGACCTGCTGTTGGAAATCGCCGACGCCAACCTGCCGAGACCGACCGAGGCGGTGCTTCCGGCGACGAACGCGAAGCAGTTGCTAATCCTCAACAAGACCGATCTCGGCGAAGATGCGTCTTGGACCGGGGTCGAGGCGATCCGCCTTTCCTGCACCAGCGGTGAGGGATTTGAAACGCTCTCGGATGCGATCCGCGATGCGCTCCATTTCAGCGAAGCGGACTGGGGCGAGCATGCGGTGGCCATCAACGCGCGCCATCAGGCCAGCCTGCAACTCGCGCGGACCGGATTGCTCGCCGCACTGGAGCTGCTCGACGACAAAAATTCGGATGCGGAACTCGCTGCCATTGATCTGCGGGAAGCGCTCGACGCCCTCGGCGAAATCCCCGGCCGCGTCGATACAGAGGATTTGTTGGGCGTGATTTTCAGCAGTTTCTGCATCGGGAAATAACGCTCACTCGGCTAATCCCAAGATCCGCGCGTTGTCGAAATCGTAGGGAGTGAGCTCGAGGACCACGCGGTCATCGATGGCGAAAACCGCATGCGCAATTGTCAGCGGCTTCGAGAGATGCGCCATGATGATTTTCCCGTTGGGCAGCTCCACGCGATAAAGAACCGGGGCGAGGTTTTTCAGAACTTTTCCTACCGTGTGAATCGTGGCGTCGGGCATGGCGTGCACGGAGTTTCATCTGAAATTCCGGCTGCGGACAAGCGCGTCTCACATCGATTTCATATTCCCGCGTTTTCGCGAAATGTGGCGGCCAAAATAACGACCTTGCTTGACGCGAGGCGACAGACACGCATGATCGCTTTCGACTCCCGATCATTACTTTAAAGATCCAAATCCAACTCTCCCACTCACTGCCATGACCTTTCGATTTTCCGCCGGATTTGCCGCTCTCGGCTGTGTCTTGCTGGCCTCTTGCTACCCTTACAACGAGCATCCCCAGAAAAAGCCAAGCACCAAGCCACCGGAAAAAGTGCTCACCGCGGCAGAACAGCAAAAGGTGAAAGAACAGCGCGAACTCGCGCAAAAACAGGAAGATCTCAAGAAAGAGCAAGCCCTGAAGTCCGCTCCACCTGAAACGGCTCCGGGAACCACCGCAGGCAACACCACAGCGCCAACCACTCCCGGGACCGAAGCTCCGAAACCACCGACTGAAAAGCGCGATTTCGCCTACGCGAACAAGGTTCCAGGCAAAGAAGGTTTCGTTTTCAGCCCATTCAATAACAAGGTCATCGATGTCCGTGACATTCCAAGCGGCACCCTCGTTCAGGACCCGACTTATCCGGCCTCCGAAATGAAGCGCTTCCGCGTGCCTTAAGAAATTTCGATTCCCGGTAAACCTATCCTAGGAAACCCGACCGGGTCCGGCGCACTGGACCCGGTCTTTTTGTTTTCATGAACCCAGACTTCCCAAACATCACCATCCTCGGCAGTGGTCTGCTCGGCGGCTCGCTCGCCCTTGCCCTCGGCACCTTGGAAAATCCGCCCAATGTCCGCCTTTGGGGCCGCAAGGCAGATACGGTGGAGGAAGCGAAAAAACTCGGAATCACCAGCGTCACCGCAGATCTCGCGGAAGCACTGAAAGATGCCGATCTCGTCGTCCTTGCCGTGCCGGTGGGTGCCATGGCGGCCCTCGTTTCATCCGCGCTGGCTGCTGGATTGCCAGACAAGTGCCTCGTCACCGATGTCGGTAGCGTCAAGCGCACGCCGCACCAGAAAGTCACCCCGCTCCTCGCGGCAAGCGGGATTCGATTCATCGGCAGTCACCCGATGGCAGGATCCGAACGCAACGGGCTTTCCGCAGCGACTGCGAATTTGTTTCACAACGCTGCCTGCCTGCTGACCAACGATGACCGTGCGCCCGCCGAGCAAGCTGCGGCTTTGGAGCGTTTTTGGAAATCCATCGGCTGCCGGACTTCCTGGATGAGCGCCTCAATTCACGACGAACTCGTCGCCCGCATCAGCCACCTGCCACACTTGGTTGCCGCCAGCGCGGCCCGGGTTTGCCTGAAGGATCCATCCGAAGGCCGTTTCGGCGGCGGTGGACTGCGCGACACGACCCGCGTTGCCGCCGGAAACCCAACGATGTGGGCGGAAATCGTGATCGAGAACCGCGAGGCACTCATCGGACCGCTTCAGGAAACCATCGCCGATTTACGTGAAATTCTTGCCAGCCTTGAAAGCGGCAACCAAGAACAAGCCCGTCAATGGCTGGCCACTGCCAAACAGCGGCGCGATCCACTGAACCCTCCCCGTTAGCCTATTTTTTCACCTCACATGTCGGAATTTCGAGTCACAGCCATTTCCAAGCTTCACGCAGAGTTCAGCGTCCCTGGCGATAAAAGCATGTCCCACCGCGCCGCCATTTTGGGCGGACTTTCCAATGGCGTTTGCACCATCCGCAATTTCCTGCCAAGCGAGGATTGCGTGAACACGCTCAATGCCATGAAGGCTCTCGGCGCGCCCCACGAGGTGCTCGACGAACTGGATGGCTACGGCCCGATCAATCTGCGAATCCACGGCCAATCGATGAAACTCAGCGCCCCCGCCGCGCCCATCGATTGCGGCAATGCCGGAACCGGAATGCGGCTTCTCGCCGGCTTGCTCGCCGGTCAGGAATTTTCCTCCGAACTCTTTGGCGATGCCTCGCTTTCCTCGCGACCGATGGGACGGATCACCGTGCCGCTCGGCCAAATGGGTGCGAATATCGAAACCCGTGGCGAAAAACCCGGCTGCGCTCCCCTTTTCATCCACCCGGCCAAACTGAAGCCGATTACCTACGACATGCCGGTCGCCAGCGCTCAGGTGAAAAGCGCCGTGCTGCTCGCCGGGATGTTCGCCGAGGGCAAGACCACCGTCATCCAGCCTGCCGAAACCCGCGATCATACGGAGCGCATGCTCGCCTCCTTCCGCGTCAGCACCCGCCGCGAGGGCAACGCCATTTCACTCTACGGCGGACAAGTGCCGGAATCCTGTGATTTCACCGTCCCTGGCGATATCTCCAGCGCTGCCTTCTGGCTCGTCGCCGCAGCGGCGCTTCCGGGTTCGCGATTGCTGATCAAAGACGTCGGCCTGAATCCAACTCGCAACGCCATCCTCAAGGTGCTCAGCCGCATGGGCGCGCACATGAGCGAAATCGAACACAAGTCCGAAGGCGAACCGATCGGCAACATCGAGATCCACGGAGCGGACCTTACCGGCACCACGATTTTTGAAGAGGAAGTGCCGAATTTGATCGATGAAATTCCAGTCATCGCCGTCGCCGCAGCACTCGCGCAGGGCAAGACAATCATCCGAAACGCCAAGGAACTCCGGGTCAAGGAAACCGATCGCATCACCACCGTCGTCAACGGACTTCGCGCCATGGGAGCCGATGTCGAGGAATTCGAAGACGGCATGGAAATCACCGGTGGCAAGCCCCTCACGGGTGCCGTCATCGACAGTTGCGGCGACCACCGCATCGCCATGGCCTTCGCCATCGCCGGGCTTTTTGCCGAGGGCGAGACGATCATCAAAAACACCGAATGCGTGAACACCTCTTACCCGGGATTCGCCCATCATCTTGATGCCATTCTCCACGAGCGCTCACACGCCTCCGATTTCACCCTTCCAACGATTTCCCGCGAGTAATCCCATGCCCAACCGATTTGCCATCGCCATCGACGGTCCCGCCGCATCGGGAAAAAGCACGCTCGCCCGGGAACTCGCCAAGCGCCTCGGCCTGGTGATGGTCAACTCGGGTGCCATGTATCGCGCCATCACCTGGAAAGCCCTTCAGGAAAATATCGACCCTGCGGATAGTGCCGCCGTGGTCAAAATGTTGAACCGCATCAACATCCACTGCGCTGAAATCGCCAACGAGTCCACCATCACCATCGATGGCGTCGATCCCGAAAACGAACTCCGCAGCGAGGCGATCAACGCCAACGTTTCCGCCATTTCAGCCATCCCGGAAGTGCGCAACAAACTCGTCGATCTTCAGCGCGGTTACCTCGACCACACCAGCATCGTCATGGAAGGGCGCGACATTGGCTCCGTGGTTTTCCCGGATACCCCTTTCAAAATCTACATCGATGCCGACGAGGAAGTCCGCGCCGCCCGACGCACTCATGTCGGCGAGGTCGATTCCGTCGCCAAGCGCGATGCTGCTGATAGCGAGCGGACCCACGCGCCTCTGATGATTGCTGATGGCGCTGCCGTTCTCGATACTTCCCATCACACCATCGAAAGCGGCCTTCTCGCTGCCATCGAAATCCTGAAACAACAGGGACTTCCCGATTTGAACAACGTCACCTCCGAAAGTTGAAATTCAAAGAACCAACTCAAATGCGCTGGGTGTATTGGCTCGGCTGGATGGCGTTCGGTGCGGCGTTCCGGACGCTCTTCGGTTTGAAAATTGTCGGAGAGGAAAACCTCATTTCCGAAGGGCCTGTCTTGGTGGCATCGAATCATCAGAGTTTCCTCGATCCGCCGCTGATCGGAAATCTCTACAAAACCGAGATGGTCTTCCTCGCCCGCAAGACGCTTTTTGTCGGGTTTTTCAAATGGCTCTATCCCCAATGGAATGCCATTCCCGTCGATCAGGACCGCCCGGACATGGGTAGTTTGAAAACGATCATCCGCAAGCTCAAGGAAGGCGAACGGGTGCTGGTGTTCCCCGAAGGTGAACGCACTCTGGATGGAAAAATCGGTCAGGCAGCTCCCGGCATCGGCCTGATCGCAGTGAAATCCGGAGCGGTGATTCAGCCAGTTAGGATCTCAGGAGCCCGCGAGGCACTCCCCCGTGGTTCGGGTAAAATCCGCTTTGCCCGCATCACGGTCAGCGTCGGCAAGCCGATCCGCCTGACACCGGAAGATCTCAAAGCGGATGATGCCAAGGAATGCTATGATCGCATCGCCAAGCGGATCATGGCGGCGATTGAAGAACTCTGAGGCGGAGCAGGTTAGAGTCGCGCGGAGCCGGGTGTTTTTACCATTCCTCTGGCACGGTCCATGCAGATGGATCCCAGGAAATGATCCATTACTTCGCCAACCTCCGCTGGACCCGGCTCGTGCTGTGGTGCTACCTGATGTGGTATTTCACGATTCTGAGTCTGTATTTCGATCCATCGATTTCACTCTGGCTCTCCTCGCTCGGCATCAGCTCCATCATCGGGACCGCGCTCATCCTCAGCACGGCGTCCGCCAGTCACCGCCCGGACGGCTGGACCATCTTCAGACTCTATCTGATGCCGTTTTGCGTTTCCAGCTACTCGGCGATCATCAAAGGCAAGGGCTTCATCGTGTTGTTTCCTCCGCACGTGAACGAGGATCTGATTGCCATCGCAGCGTGTGTGGCATTTGTCGTATTTCACCACGGTTGTAAGATGGTGCTGAGGATTTCGCCTATGGAACTGGCGAAATGAATTGCCTGGGGGCAAGGGCAAGTCGTTGGGGTGTCCCATCGGAGGGCACGGAGGGGCGATATCGGATCGCCCTGTCCCATGTTGGGACAATGAGAAGCGATTCTCTCACTTCATTGGCTTTCCATGGGCATCGGCGGACGGATTCCGCTGCTCCTTGGGCTCTGCGACTCTCTGGAATTCAGTTTTCGGCCAGGTAGCGGGCGAGGATGGGGGCGAGATTTTCGGCGGTTTGCGGAGGCCAGATTTTGCGGTCGGTGAAAATGGCGGTGTCGAGGACGCGGTGGAATGGGCCGTCGGGAGTTTCAGGAATTCTGGCGACAATGTCGTGGATGATCTTTTTCGCCAGGGCGCTGTTGGCGTGGAGGTTTGCGATCACAGCATCGACTTCGACCGCAGCTTCGTCTTCTTTCCAGCAGTCATAGTCGGTGACGAGTGCGAGCGCGGCAGCGGAGATTTCCGCTTCGCGGCAGAGGCGGGCTTCGGGTCCGTTGGTCATGCCGATGATGTCCGCGCCGATCAGGCGGTGGAAATTGGCCTCCGCACGGGTGGAAAATGCGGGGCCGTTCATGCAGAGATAGGTGCCGCCATCGTGAACCTTCGGCGCGAACGAACGCGCGGCCTCCAACAGGTTCTTGCGGAGATCGCCGCAATAGGGATCGGCGAAACCGACATGGGCGGCGATGCCGTTTCCGAAGAACGTGTGTTTGCCGGCCGTGCCGGTGCGGTCGATGAGCTGGTCCGGCACCACGATATCGCGCGGTGCGAGTTCCTCCCGCAGGCTGCCGACGGCGGTGACGGAAATGAGCCAGCGCACGCCCAACGACCGCAGCGCCCAAATGTTCGCCCGGTGATTGATTTCATGCGGCATCACGCGATGTCCGACACCATGGCGCGGCAGGAAGCACACCCGCCGACCGTTGATTTTCCCCATGATGACCTTGTCTGATGGATCGCCGAAGGGTGTGGAAATGGCGTGCTCGGAAATTTCCTCGAAGCCCTCCATTTCATACAGCCCGCTGCCTCCGATGATGCCGATCGCAGGTTCCGTGAAGTTTTTCAAACTCATGCACGGGAAATAGTCACTTTCCCTTGCCACCACAAGAAACACGTCAGGAAACCCGCTGGAGGATCTGACTGTCGGGCGGGGCGTCCTGACTCCTTATTTCCTGCTTAGAAATCGAACTGATCGATGTTCTCCTTGGTGAAAACGAAGGGTTTGCCGAGGATGATGTTGTCGCCCTGGATTTCCATTTTACCGAGCTTGCCCGCATTGAATTCCTTGGCACCGGGAGCAAGCTCCCCTTTCGCCACCGCGGCACCGGCCATGACGGAGAGGTAACCGAGTTCCTCGACCTTCCAGAGGATGACCGCCTGGGTGACGCCTTCCTTGACGTAAGCCTTGTTTTCGCTGGGCAGGCCGAGTCCGACCACTTTGACAGCGCCGGTTTTTCCAGCCTGTTTCACGGCTTCCGCGGCACCGGGAACTGCGGGCGAGCAAACGGCGACGATGGCCTTGAGATTCGGATAGGCGCTGAGGAGGTTGGTGGCTTCCTGCTGGGCCTTGTCCTTCTGGTCGTCGCAGGGCTTGATGTCCACGAGCTTCATGTTCGGATACTTGGCCGCCTGCCGCGCCTTCACATATTTGATCCACTCGTTGAGGTTGGCTGCGGTGAGCGTGCCGGTGATGATGGCGAATTCGCCCTCACCGCCCGTCAACGCGGCGGCGGAATCCATCAGCTGGTCGCCGATGCCCTGAGGAGTGGCTTGATTGACAAAAAACGAACGGGCATCCGGCTGCGCGTCCGCATCAAAGGTCACGACCTTGATACCCGCAGCCTGGGCCTTTTTCAACGCGGTGGAAATCGAGTCCTTGTTTTCACAAGAGGCGACGATGACGTTCACGCCATCGGTGATCCAGTTCTCGACGATCTCGTTCTGCTTGGCAGGATCGGAGTTGATAGGGCCGTCGAATTTCAGCTCCGCATTGAGTTCGGCGGCGGCGGTGCGTGCGCCTTTCTCACAGGTAACGAAATATTGGTTGCCCTTGCTTTTCGGCAGCAGCGCGATGGTCAGCTTGCCCTTGGATTCGGATTTGCTGCACGAGACGAATGGAAGAGCGGCGAGAAGCGCCAGTGAGGCGATGAAGGTTTTGCGTTTCATGAGGTGGCTGGATTTGTTGGATTTTTCGAGAGAGATTGCTTGCGGGCGCGGCGGACGGCGAGCGTTTTCGTGGAGGCACCGATGGCCAGCGCGGCAAGCAAAAGCAGGCCGGTGAGCAGCCCGGAAAGCTCCCGGGCGACGCTGGCGACAGGCTGATCCATGATCCGGTAGTCGGAAATGCGGGTGAGGCCGTTGTTGAGGATCGCGAGGGCCACCCAGCCCAACAAAGTTCCGCCGAGGGTGCCGGAGCCGCCGAAAATACTGACACCGCCGAGCACGACTGCGGTGATGGCGAGGAGTTCGTAGCCGATCCCCGCATTCGCGCGGGCTTCTCCCAATCGGGCGACCAAAATCACGGCGGCGAGTCCGGCGACGGCGCCAGCGATGATGTAGGCGAGGCTGGTATTCCGCTCCACGGGAATGCCCGCATAACGCGCACCTTCCGGGGCAAAACCGATGGCCCGGAAGGACCTGCCCACGGTCGTATGATGGACCAGCAGCCAGATCCCGACCGCCACCACCAGGAAAACCCAGACCTGTGCCGGAAGCCCCGCGACATCGGCATTTCCCAATGCGAGGAACGACGGAGGAAAGCCGGAATAAGATTCCGCGCCTTTGGTCAGAGCTTCTGCGAGCCCGCGGAAAAGCGAAAACGTGCCGAGCGTGACGATCAGCGGCGGCAGTTTCAACCGCGTGATCAGCACCGCATTGATGCCGCCACCGGACGCGCCGAACGCGACCGCCGCGGCTCCTGCCAGCCACGGATTCATGCCGAGGCCGTTCACCATCATGCCGAACAGGACCGCGCACAGCCCCATCATCGAGCCGACGGAAAGATCGATCCCTCCGGTTAAAATCACCGGCGTCATGGCAACGGCGAGCAGGCCGATTTCCACCGAGTGGCGGAAGACGTTGGAAACATTCCGGCCGACGAGGAAATTCCGGCCCAGCGTTTGGAAAAGCACGACCTCGAGAATGATCACCAGCAGCAGCACCGTCTCGTGCCGGGCCAGCAGGGATTTGAGGGAAAATGACCTTGAGTTTGACATGCGTGAGGTCGGTTAGTGTGAGGTTTTCCGGCTGCGGAGACCGTCAGCGACCACGGCGAGGAGGATGACGAGGCCTTGAATCGCTTTTTCCCAATAAGGCGGCTGGTGAAAATGGGTCAGCGCCGGATTCACATTGGCGAGCAGCAGCATTCCCAAAAGAACGCCCCACAGCGTGCCGCGACCGCCGCTGATCGCCACGCCACCCACCACTGCGGCGGCGATGGTTTTCAGCTCCAGTCCGTCACCGCAGTTCGGCTGGACTTGCGGCGATTGCACCAGGTTCAGCACCGCGGCGAGTCCGGCGAGAATTCCCATCAGGACGAAAACTCCGAAGGTCGTGCGTTTTGGATCGATCCCCGCGAGACGCGCGGCTTCCGCATCGCTGCCGGTGGCGTAGATGAAACGACCGGCCGCCAGATTTTTCATCGCCCACGCGGCAGAAATCAGCAGCACGAATGTCAGGCAGATGACAATCGCCTGTCCTGTCGGCTGGCTGACACCGAACCATTGGATTCCAGCCGGGAGATTGAGCAAACGGCCTTGCTGCCAGAGACGCAGCGCCTCCTGCCAGGTCACCATCGTGGCCAGCGTAACCACGATGCTCGGCAGTCCGAGGTAGGCCACCAGCACGCCATTGAGCGCACCCATGAATGCTCCCGCACCGAGAGCTGCCAGTATCGCAACCCCGAGCGGCAACCCGGACGCGGCGGTCACTCCCGCGATGATGGCACACATGCTGAATTGCGCGCCGATGGAAATATCGATCTGCCGGGAAATGATGATCAGCGCGATGCCGATCGCCGCCACCAGCGCCGGCATCTGTGAGGTGAGCCGGGAGATGAGCGGTTGGAATTGGAAAAAGTGAGGAGCGAAAACCGCCAGCGCGAGCATCACCAATCCAAGCGCGCCGGCCACGGTGAGTTCACGGAAATATTTGTTCATCAGGCGGCTTCCTTTCCGTTGGTTCCGAGGGCGGCGGCCATCACCGTGTGGGCATCCGCGTTTTCCTTTTCGATCACCTCGACCAATTTGCCACCACGCATGACGGCGACCCGGTCGCTCATGCCGAGCACTTCGGCGAGGTCGCTG
>JBDSZP010000129.1:0-29124 GCA_039925065.1 Luteolibacter sp.
AATCGGACGAAGACGACAGCTGCTCATTGATCTTCGTTTCCGAAGCGAAAGGCGAATAGGACTCCATGGAAGAGTGGTGGTACGTCCAGTTGCCGTCCGGACGGATCACCCATCGGAGGTCGCCGGCCGCAATGCCTCGATCGGGAACCGCCTCCACGTAATAATCATATCTCGTTTCCTCGGCCCCACCGTTCGTCTCCGGATCCGCAAACCTCGTTTCGGACACCAGCTTGTAATCGCTCAAGGGAGTGGGCCCCCCCACATAGGTCGAGGCGACCTCGAATTTCTTGTAAACCTTGAGGGTTTTCGAAAGCAGCACGCCAGCCCGGCTTTGTGAATACTCCTCAGCGTAGGTGTCCGTCTGCGGATCAACCGGAGAAACGACCACATGCTCGCTTCGGCTCCCCTCAGTGGTGATCAGCTCGTTGTTGCTTGGAGCCTGAACGCTGCTGGATCTGGATTCGCCGCCACCGCTTTCCACCATGGAGAGAACCCCGTTGAGGAAGGTGATCTTCTTCGTGGCGACAGGTTGGCGGCCAAGAACGGTCGCGGCGGTCTCGGCGGGTGTATTACGGCGATACTCCCTGATCAGGGTGTTCGCGGCGGTGGCAATATCCGCCAAAGTGGCTTCGCTCGCACCATTGAAACCCGAAATCCTGAACAGCCGGGTTTCGGTGATGATCAGCTTTTCCGACACCCCGCCGCCTGAGTAAGACATTTGTTCCACGATGGGATCCGCCCCGCCGGTAACTTCCTCCAATCCGAGGTATTCAAACTTCGAAGGCATCGAACGCTCGCTGTTGACGGCCCCTTGGTTGACCAACACGCCAGCGGTCCGGAATGGTGCGGTATGGTATCCATTCACCTCCGGCCCGGTTCCAATGGTTCCAAGCGGCACGCGGGCTTTGACCGTCGGAGCGGCAAGCCCTTCGGTAATCGTTCCCATGGAATTCACTTGCGAATCGAAGGATGGCGACTCCGCCTTCAACGTTCCCTGCCCGCTCCCTTCCGCTGAGGAGCCTCCGCCCCCTCCGCTTCCACTCGCTCCGCTTCCGTTCCCATTCTCGTCGTCTTTAGGCGGAGCCAGACGCACCTTGAAACTGACCGGATTGGGAACACCCTCTATATCATCATACGGATCGGTATCTATACAGAACACTGCCAGATCGTCGCAACCTTTTATCCATTCCTGGTTCCAGGTAATCTCCGAAGAGTCATCCGCCAGGTAGCCAGCCTTATATTCGACGTTGCATCCGAACTTGACGCCCCACATGCCGCACCCATCAAAAACATGCCCCGATGCGTCCTTGATCTCGAATTCATAGGTCTTGTTTTCTTTTAGCTTGACCTCAAACTCGTGGCCTTCCCGCTCGCCGTCCTCGCCCCGTCCCTTCATCACAAGTTCATCGGAACGATCGTCGTCCCAGACAGTAGCGAATGTCGTGAGCTTGACTTTCGTACCTTCCCCACAGGTCGTGCAACCCTGAGCGTAAAGCCGGGTTGTAACCAGGCACAGCGAGGGTAGGATCACGAGCCCTCGATAGATGGAGCGTCCATAGGACAGTTTCTTTGCAGCGAACATAAAGATTAAATCAGTTTTAACGAATGGCTATTGAGTGGGCTGGCCGGGTGCTTAGCGGTCGGGAGTGAGGATTCTAAAACCCGAGCTGATGCCCACCAACTGCTTGTCACGGGAGGAAGGGAATTCATCATCACCATCCGGAACCCCGTCTCCATCGGTGTCTGCGACCAGCGGATTCGTGCCAGCCTGATATTCCTGAATGTTAGTGAGGCCATCCCCATCGTAATCGTCATTCGGCATTAAACCGGTCAACGGGATACCCAAGCCATTCAAAATCGAAACATACTGGTTTTCCCACACGTCATAATCGTCGTCTGCGAGCGTCGGCAGCGTATCAAATCTCAGCGAAAACACGGCCTTGAGTTGGCCGATGGTAGCGATGGATTTGTTGGAATCGGCCGGAGTCGCAGGGTTCCAAGGGAAATAGCCGCCCTCGGTGTAGTTTGAGTTTCCGGTAACCTGCCAGTAATCCGTACCGAGAATGGCGACACCACCGTGATTCTGCTGGATTTGATCCAGAACCCATTGAGGGGCGACCGTGTTGAACTGGTTGTAGAAGGGACGAGCGATGGCTTTGAGCTGCCCAATTAGGAGCGGGGCCTTCTGTTTTTCGATCCAATCGGAGGTCTTTGGATCCGGCACGCTCAGGTCGATGATCCGGTCGCTGTGATCCGGCTGGGAGCCTTCGAGACCGGCGCGGATTTGAGCGGCTGCTTGTGGTGCGACAGGCCCCAATGCCCGGAGCGCTTCGGAAACCATCCACTTGGCTTGGCCGATATTGGCGGGGCCTTTGTTATTTTCGGGCGTGCCGGTGATGATGGGTGGATGGCCATCCGCCCACCAGAGAGGTGGGTTGGCCGAAGCGGGCATCAGTAAGGCGGCAAATGCAAGCAGGCGGAAGAAGTGACGTGTGGGCATAACTCGGACGAGAGAGGAAAATTTTGGGGTGCTGGAAGGGCAGCGACACAGACCGCCGCTACAGGTGATCAGTTGCCGTATATCCCCATCGAGATGTCGCCTTGGGGAACGGAAATGATGATTTTGCCTTCCATTGTTGTGTTACCTGAAAGACGGGTGTGGCCTTGCACGACGAGAGCCTCACCGTTCGAGTTCGCTGGCACAGGTGCGACCGCGGGATCGGACTTCCACGCCTTGTTGGTCAGAGTGGTTTGGCCGTTCTTGAGGGTGGTGATGGCATTTGTCCGGCCAGTAGTCGGTTCCACTGGCGTTGAAAGATCTACCGCGGTATTTCCCAATTCAAATAGCGGCTCATTTTCAACCCATGCGGAGGAACTGCCTCCTCCTATGGCTGCGGAACCGAAGGTCGTCGAAACGGCAGCGGATGGCGAGTTGAAAACCCCAGATACATATGCAGCTTTCCCCGTAACAGTGTTCTTCAAACCTCCAATCGCGGTACTCGCTAAACCTGTAGCAGTGTTCGGTCCTGGTGATATCGCATTAGTCCCATTGCTCCACCATCCTCCTAGAGCTATCGAGACGTCGCCGTCGGAGTGTCCTCCCGTTGCAGCAAGCGAGAAAACACCTGCGGCCTTTCCACTGCCAATACTGACTGCATATTTGCCCGATGATTCCGACTGGGTTCCCAATGCGATAGAATAGTCTGCCAATGTCTTTGCGCTGTTTCCGAAAGCGACGGAATTCACTCCAACGGTCGAGGAAGTTCCCGCTTGAGCTGAATTACCAATCGCTATGGAATTTGGCGCGTAGGTCTTCGCCAAAGCCCCCATTGCGATGGAACCGACTGAAGCCGCGGTGGAACTCGCTCCAACTGCCAAGGAATTGAGCCCAGACGCGGTTGATCCATTTGATAGTGCGACGGCACCGCTAACACTCGCAACTCCGGTCCCAAGGCCCAACAACCCGTTTCCGCCCCCAATATTTCCTCGCTTGACGTACATGGTGCTCCAAGCGGCACTTGCGGGCGGGGTTGTGAGATTATCGAGGGCAGTCCCGAGACCCGCTGCCGTCACTACCGGACTTCCAGACACCTGCGCCCCGTTCGGAAAAATGGCCATGCCGGTGGATGTCGCCGCGAGCGTCGCCGTCGAGCCACCGCCGACGAAGTAGATGCCGGAAGTAGATGTCGGCCCATTCAGCGCGATCTTCCCCGTATTAGGCTCCAGTGTGATCCTATCGGGAGAGTTGCCGCCATTCGATTCGTAGAGGCTCAGCTTGTTTGCAGAAGTCAGGACCATCTTGGTTCGCGGAGTCACTCCCCATCCTTCCGCCCATTTGTAGGCCGCGTAGTTCAAATATGAGTCATGGGACGCCGTGTTCGTCGTCCCGTCGTAAAACAGCATGGAAGTTCCCCCAGCACCGAAAGTCAGAGCGCTTTCGAAAACACCCCACCCGGGTGTGTAAATGTCCGAGCCGAAATTTCCGCCTCCCCCGGCATTGATGTCGGAACCCGTGGTAATCGAATTTCCCACCGTCAGGCTGCCGGGAATATTGTTACCTGCAATATCTGTCGCACTCGCGTATCCCGCAGTGAAAATGCTGCCTGTAGCTGCAAAAAGAATGACAGTGAAGAGATTAGCGATGGATTTCGGTTTCATGGATTTTGGAATTAACATCGATTGATAGGCCACGAGTCTATCCGCAGCAACCGGGGTCGTCGAGAATTACTTTAACAGAATCCAACAGGATTTTGAATTGTGCCGATTGGATCAAGGAAGATCCACCGCGACTCGCCCACACACCTCCCTCTGAATTCCTTCTAGTTGCTGGGGTTTGCTATTTTTATGGCCGTTTTTGGGACCTGTAACGAGCGGACTTCTGCGGCTTCCGGTTGGGAATAAAATCTCGACTCTGGAACATTACATTCGACCGGGAGGGCACAGCTGAAGCGATTATCCGATGCGTCGAGATTTAGTTGTTCGACCGGTGATTGAGCGGAGCCCCCTATTGCGCGAGCTCCGGACAACCTGTTTGCGAAATGAATTGAGGGGAGTGTCCATCGTTTCCCGGCTATCAGACTAAGCGTCGTCAATGAGTGACCATGCGAGTTTGCGGGTGTTCAGATCCATGAGGACGGCGGAGACAGCGGCGACGACGGCTTCGACGATCAGGAAAGGAATGAAATAACCGAAATGCCTCGCGAGGCCTGCGATGCCGCCGACGATCATTGCGCTGAACATGGCGACGACCATCCGCATCCCCCGCCCGGCGGATTTCGCTTCCTCGCCGGGCAATGAAAGCGGGAGGTGGTCGCGTCTGAGGCTGGAAATGCGCGAGTAGATGGGCAGCGCGAGGATGCCAGGCAGGAGTTGTGTGAGTCCGGAGAAGCCGCCGGCGATCCAAACGAAAACGGATGCCATGATGAGCAGGGCCGGCACGACCAGTAAGACTTCAACGGCTTTGCGCGCGCCGATCATGAGGCGGCCGGGGCCAAGGGTGGGAGTTGCTAGAAAGACATCCGCCGCCTGCCAATGCTGGGAATACCGCAGCAGGTTGAGCGCGATCATCGGGAGCAACGGAATATAGGATCCGCCTAGCAGCAGCATGAAATTGTCACTGCCACCATGCCTCATTCCGTTGGCGAGCATGATGACCGGCATCATGACGATCGGTGCGAGGCCCGGATAGAGGCGCAGTTTCACGTCGCGATCACGAAGCATGTAACCGCCGACCAGCAGAAAACCGGCGCGCTCGACCGGATGTCGGAGCAGCCAGGAAAGTGGAGGCAAGGAAACGAGACGTTGCAGGGCGCGGGGTCGCCCGGATTTGGAAGGACGGGTCTGGGTCGCCTCGCCCAAGGTTTGGAGACCAGTTTCATAACTTCCTGCCAATTTTCCAAAGGCGAGTGCGACGACTGCTGTTGTCACGGAAACCCCGAGGGCTGCGAGCGCCCACTCGGATGGATTTGCCCTGCCGATCAAAGCTTCATCGAGCCCGGCGAACCACGCGGGCGGAAGCAGTGTCAGCCACCACGTTTTCGCAGCCAGATGAATCTCGCCAGGTAGGTAGTTCATCATTCGCGGGGCGATCTGGCTGCCGAATACGAGCGTTAGTGACATGACCACTTGGGCGGATGTCATCAGACCATCGAGGCGTTCGCGTCCGAACCAACGCAGGCAGAGTTGATAGACCAGCACGACGCCGCTGGTGCAGAACAATGCGGATGCCGCCGAGGAAAGCGCATGCGCCGGGGCAAAGAACAGGCTGCCGGATTGACTGAGAGTCCCGCCAATCATGCCCGCCAGATTGAAGGCGAGGCTGAGCCATAGGGAAACCTGCAACAGTACGGAAACCTTCGCCCACAGCATGGCTCTGGGCGCGACCGGACGGTGGAGAAGAATTTCCGCTTCCTGCTCGTTGAACAATATCTCGCCCGAGGAGGCGGCAACAAACATGCCCACGAAGAACAGCGAGGCTCCGTGCAGATAGATTGAAAGGCTGAACAGCGATTGCTTGAAAAACAACAGGCCCATGCAGCCCATCAGCGCGTAAAAGAACAGGGTCATGCCGAGCCGTGCGCGTATGGATTTCGTCCCCTGTTTCAAATTCAGCCCACGGGAACTGCGGCCGCGCAGGAACAGCATCAGGTAGAGCTGCCGGAGCACTTTCGATTGTGATGGCACGGCATTCATGGGCGGAAGGTTTTGGCGAAGTCCTCGGCGCGGCGCTGGAGATCATCGCCGCCGGTGAGATGGGTGAACAGCCGCTCTAACGAAGGTGCGCCGTATTCGCGGACGAGCGCGTCCGGTTGCCCATCAACGAGGATTTTTCCTTTGTCGATGATGATGACACGGTCGCAAACGCGCTCGACAACATCGAGCACATGGGAGCTGTAAACGATTGCCTTGCCTTCGCGGGCGAGGGTCTGGATGAGTGCCTTGAAGCCGACCGCCGCGTTGGCGTCGAGGCCATCGAGCGGTTCATCGAAGAAAACGACCTGCGGATTGTGCAGGAGTGCGGCGGTGATGACGACTTTGCGGCGCATGCCTTTTGAATACGCACCTAGCAGTTTGTCCGTGAGGACGTCGAAGCCGAGATCGAAGAATGTCAGGAACTGCCGGATGCGCTCGCGGGCGGCCTCGGCGGGGATTCCATAGAGGGCAGCGATCATTTCGAGGTATTCGAGACCGGTGAGGGATTCAAATACCGCGCCGGAATCGGGGACGAAGCCGACGCGTTTTTTCACTTCGATCCCATCGCGGAGGAGATCGAAGCCACAAATCGTCGCGGTGCCCGAGGTGGGAGCCAGCATGCCGGTGAGCATTTTCAGAGTCGTCGATTTTCCCGCGCCATTCGGGCCGAGCAGCCCCACGATTTGTCCGGCGGGGATTTCCAACGAGAGCCGATCGACGGCGATCTGAGTCCCGAAACATTTGGTGAGTGCGTGGAGTGAAATCATGCCGGAATCTGTTTGGGCTAACGATCCGGCGATGGCGATGGAAAAGCGGCGAGGTGGATTTGACGGGGTACGGAGGGGCGATATCGGATCGCCCTGTCCATGGGGGACAATGAAAAGCGATGCTCTCACTTCATTGGCTTCTCGTGGGCATCGGCGGACGGATTCCGCCGCTCCTTGGGGTGTGCCATCGCAGGGCACGGAGGGGCGATATCGGATCGCCCTGTCCATGGGGGGACAATGAAAAGCGATGCTCTCACTTCATTGGCTTCTCATGGGCATTGACGATCAGACATCGCCGCTCCTTGCACTCAAGCGGAGCGGCGCTCTTCGTCGCGGCCGTGATGCAGGAAGTGCGACCAGCTTTCATCGGCGAGGCCATTTTCATGCATGCCGAAAAGCGGGCGCCAGCGCGGGGCGAACGGCTTGCTCTGCGGATGCATGTTCGCTTCGTGAGGCATTTTGTTCGCCTTGCGGGTGTTGCAGCGGAAGCAAGAGGTGACGATGTTTTCCCAAGTCGTGCGGCCGCCTTTGTCGCGGGGAGTGACGTGGTCGAGATTGAGCTGTGTCTCGGGCAGGACTTTCTCGCAATACTGGCAGGTGAATTTATCCCGCAGGAAAACATTGCGGCGGGTAAACTTCACTTCGAGCCGGGGAAGGCGGTCGTAAACCGAGAGGACGACGATTTTCGGAACCCGGATGGCAATCCTCGCGCCATGGATCATTTCGCCTGCGCCGGTGTCATTCGAGTAGCTGATCCACGAGGAAAGGTCGTGGGTATTGAAGCGCTCGTCGCCTTCCACCTGCACGACATGGGCATGGCCGAGGCAGAGTAAATGGAGTGAACGGCGGACGGAGCAGGTGTGGATCGGTTGCCAGAACCGATTCAATACGAGCACGGGATGTTCGAGTATGGCATTCATCACCTTTCCCAACCAATCGTGGTGAAACTACCAGAGACCGCCTGCTCGGCAATCGAAAAGGTGCGGAATTTGAAACAGCCTCCCTCCTATGCGCCGCCCGGCCGCCCAATGTGACGAATCATTCACATACGGCCGGTTGTGAAATCGAGCCGTCACGCGCAAACAACGTCCGTGCGTTGTCCGAACAGCCATTTTCCGAACCCTTTGTCACCCAATGTGACGCTTTTGTCACACAAGTCACCTTGGGAAATAAGGATCTGCCCAATAACAAGCGTGCGTGCGGCGCAATTGTCACAGTTCCGTCACACGCTTCACTAATACCATGCACTCCATGAAATCCATCAAACGCGCCGTTCTCGCCACCAGCTTCATCGGCTGCCTCTCCGCCCAAGCCGGAACCACCACCGAACCGGCCGCCACTGATTCCACAACGTCATCAAGCACCGCTACCGGCCTCCTGCTTGGAAAACTCACCGGTGAAACGGCCATGGATAAGGCTTGGTCCGCCGCAACACTCTATAAGGACGAAAACAATCCGATCCTCCAGGAATTCGACCTTCAAGGCCGCCTCCAAGTCCAATACGCCGATGGCCATTCGAGCAACGGCCATTTCGACACCGAGGATTTCAAAAACGCCGGTAAGGACGAAGCCGTCTGGGGCGACAAACTGGAAGCACGCCGCGCCTATTTCGGATTCAAATCGAAGTGGTTCCAAAACTGGAAATTCGAAGGCCAGATCGACGTCGATACCGACGGCATGGACGGCCCGGGCGGCGATGGCACTCTTTATAAGGACATCTACGACCTCTATCTCACCTACGCGCCATCGGACGAACTGAACGTCTCGATCGGTAAACAGGAAGTGAAACTCACCCGTGAGCAGGAAGTTTCCTCCAAGGAGATCGTCACCTTCGAGCGCAGCCTCGTGGCGAACATGTTCCACCCGGGCAACCTCACCGGTATCTGGGCCAACGGCAAAGGAATCAAGGAACACTGGCTCTACGAAGCCGGCATCTACGCCAACGATCAGGTCCGTGAATTTTCCGAATTCGACGGTGGCACGATTTTCCTCGGAAAAGTGGGATACGACTACTCCGAGCAATCCAAACTGGATTCCGCCGTCGCCGCGTTCCGTTACATGCACAACACGGACCCGGGCTTCAAGTCCGCCGAGATCGACCCGAACTACTCGTTCTCCGCTTCCCCAGCGTTCACGGACACATTCTCCATTTCCAACGACATCACCCAAGGCCGCTTCGGACTGTTGACGGAAGTGCTCTTCGGTCTCGGAGATGACAGCCTCGGTCAATCCAACGTGGCCGCGCTCGACATCATCCCGACCTATTTCATCGCGGATGGCCTGCAACTTGCCGGTCGCCTCCAGTTCGCAACCAGCTCGGATCCCGATGGCATCAAGCTCCAGTCACGTTACGAAGGCATCTCGCCCGAAAACGATCCGCTCACCGGAAAGAGAACGTCCGACTCTGCCGGAAACGCCTATTTCTCCGCCTATCTCGGCCTGAACTACTACATCTACGGCAACAAGCTCAAGCTCATGAACGGCCTGGAATATTCCCATCTCGGTGGCGGCGACTACGACGGCACCACGTTCCTCAGCGGACTCCGTTTCGCGTTCTAACTTCACAGCACGATTCACATCACCAACCAACAAATCAGATGAAAGCCATCACCACACTATTTGCAGCAGCCGCCATGCTTTCCATGGCCGGAGCGCAAACCCTCAGTATCAAAGGCAGCGACACGCTCGGTGCCAAGCTCGTGCCCCAGCTCGCCGAAGGCTTCAAGGCCGCCGGTAACAGCGGAGTGAAATTCGAAATCGCTGCGGAAGGCTCGACCACCGCCTTCCCGGCTCTTGCCAACGGAACCGCACAAATCGGCATGTCCTCCCGCAAGGTCAAGGATGACGAGCGCACCTTCTGCCGCACCAAGGGAGTTTATCTCAAGGAGCACGAGGTTGCCCACGACATGATCTGCGTCATCGTCAACAAGAACTCCCCTCTTGCCAAACTGACCAAGGATCAGGTCGCCAAGATCTTCACCGGCCAGATCAAGGATTGGTCGGAAATCGGCGGCAGTCCCGGCCCGATCTCGATCTACACCCGCAATACCTCGTCCGGCACTTACAAGGATTGGCAGAAGCTCGCCATGGGCGGCCGCGACTATCCTTCAAGTTCGCTGAAAATGGCGGGTAACGAGCAGATCGCCCAAGAAGTGGCGAAGAACAAGAACGGCATCGGTTATGTCGGCCTTGCCTACTCCAAGACCGCTGGCACCAAGACGATCGTCATCGATGGCGTGGAGCCGGTTGCGAAGAACGCAAAGACCTATGCTTACGCCCGCCTTTGCTACTTCTACGCTCCTGACAAACCGAGCGCCGAGGCCGAGGCTTTCATGAAATACGTCGAGTCGGACGCTGGTCAGGACATCGTTCGTAAGGTCGGCTTCATCCCGGTGAAGGACCTGTAATAGCGTCTTTGTTTTCGGTTGCTTATGGAATGAGCATCGCAGGCTCGCTTGCGATGCTCATTTCCTTGTCTCTCCCGCCCTTCCACCCTACCACGTCGTCCACCACTCATGTCGCAGGAAGAAATTTCATCGAAATCAGCTCCCCATCGCTTCCAAAAGCGTGGGTTTTCCTACGAGCGGGCGATCAAGTATTTCTTCGCGTCCAATGCCGGACTGACCATCGTCATCCTGGCCCTCATCATCATTTTCCTCCTCAAGGAAGGACTCGGATTTTTCCCCGGCTATCAACGGGAACTTCAGGTCTATCGCATCGCCGGACTCGAGTTCGTCGATATTTCGCGGAAAAACCTCACTGCCCACGAGCAGCTCACGAGTGTCCTGAACCGCGCTTACTATGCGGAAATCAACGGCCAGTGCGCCCGCCAATTGCGCCGCTCCCAAGAAGCCAGCGCCCTTTTCAATTCCTATACGGACCAAACCGGAGCCACCCGCGATCTCGTTCTGAACAACTCCCAAGCCGCCAGCGATCCGAACTCGGAAATGCTGGCCACGCTGAAAGCCAATTTCGAAAAGCAAAAAAACAAGGCGCTTTCCTCGCTTCCCGCCACACCTCACCTAACGACCGCGGAACGCAACACCCTGATCACGTCCATCCGTGACCGCGCCGTCGATGCCACCGAAGATCCACCGCTGGTCACCTCGCTTTCGGAAGAATTCGCCACCGCCCAACAAAAGCATGCCGAGCCGCTTCAGGGCATGCGCACGACGATTGATTCCTTTTCGTCCGCCGGCTCGGAACTGAGTTCGCTCGTCTCGGAAATGACCGAAAGCGTCACCGCCACCAAGGACTCGATCCAACATTCCGACATCATTGAAAAGGATCGCAAAACCCTACTGGCCGCTGCGGCAAGCGCCAAGGATCCTATCGAACGCGAAAAACTCACTGCCGAAGCCAAAGCCTCGATCGCCGAAAAGCCCGACGTCGAAGGACCGCTCGAAATCCTGCTCGGACACCGACCGGACTGCATCAAACTCCACAACGCGCTCAAGGAATCCGCCAGCGGAATACTCGGCGAGCTTCCGAAAACCCTCAACCAGCCCGAAGCCGCACGCCTCCTCAAAGTAGCCCGCAAAACCTGGCCGCTTTTCATCGCTGATCTCGATAAAACCCCTGCCGTCCTCAACGCATGGAAATACGATGAGCCGGTTCCATTGACCGCTGCGATTTCCTCATTCCTAACCGGAAAAGATTGGGTCACCGGTGGCGAATGGCAGGACTTCTACGGCATCCTCCCCCTCGCGGCAGGTTCGCTGATGATCTCTGCCGTCGCCCTCATCATCGCCATCCCCAGCGGCATCGGCGCGGCGGTTTATGTAAACCAATTCGCCTCGCCTTGGGAGCAATCCATCGTCAAGCCGATCATCGAATTCATTCAGGCGATTCCGTCCGTGGTGCTCGGTTTCATCGGCATCCTCGTCTTCGGCACCGTGCTGCGCGATCTCTCGATGATCGACTCGCTGCATTGGATTCCCGGCTTCCCCATCGAGGAGCGCCTGAACATTTTCACCGCAGGCTGTCTGCTCGCACTGATGAGCATTCCGACGATTTTCTCCCTCGCCGAAGATGCGATCAACAACGTGCCATCCGCCTACGCCGAAGCGTCCGAAGCACTCGGTGCGTCACGCATCCAAACAACCTTCCGCGTCGTCATTCCCGCCGCATTTTCCGGAATCCTTGCTGCGGTTCTGTTGGGACTCGGCCGGGTGATCGGGGAAACCATGGTGGTTTTGTTAGTCGCCGGCAACCGGATCAAGATTCCCGATTTCAGCGCGGGCCTCGGAACGTTTTTCCAACCCTGCCACACGCTGACAGGCATCATCGCCCAGGAGCTTGGCGAAGTCCCTCTCGGCAGCGTTCACTACCGCGCGCTGTTTGTCGTCGGCATCCTTTTGTTTGCCGTGGTTCTCGCCATCAATGCGACCGCGCATCGCTTCGTGAATAAGATGAAGCACTAACTTTCCCGACCCATGTTCGATCCAGAAAAACTGATTCGCAAAGGTCTCCCCAAGGGACACTTCAAGGATGTTGCGGTGCGTTCGTTGCTCGGAGGAGCCACTTACCTCGTCGTCATTATCGCCGCGCTGTTGTTCGGAAAAATCATCGTCGATGGCGCTCCCGTCCTTTTCAAAGCGGAAGCTCCGTTTGTTGATTTCGAATTCCTCACTGCGAAAAACGAAACGCTGCACGTCTTCGACGACGCCCAAGGCACGCGCCACCAGCTCCCCGCTTCCGGATATAACGACTATCTCACGAAACACGAAGGAGCAACGATCTATAACGAGCAAACCTACTCCTACTCCGGCGGCGGCATCGCGGGCCCGATCGTCGGCACCGCGCTGTTGACCGTCGGCTCAATGGTCCTCGCGCTGTTCTTCGGAGTCTGCGCCGCGATTTATCTATCTGAATATGCCAAGCAAAGCCCGTTCATCCACGCGGTGCGCCTCGCCATCCTCAATCTGGCGGGCATTCCCTCCATCGTCTTCGGGCTGTTCGGCTTCTCCGTTTTCGTGCTCGCCGTGCCGGTGATCACCTCGACTCCATCGGACCGCTCATTGCTCACCATCCCGCTGTTTCTCGGCAACCAGGTATTGAGTTTCCAAGGCTGGAACTCTTCGCTCATGGCGGGCTGCGCGACGCTGGCTTGCATGATTCTGCCAGTCATCATCACGGCTTCGGAAGAATCCCTGCGCGCCGTTCCGCAAGGTTTTCGCGATGCGTCGCTGGCCATGGGAGCCACCCGCTGGCAGACGATCCGGAAATGCGTGCTGCCGTTTTCCCTTCCCGGAATCCTCACATCATCGCTCCTCGCCATCACCCGCGTCGCTGGGGAAACGGCGCCAATCATGTTCACCGCCGCCGTCGCCGCGAAGGACGATCTTCCATGGCAAGGACTCAAGAGTCCGTTCGATATCCTTTCCTCACAGGTCCAGGCCCTTCCCTATCATATCTATACCTTGGCAGCCCGCATCCCGAGTTCCGAATACACCCAGCGCGCCCAATATGGCTCGGTGTTTGTCTTCCTTCTCCTCGTCGCCTTCCTCTCGGCCGGCTCCATGGTCCTGCGCAGCAAGCTCCGGGCGAAACTCAAATGGTAAGCATGAATACCGCCATTCAAATTCAGAACGTTTCCTTCGCCTACAATGGCAAGCAGGTCCTGCACGACGTGAGCCTGGACATCCCCGCGCGCCAAGTTACCGCGTTCATCGGGCCATCCGGCTGTGGGAAATCCACCTTGCTGCGCTGCCTGAACCGCATCAACGACCGCATCCCTGGCGCGAAGATCGTCGCCGGATCGATCAAGATTCACGATATCGACATCAACCGCAACGACATCGATCTCCAGGAGCTCCGCCGTCAGATCGGCATGGTGTTCCAAAAGTATAATCCGTTCGCCAAATCGATTTACGAAAATGTGGCATTCAGCCTCCGCGTGGCCGGCCAAACCAAACGTGCCGAGCTCGATGACATCGTCGAGAACGCGTTGAAAAGCGCCGCGCTTTGGGACGAGGTGAAGGACCGTCTGCACGCCAGCGCCTTTGGCCTATCAGGTGGCCAGCAGCAACGGCTTTGTATTGCCCGCGCCATCGCCAACCAGCCGGAAATCCTTCTGATGGACGAGCCCTGCGCCGCCCTTGATCCGCTCGCTACCTTGAAAATCGAGGAGCTGCTGATCGAACTGAAAAAGAAATACACCATCGTCATCGTCACCCACAACATGGCGCAGGCCACCCGCTGCTCGGATAAGACCGCCTTCATGTATCTCGGAAAACTCATCGAATACGGCCCCACCCTGCAGATCTTCGAAAACCCGAAAGATCCGCAGACGGAAGCCTATGTCACCGGAACCTTCGGCTGAACCACGGAACCATGCACGACATCCTCAACCGCCCGGCCACCGAACCGCAGACAGGTTCCTCCATCACTGTGGAGAATCTGGATTTCTGTTACGGTTCGTCACAGGCATTGAAAGCCATCCAACTGGAAATCCCGGCGAACGGCGTCACGTCATTCATCGGTCCGTCCGGCTGTGGAAAATCCACACTCCTGCGCTGCATCAACCGGATGAACGATGAAATTCCAGCAGCCAGAATCACCCACGGCAAAATCGAAATCAGCGGCGTCGATATCTATGACCGCTCGGTGGACGTGGTGAAACTCCGCCGCGACGTGGGCATGGTTTTCCAGAAATCCAATCCGTTCCCACGCAGTATCTATGAGAACGTCGCCTTCGGACTCCGCCTCCGCGGTGAACGGAACAAGGCGGTTCTCGATCAGGCGGTCCAGGAAGCACTCCAGGCATCCGCGCTGTGGGATGAGGTGAAAGACCGCCTTCAGGAATCCGCACTCGGACTTTCCGGCGGGCAGCAGCAGCGGCTTTGCATCGCCCGCACCATCGCCGTGAAACCGCTGGTGGTCCTGATGGACGAGCCTTGCAGCGCTCTCGATCCCATCGCCACGGCGAAGGTCGAGGAACTGATCTGGAATCTGAAGGAAGACTATACCTTTGTCATCGTCACCCACAGCATGGCCCAGGCCTCACGGGTTTCCGATAAAACCGCTTTCTTTTATATGGGCGAGCTGATAGAGTTCTCGGACACGGCGAAAATGTTCAGTAATCCGAGACTCAAGAAAACCGAAGATTACATCAGCGGTCGTTTCGGTTGATTCAAACAAAACCCACCTTAATTTTCACACATGAACAATCAGCATATTTTCCGCGAGTTCGACAAAGCGATCGAAACCCTGAAGGGCGAGGTCCTGTTGATGGCCAGCCTGGCCCGGCAAAATCTGGAACGGGCCATGCGCTCGCTGCTGGAACGCGACATCGATCTCGCCCGCACCGTCATCGCCGATGATTCGGATGTCGATGACCTCGAACGCAAGATCGACCAGGCCGGCATGGAAATTCTCGTCAGATTTCATCCCGTGGCATCCGATCTCCGCCTGGTCATCACTTCGATGAAGATGGCCCACAATCTGGAACGCATCTCGGACCACGCGGTGAGCATCGCCAAGCGCTCGAAGAAGATTTGTAAAACCGCCCCGCTGGAGGAAGCCGCGCTGACAGAGCCGCTTTACTCGCTGGCTGACAAGCTCCTGCGCGACGCCCTGATGGCCTACACCGATGCCAATAGCGAACTCGGCGGTGGACTGAAAGCACGCGACAAGGATCTGGACCGCCTGCACAAGCAGATGATCGCCTCGCTCAGCGGCCGGCTGGAGGACTCTAACGGACGTTCGGAAAACCTGCTGCATTTGATCTTCGTCGCCCGCTCCATCGAACGCATCGGCGACCTCGCGGTGAACATGGGTGAGGACGCTGTGTTTCTCGGAGAAGCCCGCGATATCCGCCACGAATACCGCAAACAAGCCGCCGCCGACCAAGCAAAGCCCGAAGTCTGAGAGGTCATCTGAAAATTGCGTGCCTGACTCTATCCATGGACCGCAGTCGCTGCTTTTCGCGCTGAAATCCCATAAGGGGCATGGACGTCTCGTCCATGCGTGGGGACGAGACGTCCCCACCCCCTATTTTTCAGACGGCCTCTGACTTCGCGTTCCTTGGCGACCTTTGCTTGCGGTTCAAATTCTTCCCCTTTGTACCGGTTTTCTCATAACAATCCCTGATGTAGGCACCTTGGTTTCCCGACGGTTTATTTCACACGAACAACCAGGACGCGGCGGTCGAGCACCATCTGCTCCTCGGTACCGTTAGGAAACTTCGGGTAATGTTCTCCGTAGCCATGCGCGCTGAGAGCCGTGATTGGAATGGCATAGCGTTTGGTGAGTTCTTCGAAGACCCGGCGCGCCCGTTGTGCCGAGAGATCGAGGTTCATTTCCTCGGTGCCGTCGGTGCTGGTATGTCCTTCGATATCGAAGACGGCCGTGGGATTGAATTTCAGGATTTCCTGAATCGCCATCGAGGTATCCTCAATCGCGGTGCGCGAATCCGAATCCAACAGCTCGGCGGTTTCCTTGACGAAAAGGACCGGAATCGTGAGATACGGAAGCTCGCGGCCCTCGACGACCACCACGCTGCGCTCGGTATTGTAAACCCGCGGCGGAAAGCCGGGAACGTTTTCGGTGACGGTCGTTTCAGTCGTCTGGACCTTCGTTCCCGGCGCAGGGGTGACGGCAGGAAGCTCGCGAGGTGCGATTCCTAACTGGCGGCGTGCCAGCGCGGGATCCAGCCGATGCACACCCGGCACGACGGTCGTCTCAGTGACCACTTTTTCAGAAGGTGCCGATTGGTTCACCACTTCTTCGACCACGACCACCGGAGGCGTTTGGGCGGATGAGACGTTGAACAGGGCGACTGCGAATAAGACGGGATAATGAGGTTTCATGAGGTGATTGATTTGGCTGGAGCCGGACCTTCTATCGCAGGCGGCGTACCGCATCCGGCAAGCAGCCCGGAATCCTTGCTGCGTATCAGTTTACCAGACGGGCTCCACCCTCAGGCGCCTGGACCGCATTGCAGTTCCGGTGACATCCGCGCAATTTGCATGGAAGCCGGTCGCTTGATTATGAACTTGATAGAATGAACCAAGTCCGCACTCTCTCCCTATGAAATGGCGGAAGTGGCTGATAGGAACCTGGAGCTGGAAACGCCCGCTGAAGTCGCTCGCCTTCATTTACGGCTGCCTGCTGATCGTAGCCGTGTTCTTTGCTGAAAAACTGTTCTTCTTCCCACCTCCTCCCGGCTACGAGGAAAGCGCACAAATTCTGAAATTCCATTCTGCGACCGGCGATTCGATCGCGGCCAATGATCGGCCTGCGAAACCCGGTTTCCCCACCCTGCTCTACACCCATGGCAATGCCGAAGATCTGGGTGACGTTTCCGATCTTGCGGCAATGTGGGAAAATGAAGGCTTCGGCGTGTTGGCGTATGATTTCCCCGGCTACGGCAGGTCCACCGGCAAACCGCTCGAACACACCTGCGAGGCCGCCATCGACGCAGCCTGGGATTACCTAACGAAGACCAAAGGCATCGCGCCGGCGAAGATCATTATCGTCGGCCGCTCCGTCGGCGGTGGGCCATCGGTCTGGCTGGCAGAGCGGAAAACTCCGGCAGGCTTGATCCTGATTTCGCCGTTCACCTCAGCCTTCGCGGTGAGGATTCCGGTGCCGATTCTGCCCTGTGATCGATTCCCCAATCTGAAGCGGATTCCTCAGGTGAAATGCCCGCTATTGGTCATTCACGGCGAAGCGGACACTCTCATTCCGCCGTCCCACGGCCGCAAGCTGGTGGAAGCAGCGACCGTAACGGACAAGCATTTCATCGGCATCCCGGATGCCGGACACAATGACTTATTCGACGTCGGCGGAGAGGTCATCGACACCGCGATCCGGGATTTCGCGGTGAGGGTTTCTCATGCTGCTGACTCTGGACTGGCGAAATGAATTTCGCGGTCCGTGATCGGTTCAATTGAAACGTGCCGTATCGCGAAGCATCTTTTCGGTCACCTTTTCGGATTCCGATTTCACGAGGTGGATGCCGTCGGATGTTTGGTAGTCGTGATCGCGGGTGAATTGGAACCAACGGTATTTGTCGGCAGGGAACCGGGTTTCCATGGATTTCCTAACTCTTGACGGCTCGGCGAGGTTTTCCAAAGACGCATCCATGGGCATTTCAAAAAGGATGCACTTGGTTCCCTCGCGGGTGAGTTGATCGACGATTTCACCCAAGTGATTCACCCGGGTTGTCAGGTTGGTTTCCGAAGGCACGCGGTCGAGATGTTCTCTGTTTGCCTTCATGATATTGGCGAAAACGGAAGGGTCGATGGAATGCTCCGCTTCTTTCGGGGATTTTGCCCCGCTGGTGATTTTGGTGAAACCGTGGCAGACCTTCTCTACCAACACGTTGAAGAAACCCACCTGATAGTTCGACGGACGGCCTTCTTCTTTAAACACGGAAGAGGTGTCGCGCAGGGTGCGCCGCCATGGACTGAGCACATCCTCCAGCATGCCTTTGTCGGCATCACGCATCAGGGTGTTAGTCTCGATCCACAACACTTTGGGATGCTTGTCGGTGCCTTGGATCATTTCCAGTCCGGTGAAAGAGCCTCCTGCGGGAAAGGTGAGTTTGACGTATTCCGAGCCGAGGATTTCGTTGTTCAACTCGTTCGCCATCGACGAACCGACGATGACGTTGGCGTCGGCAGGAGTATCGTGGACGTATTTCTGGGCGCGTAGGTAATTCGCCCGCTGCTGGCCGGGAATCCAGTAATAACCACGCGGCAGATGCGGCTGGGTAAAATGATAGACCAACAGCAGGACCAGTGCGGCGATGAGTGATTTTTTGATCATGGCATGGCTCCTTTCTAGAATTGGAAATAGATGAAAGCACCGGTCGTGCCGCTATCGAGAACGATGGCCACGATGAGAACGGCGAAGATCAGGAATTCGAAACGATGGACGTCGGCCCAGCGTTGTTTCAGCAGATACCAGGCATAGTAGGCGAGCACAGGGATCGAGTAGGTCACGACATGGGCGATCAGCCAGTATTTCGTTTCCGCATGGCTGCTCACCATCGCACCGAGATAAGCAATGACGTGCTCGAACTTCGGCAGCTTGAACAGGAGCCAGGCGAGTGTGACGAATGAGAAAACTGCGAGGGCTTGCAGGATATCGACGATCCAATGTTTGGGAAAACGAATCCAGTTTTTGCCGAAGCGTTCCACTGCCAGCGCCATTCCATGGAAGCTTCCCCACACGGCGTAACTCCATGCCGCGCCATGCCACAAACCGCCGAGGAACATGACGATGAAGAGATTCAGATAGGTGCGGAAATTTCCACAACGGTTTCCGCCCAGCGGAAGATAGAGGTATTCGCGCAGCCAGGTGGAGAGGGAAATGTGCCAGCGCCGCCAGAACTCGCCGAACGAACGCGAGATGTAGGGGTAGTTGAAATTCTGCGGCAACACATACCCGAACATCGATGCAAGCCCGATCGCGATGAGCGAATAGCCCGCGAAATCGGCGAAGATCTGCATCGAGTAGCCGAATAACAACATCACCAGCGTCAGCGGAGACTCGTTGAGGAAATAAGGATACTCGATCCAAAAGGTGGCGTCCTTGAGGTTGTCCGCGATGACCATTTTCAGGAAATAGCCAACGACGAGGGATCGAAAAACGATATGCCATTTGATCCCGCTGAATTTCCTCGGGAGGATCTGCGGATAGAATTCGTGCGCCTTGATGATGGGGCCGGCGACGAGGCTGGGGAAAAACGCCTTGAAGAGCATCGTGTGCTTGAGGTGCTCGAAAAATGAATCCGTCACCATTTCCGGGTAATGCCGCGGATCTCCCAGCGGGTAATCCTGCTTCGAACGGAATACCTCGACCACGAGGCTGATGCCTTGGAAGGTGAAAAAGGAAATCCCGATGGGCAGTGGAATCGTCACTAGGAAATGACCGATGGAACCGTGGTCGCCACCGAACGCGGACTTAGCCATGAGCGGGCCGTATTTAAAAAACAACAGCAACCCGAGATTGAGGCTCACCCCCATGATCGCCCAGAACTTCTGGGAGATGGGTTTACCTTTCGAAATCTGATAGCTGGTGACGACGTTGATCAGGATGGAAACGATCAGCAGGATGATCAGCAACGGCGCTTCCCATGAATAGAAAATGAAACTCGCCGCAGTCAGGATGAGCACCTGCCAGGAGCGGAAAGGCGGGAGATAATAAAGCACCAAGGTGATCAACACCAGGATGACAAATGGAATGCTGGTAAAAAGCATGGGGGGGAATACTTCTTGGCGCGGATGCAAGCGGAAGGGCTGGATTTACAAACGCTACAAACCTTTTAAGCGGATCAGAGGGTTTTGGAAAGATTTTTTGGCCGGGGCACGTGATGGCGACGGGTTTCACGAGTTACCATTGGTTGCCTGCTTGACGAATTTGGCACGTTCCCGGGGCGGAGTGGTTGGTTAGCCACCTCCGTGATGTTTCTTGCAATTCAATGGCGCAGGGCCTAATACGATAGACCGATGAAAGGATTTTTCCAGAATCGTCGGGCGCCAGCCGGCTGTATCTGGCTTCCCTTGAACGAAGGAAATCCGGCGAAGTTCTTCTACGAATGGATCAATCCGGGCACGCCCGTTCGGATCATGGAAAAATAGAGCAACATTCGAAAGTCAGGATTATGAACGACCAGACGACCATGCCCCCCGAAGGTGCGCCCGGAAGAAATCAGCCCGATCCGCCCGACCGATTGCAAAACATCGGAAAGCCCGGACCGCGGCGCTTTCCGCTGCCTTACCTGCCGCTGCTCATCCTGATCGTCTTTTGGATTTTTCAGGGTTTTTTCACCCGGATGACGTCCCTGACAATTCCCTACAGCCAGTTCAAAAACCTGCTGGCAGATGGGTCGGTTCTGGAATGCCAAATCTCGCCCGACGCGATCTCCGGCAAGGCAAAGACTAAACCGGGTGATACATCCGGACCACCCGCGCCGGGGGGAAATTATGGTTTCCGCACTTTCCGCGTCGAGGATCCAGAACTGGTTCCCGCCCTGCAAAAGGCGCACGTCCCCTTCTCCGCAATCCCTGCCACGAATTTCATTCCGTCGCTGCTGATCTGGCTCTTTCCGCTCATTTTACTGGGGCTGTTTTGGTCCTTTCTGGTCCGGCGCGTGGGAAATCTGGGGCAGAGCATGATGAGCTTCGGGTCCAGCAAGGCGAAGTTGGTCGCGGAGCAGGACAGCGACGTGACTTTCGATGACGTCGCGGGCTGCGATGAGGCAAAAGCGGAGTTGGAGGAGGTGGTGAATTTCCTGAAAAATCCCGATCACTACAAGGCACTCGGCGCGAAGATCCCCAAAGGTATACTGCTGGTGGGTCCGCCAGGTACCGGCAAAACGCTGCTGGCGAGAGCGGTGGCGGGTCAGGCGAAAGTGCCGTTTTTCCTGATCAGCGGCAGTGATTTCGTGGAAATGTTCGTGGGAGTGGGGGCCGCGCGTGTCCGGGACTTGTTCGAAAAAGCGAAAGAGCAGGCCCCGTGCATTGTTTTCATCGATGAGCTCGATGCCGTGGGACGCCAGCGCGGCGTTCACATGGGAATGGTCAACGACGAGAGGGAGCAGACGTTGAACCAATTGCTCGTCGGCATGGACGGATTTGAAGCCAATCTGGGAGTCATCGTGCTCGCGGCGACCAACCGGCCAGAAATTCTGGATCGGGCGCTGCTCAGGCCCGGACGCTTCGACCGGCAAGTGGTGCTCGACGCGCCGGATCTGCCCGGGCGGGTGGCGATCCTCCAGCTCCACATCAGGGACAAACCGCTGGAGAAAGAGGTCGATCTGAAACGCATCGCGCAGCAGACCCCGGGATTTTCCGGCGCGGATCTGGCAAACGTCGTCAACGAGGCCGCGCTGCTAGCCGCACGCCGTGAAGCCCGGTGGATTTCTCAAAGCGATCTGGAAGCGGCTGTGGAAAAGGTCGTGGCCGGACCGGAGCGGAAAAGCCGTCGGCTGGGGGCGGAGGAAAAGCGCAAGGTGGCCTTTCACGAAACAGGGCATGCGCTCGTCGCGATGTTCAGCAGCCACGCCGATCCGGTTCACAAGATCAGCATCATCCCTCGCGGACATGCGGCTCTCGGTTACACGATGCAACTTCCGGCGGAGGACCAGCATCTTCTCGACCGCGCGGCATTGCTGGATCGCATCAAGGGCCTTCTCGGCGGTCGCGCGGCGGAAGATCTCGTGTTCGGCGAGGTGAGCACCGGGGCGGAAAACGACCTGCAACATGCCACTGCGATCGCCCGGCAAATGGTGGCGATGTTTGGCATGGGCCAGTCGGTCGGCCTGATGCATTGCGGCCAGAGGAGCAATCCCTTCGGCCCGACGACACCGGACGAGATCATGCGCCGCGATTGCAGCGAGCAAACCGCCCGCGAGATCGAACAGGAGGTTCGGCAAATTTTGGACAATGCCTACGCGGAGGCGAAAACGCTTTTGGAGGAACATCGGAGCCAACTCGACCATGTGGCCTCCGTGCTCCTCGAAAAGGAAACGCTCGATGCCAACAGCCTGCGGGACTTGCTCGCAGTGAAAACCGAATTTCCCGAACCCGCAATCGGCCTCTAAACCCCGAATTGAAAGCCCCCGATGATCGCGAACATCACTGATTTGCCGGATCTTGGAATTGACGGAATCCACCGGGTCGCCGTGGTCGTCGCGCATCCGGACGATGAAATACTTTGGGCGGGTGGGCTTTTGCTGAGTCATCCGGAGTGGTCGCCATTTATCGTGAGTCTGTGCCGAGGCAGCGACCCGGATCGCGCGCCCAAGTTTTCCAAAGTGCTGACGATTTTAAATGCCCAAGGCATCATGGGCGATACGGATGACGGCCCGGACCAATTTCCGCTTCCTGACATTCTGATCCAGGACGCAATCCTGTCGTTGTTGCCCCGGCGTGACTATGACCTGCTGCTCACCCACGCGCCGGACGGCGAATACACTCGCCATCGCCGCCATGAGGAAGTTTCCCGCGCGGTGATGGCCTTGTGGCGCGAGGGAAAAATCCGGGCCGAGCGGCTATGGCAGTTCGCCTACGAGGACGGCGGAAGGACCTACGCTCCCCGGCCGCGACAGGATGCCAGCATCCAGCTTCGCCTGTCAGACGAACTTCTGACGCATAA
The DNA here is from genome assembly GCA_039925065.1 of Luteolibacter sp. Classification (GTDB taxonomy): domain Bacteria; phylum Verrucomicrobiota; class Verrucomicrobiia; order Verrucomicrobiales; family Akkermansiaceae; genus Luteolibacter. Next base: position 23,070 of record JBDSZP010000129.1, read on the forward strand.
ATCCGCAGTAATCACCGAGGTCTATGGATTCGGAACGGCGAGCTGGGAAGCCCGCGCCGTCACGGGTGTGGAGGCTTTCCATTGTTTCCATCAAGAAGATTCCACCTCGCCAATACGGACGGTCAACCTACCCCCCAAGCCATGAAAATTTTGATCCTCTATCATTATCCCCCCGCTCCCGGCGGACTCGCAACTCAAGCGGACCTGCTCTACAAAGGTCTGTTGGAAATCGGCGTGGATGCCCGGCCTGCGCATCTTCAATCGAATTTGGAAAAGGAATGGTATTACCACTCATTCAAGCCGGATGCGGTCGTGGGCGTTGGTTTCTGGGGCGATGTTCCCGATCTCGTTCTCCATCCTCAGAGTTTCGGCCTCCGCGCCTTGCCTTGGATTCTAGCGGACGGTTATGTCGCAAACTACCGCGACGTTCTCGACGACCTGCCGCTCATTCTCGTGCCGTCCAACTGGGTGCGGGAAACCTTCGTCAGGGACGGCATCCGCGGTGACCACGCCGTGACCTTGCCCGTCGGCTGCGATACCGATGCGTTCATTCCACGGAGAAAGGATGACCCCAAGGTGCTCGCGATCCGCAAGGCCCTCGGAGTTTCCGACGGCGAACTCATGATCCTCACCGTGGGTGGCGACGCCGCGTCCAAAGGCGGCCGCGAAGTGATGCACGCGCTCGCCGCCCTCGGCGATCAAGTGCCGCCGTGGCGATATGTTTGCAAAGTTTGGCCGCAGGACCGGACGATTGTGCAGAATCGGCTCGATTTGGAATTGGCCCACAGTCTCGGCATTCAGGACCGCGTGGTTTTCTCGACACAGTTTGTTTCGCGAAATCTCATGCCCTACCTCATCGCGGCTTGCGATATTTATGCCGCCCCATCGAGGCTGGAAGGATTCGGAATGCCCCAGGTGGAGGCCGGAGCCTGCGGCAAACCTGTGATCGGCATTCGCGCCATGGCCATGCTGGACACGCTGGTGCACGAAGAAACCGCGTTTCTCGCCGGCGTGGCGCAGGAAATTTGCATCAAGGAAACCGTGCTGGGACCGGACGCTGGGTTTGAACCGAACCATCGCGTGGTCTTCGACAAGCCCCGCATCGCAGATTACCGAGCCTGCACAAAGGACATCGCCACCTACCTGAAACTGCTCATGAACGACCCACCCCTCCGCCTCCGCATGGGGGCTGCCGGAAGGCGCCGCGCCGTGGAGCATTACGATTACCGTCTCGTGGCCAGAAGGCTGGTCGAAATCCTCACTCAAGAACACTAACATGAATCCATCCATTCAAGCCGCCCGCCAAGCCGCGGTCGCAGTCCTCCTGAATAATGCGTCCGGACCTTACGACGGCCTCCCGCGCACCGCAGCCTGGGGCTATCCCGAGCCATACACCCGCGATCTCCTCATCGCCGCCCTGGGCATTTTCGCCTCGGGAAACGACGAATTGCTCCAATCGCTGCGCACGGTATTGGAAACCCTCGCCCGCAACCAGAGCCCTCGCGGAATGATGCCCTCGCTCATCCACGATCCCGAAGACCGGGGAGCCAGCGATACCACGCCGTTGTTTCTCCTCGTGCTGGGCATGTTCCGGCGGATCACCGGAAACGCCACTTTTCTCGAAGACGCTGCGGCCCGCGCCCTCCAATGGATGGACTATCAGACCATCGATGACAGGGAACTCGTCGGCCAGCAGCCGACGAGCGACTGGCGCGACGAACATTGGGTTCTCGGCCACGGTTTGTTCGTCAACGCCCTCGTGTATGGCTACCGCAAAATTCTCGGAATGGACGAACGCGCGGAAGCCCTGCGGCTCGACGCCAACCGCACCGATGGCCGCGGCTTCGTCACCGTCGGACAACCCACCTTTCCCCTTTGGTTTTATAAAGTGCTGCGCGACAAACGCTGCGATATCCTAGGTAACAGTCTCGCCATCCTCACCGGATTGGCCGATCCCCAGCGAGCCCGCGAAATGGTCGAATGGATTGAATCTCACTGCGCCGCCATGCGTGCCAGCGGCGAACTCGCCCTCGACCTGCCGCCCTGTTTTTTCCCCTTCGTCCACCCCGGCGATCCGGACTGGCACGCCCGCTATGAAATTTACAACCACCCGGGCCATTACCACAACGGCGGCGTTTGGCCCTTCGTCTGTGGGTTTTACATCGCCGCCCTCGTCGCCGCCGGCCAGCAGCAGATCGCCCAAGCCAAACTCGACGCCCTCACCGCACTCGTGAAAATCCCGCGCACCGGGCATCCCGGCACCGATGGCTTCGGCTTCAACGAATGGTGCCGCGCCGAGGACGGCCTCCCGGCAGGAGAAGATTGGCAAAGTTGGTCAGCCGCCATGTATCTCTACGCCGCGGCCTGTGTGGAGGCAGGAAAACCGCTGTTTTTCGAAAATGGCGATTGAGAACTTGTGAACGCCGCTCTCGCCGAAGGGCACGAAGGGGCGATATCGGATCGCCCGGCCCATGTGGGGACAATGAAAAGCGATCCTCTCACCTCATTGGCTTTTCATGGGCATCGGCGGACGGATTCCGCCGCTCATTGGGGTGTTTCCACCCGTCGGACGGCACAACCGCTAGATCACGGCAGCACATACAGCGTCACCGCCAACACATGGCAAACACTCCCACCTAACACAAACAAATGCCAGATGGCGTGATTGAACGGCAGCTTGTTCCACGCATAGAACACAATGCCGAACGAATACGTGAAACCACCGGCGATCAACAACCCCACTCCGGCAGCGGGAAGCTCGCGGATCAATGGCTTCAGCGCGAAAAGAATCAACCAGCCCATCGCCAGATAGAGCGTGGTGGAAATCCAGTGGTCCTTTTTCCCCTTCCGCAGCGTTTTCACCAGCACACCGACGATTGCCAGCGACCAAACGATTCCAAACAGCCACCAGCCCGATGCTCCGCGCAGGGTGATCAGCGTGATCGGCGTGTAGGATCCGGCGATGAGCAGATAGATACAGGCGTGGTCGAGCGATTGGAAATGCGCCTTCCATCGCGGCGAGGTGAAGCAGTGATAGAGTGTGGATGAGAGATAAAGCAGCACGAGCGATATTCCGAAAACCACGGCCGCCACGATCTTCAAAGCTTCGCCATCGGAAACCACGATCATCATCACCAGCGCCGCGATGCTGAGAACCGTCCCTGCGGCATGCGTCAGCAGACTGGCCACCTCTTCGCGATGGGAGTCACACAACTGCGAGCGATCGGAAGTTTCCAAAATCATCCTGAAGCGCTTCTTATTTCGCCCATGGAACGGCCTTTGTCCAGCCGATGAAAAAGCAGCCGACTTCCGGAGCGCTCGAAGTCATGCGGCGGAAAATTGCCGGAGAAAGATGCGGGCGGGCTTGAAATCACCCGCCCCACCCGCCAAACCAGCGCAGTGAATCAGGCTTTCATTCTTGGTGCCGGTCTTGGAAATCGTTTGCAGCCGCTGACCAGCCGCCTACCGAAACCACTCGTCCCGCTCTTCCACCGTCCCCTCGCCGCATGGGCGATGGACGCATGCGCACGAGCCGGCATCCGGCGCTTCGCCGTGAACACGCATCATCTGCCGAACGCATGGAATGGATTCGGCGCGGGAAATGACATCACCCTTTTTCACGAACCCGTCCTCCTCGAAACCGGCGGCGGCTTGAAAAACATCAGCTCATGGATCGGCTCGGATCCCCTGCTCATCCACAACGGCGACATTTTCTCCACCCTGCCGTTGGAAAAACTCCTCGCCGCGCATCAGGCATCCGGGCTGCCCGTCACCCTCGCCCTCCGCTCCCACGGCGATGCCACGCACATCGCTCTCGATCCCTCCGGCACTCGCGTCACCGACATCCGTAAAATGCTCGGCCAAGCGGAAGGCACCCACGTCTTCACCGGCATTTACTGCATCGATCCCAGCTTCCTCGGCCTACTCCCTGCCGGACAGAAAGTTTCCGTCATCCCCGCATTTCTCGAATTGGCAAAAAACGGATTGCTCGGTGCCATCACCCTCGATGAAGGCGTCTGGCTCGATCTCGGTGATCGGAAATCCTACCTCCAAGCCCATCAGGAACTCAATCTCGCCCCCGCCGTCCACGCCGACGCCGTCGTGGACAGCGCCTCTCATATCGAAAACTCCATCATCGGCCCCGGCGCTGTCATCGAGGCCGGAGCCATCGTCAGAAACTCCGTCATCTGGCCCGACTGCAGCGTCACATCGACAGCTCGGCTCGACCACTGCATCGTTTACTCGAAAACCCCGGCGGTCGGCGTCCATCAAAACAGCGATATTTGAACCGATCCCGGGCAATCACTTGAAAGATGCCTGCCCAAAATCAGGTAACCCGACCCGACTTCCCCAAAAAACGATGGGGAGGAAATACGAAACGTGAATAAATCTGAATTTTATAACTCAGAACCTTGTCATCCGCCTTCAGACCCGATAGTTCCCGCAGACACAAAAACCATGACATCAACTGACGCACCCATCATATCCAATGCCAAACGGCTCCTGCTGGCCGGCTTCACCGCCATTCTCGCCACCGGCATCGGGTTCGGCGTCCGCGGAGGTATTCTATCCAACTGGGCCGCTGATTTCGGATTCACCGGTGCCCAATTAGGAGCCATCGGAGGCGCGGGTTTCACCGGATTCTGTTTCGGTATCATTATCGGCGGCATCGTGGTGGACAAGATCGGCTACGGAAAACTGATTTTCACCGCCCTCATCCTGCACATTCTCTCCGCAGTGATCACATTCGCCGCTCATAAAGGGCAGGCGCAGGACACCGCCTACATGTATCTCTACATCGGGACTTTCGTATTTGCCCTGGCCAACGGGACATTGGAAGCCGTCGTCAATCCATTGGTCGCCACGTGCTTCCCACACAACCGCACTCACTACCTGAACATCCTGCACGCCGCATGGCCCGCCGGACTGGTCCTCGGCGGTTTGATCGGCTGGACACTCGGAGAAAGCGGCGTGAGCTGGAAAATCCAACTCGGCCTTTTCCTGATTCCGACAGCTCTCTACGGATTGGCTTTCCTCGGCCAGACTTTCCCTAAATCCGCAGCGGCGGCCAAGGGACTCAAGCTCGGCGACATGATGAAAGAAGTGGGTCTGCTCGGCGCACTCGTCGCTTGCGGCATCATCGGTCTGTTCTTCAAGGAGCAACTCGGCGGCATTCTCGCGTTCTTCACTGGCAATCCCTTTTTCACAGGGCCTTCCTGGATCTACATCTCATGGGGTGTGGCACTTGCCCTCTGGCTGGTCGTCGCTGGCAAAACCGGATTCGCAGTCGGCTCGATCCTGCTGTTCGTCCTCTTCATCACCCACGGATTGGTCGGTGCCGTCGAGCTCGGCACGGACGGCTGGATTCAGAACATCACCGGTAACATCCTGTCTCCCGCGCAAGGCAAGATCCTCTTCGTCTGCACTTCGATGTTCATGTTCTGTCTGCGTTTCTCGGCGGATTTCATTGAGAAGAAGCTGAAAATTTCCCCGATCGGCCTTCTCGTCATCTGCGCGGTGCTGGCAGTGATCGGCCTCAACCTGGTCAGCGGAATCACCACCTTCACCGGGGCGCTTCTTGCGCTCGCCGTCTATGCTCTAGGAAAAACCTTCTTCTGGCCCACCATGCTCGCCGTCGTTGGCGACCGCTTCCCACGCACCGGTGCCATCGCCATGTCCGTCATGGGCGGCATTGGAATGATGTCCGCCGGCCTGCTCGGTGGACCCGGCCTCGGTTATGCCAAGGACCGCTTCACCGTCGAGCACCTCAAGCAAACAAACGCCCCGCTCTATGAAGCCAACAAGGCGGAAAAAGCAGGTTCGTTCCTCTTCCTCGATCCCGTAACCGGTCTTGATGGCACCAAGCTTTCCGAAGCCCAAAAGGCAGAGAAAAAGACGCCGGATCAAAAAACTCTTTCGGACGCCAGCATCGTCGGCGACCGCAAGACATTGAAGGCGGATTCCTTCATTCCCGCGACCATGGCCGCGATTTTCCTCTGCCTGCTGGTCTATTTCAAAACCATCGGCGGCTATCGCCCGCTTCATATCGGTGAAG
>JBDSZP010000130.1:0-3512 GCA_039925065.1 Luteolibacter sp.
GCAGGACGGCGAGGCAGAGTTCCAGCGGCGCGTCCGGCTCCAGCATTTCCAACATGATGCAGGTATGCGTGTAAACATCGCCTTCCGGGTGCCACTCCGGTGGTTGCTCGCAGCCGATCATTTTCAAAACCTCGGGCATGAACTGTTTGATCAGGCCTGAATCCACGAGCATCTCCAACCCCTTGCGGCGGTTCGGCGACAACAGGATTTTCGAAAACTCATCCCGGATTCTCTCTGGTGAAATCCTCCCCAACGACTCCGCGCATTCCTGAATCGCCGCCCAAGTCTGCGGCTCGATTTCAAACCCGAGCGTTGTCGAAAACCGCACTGCCCGCAGCAGTCTCAGCGAGTCCTCCTTGAAGCGTGCCATCGGATCGCCGATCGCCCGCACCAGACGTGCCTCGAGGTCCGCCCGGCCGCCCACGAAGTCGATCACTTCGCCCGTCAACGGATCTTCGAAAAGCCCGTTCATCGTGAAGTCTCGTCGTTGTGCGTCATGCTCCGGCGTCGAAAATTCCACCGTCTCCGGGCGTCGTCCGTCGCGATAACTTCCGTCCGTCCGAAAGGTGGCGATTTCGACGTGTTCACCACCATGTTTCGCGATCACTACACCGAAATGCGCTCCGACTTCATTGGACTTCGGAAACAACCTGAGCACTTCCTCCGGTTTTGCCGAGGTCGCGACGTCGTAATCCTTCGGCACCAGCCCTAGCAATTTGTCCCGAACGCAACCGCCTGCGAAATAGGCCACGTGCCCCGCATCGATCAGACGGCGGGCGAAATAATCAGCGGCGTTGCGGGCAGACATGCGCGCGGCTCCCTTCACTTGCGAATCACTCACTGCTTCGCCACGTTGTTTTGCCACAGTGGCGATGGAGGGACGTCATTCGGTCTGCAAATGATGATGCCCGTGTGTTTTGCGGCTCCATTCACATAGTCCGTGATCGGGCGATCGATGATCACCATCCGACCCTTGTCCTTATCGGAGGTGGCGTGGGTGAAATAAGCTCTATCACCCAAGCGGATGATCATCCCGACGTGCGAGGTATAACTGTCCTTGTCGTTCGAAGTGATCGCGCAGATGTCGCCGTTCTGAAGATATTTTTCAGCATCACGCACCTTGGCTTTCGGGACTTGATAGACGGGCAGATTGGAAACCTGCGCCTCGATTTTTCCCATCGACTCGATCAATGAAGGATTGCACCGCAGGTAACGATAGTCCTTCCACGCCACCGTCATTTCGTGAATTTCGCGGTGCATCCGTTCCGCGCCGGGAAGACGGGAGGTGATGTTGGTGGCGTAGCCCCGGCGCTGGTTGTCAAAGAAAACCTCTTCCAATTGGTGCATCCGGCTCAGATAGCTTCCCGTGCAGCAGCCATTCCGATAGCGCTCGATTTCCACCATCTGAAGCATGTCCTGCGGTTTATAAGGGCCGGGCTTGTAGCGCAACATTCGTGCGATCGCCAGGGAGTTTTCATAATACGTCCAGCAGTCCATGGCCTTGAGATTCGCCACTGGAGATTCGATCCTGTCATCCACTTCCAGCGAGTAATTGGCGTACGGCGTGCCGACCAACTCACGTGCCACCCGGACCGTCCGCTCGCTGAGCGGTAGCGCCCGCCAATTTTCCCGTTCTGCCTTGGCGCAGATTGCCTGAAATTTCGACTCACCATGGAAGACCGTGCCCAATGGCAACCGTGGTGCAGACGGCGTCGGCACGGGTTGAGCGGCCATTGCCAGCGGCCCGGAAAAACCGAGCAAAGCCACAAGTAGTCGGGTGATCTTGAATTTCATCCTTCTCCTATACCTGAAATCGCGGCTGAGAAAAGGGAACAATCGTAGAAATCACGCGCTTTCTCCATCAGCCGTCCGCGTTAGCAAGGGCTCGAACACATACCATTGCCGCCAATGTTCCCGGACTACCTGCAGAATCGCCGCAGCCCAGATCTTGTCCGCTCCATCTTCCACGCCGCGTTTCCTAGGAGGCAGCTCGATCATTGGAAAAACGACCACGCGATACCGCCGCCAGCCGTCGCGCACGATGAACAGCGGAAATGTCGGCGCATTCGTTGCTCTCGCGAGAAAAAGCGGTCCTTTCGGCAGGCGCATCCGCAGGCCGGGCTCGACCTCGACCTCCATCGGCGAGACGTCGAAAATCACCCGGTCGCCCTGCACGGCCACGATGTTTCCCTCACCCAGGAGTCTCGCCAGTTCCACTCCTAGCAAATTTCCTTCCTGATTGTAGAGGGAGCGGAAATTCGGATGAAGCTGCTCCTTTTTCCTGATTTGCTCCTCACGGATCTTCTGCGTTTCCGGCTCACGCTCCCGAGCTCTAACGGTGTAAAGCGTCCTGCTGAATTTGGAAGCGAACATCGGGGCAGCGAGATCATAATTTCCCATGTGCGCCGTCAGGATGATGCAGCCTTCCTTGCGATTCGACAAATCTTCCAGTGCCTCCAATCCATCCACCGCCCAATCCACGTCGCCGGTTTGCGTTTGGCAGCGCAGCGCGTCCACATAAGTCAGTGCGAAGTTCCAAAACACCTGCCACGCGCCCACCCGCGCGCGCCACGAGCCCCATCCCGGATGCAGCGCCCGCAGATTTCCGGCTACAGCCAGCCGTTGGTTTTTGGCGATGAGGAAAAACAGAAATGTCCATCCGCCAATCAAGACCGGCTCCAGAAACCACGGCACCACGCGCAAGACGTGATTCAGAAGAAACCGAGTCGGAAGATCACCGAAAACCCCGAGTCTCGCCCGCAACCGTGATTTCGTTTCATCCGCCATTCTTTGAAATCCTAGTTACGAGAAACTTCGAAACCGACGTCTTCCAACAAAATTTTTCCGACCACCGCAATGTTCGCCAGCTCATCGCAGCGCTCGTTCTCCGCATGGCCCGCATGCCCTTTCACCCAGCGCCAGTCGATCTTGTGACCGCGCATCGCGGCTAGCAAAAGCAGCCACAGATCCTGGTTCTTCACCGGTTCCTTTGAAGCGGTTTTCCAGCCGCGTTTCTGCCAGCCATCGATCCATTTCTTGGAAATCGCATCGATCAGATACTTGGAATCCGAGTGCAGCTCCACGTCGCAAGGCTCGCTCAGTGTCTGCAACGCGGCAATTGCCGCCCGCAGCTCCATCCGGTTGTTGGTCGTCATTTTATAACCCGCCGCCAGCTCCTTCCTGTGTTTTCCGCAAACCATCACCGCGCCAAAACCGCCCGGCCCGGGGTTTCCCTTGCAGCCGCCGTCCGTATGAATGATCACCCGTTTCATCGGCGGCGAACCTGTCCACCCGTCCCACTCCTGACAAGCCAAACGGACCGCGAAATTCATTTCGCCCGTTTGAGAGGCAACCACGAAAATAAAGAGTCAGGACGCCCTCGTCCTTACACTATACTGGCGCGCATCAGGATTTGTGAATTCGGGTGACGCGAAGCTTTGGACTGCGCGCAGCCTGCTGCCGCTTTGCGTGAGCCAGCCTGCTGGCCACGACGGCTCGCAGCGGGCTGCGTG
>JBDSZP010000131.1:0-14776 GCA_039925065.1 Luteolibacter sp.
AAAATGCGTTTGCTCATATTAGACTGCGGAAATGATGGAATTCAGAAAAACGGGCGAAAGGATCAATGGTGGCAAGTGGCGCAAGTCGTCTTGGGCTTCACCATGAATTCCTCTTTCAACTTGAGGCCGAGGTCTTCGGTCGTTTTCACGCCGAGTTCCGGATGGCTGGAAATGTAGGTCTCAGCGTTGTAGTTGAGATTGTAAACCTCCTCGAGCGGACGGAGGTTCTTCTCCGGTGCGCGGTGGCACTCGAGGCACCAGCCCATCGAGTGGCTTTCAGCTTGATAGACCACTTCCATCTTATTGATGTTGCCGTGGCAGCTTTGGCAGGAAATTCCCCGGTTCACGTGAGCCGAGTGGTTGAAATAAACGTAATCAGGTGCCTTGTGGACCCGCACCCACTCGATCGGTTTGCCGTCGTAGCCGGGATAATTCACATCCATCGACTTGTGAAGCGGCGCAAGTTTGGGGCTGTCGCGTTGCACGTGCTGGTGGCAGTTCCAGCAAGTATTGCCGGTCGGCACATTCGAATGGCCGGACACATCAACGAACGAATGGCAATAGCGGCAGTCGAGACCGATCTGATCCACGTGGATCTTGTGGGAAAATGGAATCGGTTGGCTCGGCTGATATCCCACGGTCAAGGTCTTCGGTGTCGCGTAATATGAAAACGCGAGAGCCACGCCTGCTGCTGCGGTTCCAGCGCAAACAGCGATTTTGAGGGGCAGGAGATTGGACCAGCGAGGACAAATATTTGCCATGGCAAGGGCGGTGCGGAGCGGGAAGGTGGAGCTTGTGAAATTTTTCACAAGGTTGTTTCCGAAATGTTTTGAGGCAGTTCGGGACGGGCGGAGGATGCAAACGAAAGGCCACCTTGCAATGCGAAAAAAGAATTTTTGACAGAAATTGTAACGTCCCGTCGGCGCTTCATCGGGTTTTCCGCAGAGTGAAAGGAATCCGGGCGGCCGATACAGATTTTTCATCGCCCTCTGAAGTTTATGAAAACCGACTGGGCTCTGTCTCGTTCAGCGAATCGCGGTCTCCCGAAATGGAATTTATCACGGTGCTCAAATCCCCGGTTGTCAGGCGCAGGCAGCCGATTAGTCTCGGTCCACGGCGATGACAGCACTTCAAATTCTTACTCTCTTCTGCGCCGCCTCCGCCGCCGGAGCGATCAATGCCGTCGCGGGAGGCGGCACGATCCTCACCTTCCCCACCCTGCTTGCGATTGGCACGCCACCGATCGTAGCGAACGCGACCAGCACCATCGCTCTGGTTTTCGGCACCAGCGGCTCGGTGTATGGGTTTCGCCGACACATCCCCTCAATCCGGGAATGGCTCAGGCGCTTCGTCCCGGTGAGTTTGCTAGGAGGGCTGATCGGCAGTTGGCTGCTGACGATCACCAGTAATGAATTCTTCAGCCGCCTCGTTCCGTTTCTCATCCTGTTCGCGACCCTATTATTTCTCGCCCAAGGCCTTGTGGCCCGCCTCATCCGGCGCTCGGCCGAGGAACCCAAACGCGCTCCGCTCATTTGGCCAGCCGTCCTTTTCCAGTTCCTCGTTTCCATTTACGGCGGATTTTTCGGCGCGGGCATCGGCATCCTGATGCTCGCCACCCTCGGATTCATCGGTCTCACCGATATCCATCAGATGAATGCCCTGAAAAACATCCTCGGCTCGCTCATCAACGTCGTCGCTGCGATCATGTTCATTTCCCGCGGCCTCGCCGATTGGCCGAAGGTCGGCATCATGACGATCGGTGCCATCGCCGGATACTATCTGGGATCGCACTACTCACAAAAAATCCCGCAGCTCTGGGTGCGGCGGATCGTGCTGGGGATCGGCTTCGGAATTTCCGCCATCACCTTCTATCGACAGGCGCATTGAGATTCGGGCAATTTTCTCAACCGGCACGGGAATCCGGTAAAATCGTTGAGATTCGTGCAAATCCATCGCATCTGCTTGGTCATCGTGAGCGTGGGTCGTTACCTGCCAGATTGACGGATGGGATCGGCCAAGCCTCCGCAACTTCAACCCACCCTAATCTATTTTATACCATCTCCGGGCAGGTGGGGGGCCGGCACCGAATTTGGGGGAGTTGGTCCGGACTTCGATGAGGGAGCAACTGGCTGGTCCCCGCTCCCATGTGGCAATAAATCGGGCGAGGTATCCATGGACCCAGAGGACGCGGAAGTTGGTTTGGGAAGAGAGGCGGCGGGGTCTTTCAGGGCAACAGGGATGGTGGGACCCAATTTAAAACACCCAATAGCAATGAGTATCGCGGCCAATGCAGTGAATGAATGCAAAACGAAGAGAGCATTGGGCACCCAGATCTCACGGGAAGTGAACGAACGATAGATTTTTGGGTCCTCTCCTCGCCCTAACGCTTCCCATTCAGCGGCGTAGATTGCAGCCTGCAAATGGCTCTCAATCGAGTTGATGACCTTAAATTTACCACGGTTAAGTTGACCGAATGATGTGATCAAGCTTCTCCAAGCCCCACAAAGGATCGCACCTGCGACTGCCAAAACAAACAGACCGAGAGCACCGATACGAAGGCCACCGGAACTTTGAAGGACCAAACCCAACGCTGTCAGCAGCGCTCCGTTGATGGTCAAAAAAAAGGTATTCACAGCTTGTCTCCGTCCAACAAGGCCTTCCGAACTGTCAACCATCATCTTATAGAGGTCGAATGTTTCTTTAACGCTTTCAGGACTGGTTGGCGGTCCAGATGGAAAAAGAACTTCACTAAACCGCGACGGAGGGGATTTGCCGCTGCCCAATTCTTTCGCAGCACGCCGCACGGCCTTGACGAATACTTCATCCTGTTCTTTCACATCTGGAGGAAGCTCTTCGTATGGAACTAGAGAGATGTGCTGAAGATCTCGCTTGGCCATCCAAATGCACCATGCGTCATGAATGTCGCTCTGAGTAACCTTACAGCCCTTTGAACGAACCAAAAGTGCATATAGTCGCAATAGATCGTCGGCATTTTCATCCGGCATCCGATCACTTGGGATGTGTGATCTTATCCTCGCTGCTGCCTCATCTAAATACATGACTTTTTAGACCCAAGTCTTCAGCCATTTGGCGATTTGCACAAAGTCCCAGCGTATAACGTTGGCGCTCGGCACTCCTACCGGCACTTGATGGGTTTTGTCTTTGTTTATCTGGATCGCAAACAAGTAATTGTCTTGGCGAGCCGTCTCGGCAATCTCCCAAAGAACTGCCTCCGATTTCCACGTCGTTTCACCGATCAGAACGATCGTCCCCTTGGTCAACGCCATACGCTTCGAGCACTCGGTTTTCCACTTAGAATCGAATGGGTCTTGTACGGAATAATCGTGGAATGAAACATCATTGTTTTTGTCCCTTGCGTGCTGAACTATGAAGTCGCGCGCCCATTTGTCTTCCATTTCAAAGCTGATGAATGCCCTTGGTGCTGCCATGATATTTGATTTTGCCGTTTGGTATCGGTTGCTACCGATATGATTTGGAAGGATCTATCACGCATCCTTACGGTGGGCAACAGCATTCCTGAGGCTGTGATCATCCACGATCTTTGGAAGCCCTACGGGCCGACTCTCCCGTCGGCGTTTGAACTGCTAAGTGGGAGAAGAAGGTCGGAAGAATAGACTTTACCCCATCGAGGTCGCGCTCCTCGGATACTGAAAAAAGTGAAGGAACGTTGGCTGGCCGTCGGATATCAGGACGTAATTCAATTCACTGAACAACCTCAGGTTCTGCCGTCCGGCGTCCACGGCCAGATCCGTCTTCACACGGGCACAATCACCGCTGCGCTGTTCGCTAGCAGCGGGCGCAGGGACCTCACCGAATCTTCCAATTCAGGAATTCGACCAGTTCATCCCCTTTTCATGACGCCACTGCCGGTACGCCGCGAATTGCTCGCTCTTTGTCATTTCCCTGCGTGCCGGATCCTCGTTGAGAAAGGCCTCGAACGCTCCGCCTGGCGAAGTTTCCGCGACGGATGGCACATTATCCGAAGCTTGGGTATCCGCCTTGTTTTGTTCCATTTGCCGCTCGATCCATCCCAACCGCCATGAGATCCGGAAACTCATGAACAACAGGAAAACCAGCAATGCCAGGCACGCAGCGAGCAGAATGACCAACGGAAAAATAAATGAAGGCGCGCCAGTTTCTTGCATGTCCGCAGTCTTGGAAAACCAATCCGGTTTGAGAAGTCCGAAGTGAAACACCGCCGCCCCCCCCAAACACCGGCGGTGAATATTGAACCACCCTTTGCAATAGGAACATTTCGCATCCCCGCTGGGAGACACCTCGGTATTTCCAACATTCGCATCACAATTCGGACAGGCGAGTTGGGCCGGCGGAGGTTCGCCGATCATTTCGTCCAGAACCCCGACCGCTCCCTTGCGCTTCCGGAGCAAGCTGAGCGGCATCCCAAAGCCCATCACAATGAAGCTCAGCGCGATCAAACTTCCGAACACCCGGAAAAACAGCGGCGGACTGCCAAATCCATCGTCCGCTCCCCAGAGAAACATCATCACCGCGATCCCAATGAAGCCGAAGATCGATATAAACAGCAGCACGAACAACGTCGGTGGTCTATCCAATGGATTCATCCTGCCCACGACTCCCAAGCCCACCCCGGCAATCCAATTGAGAATCCTCGCAACTTCCGCTTGCCGGGTGATTCCCTGCCGCACAGCCTTTGACCTAATGAACCAGCCTCCTCCGATGTACCGGGACCAGCAGATGATTGATACCGATCACCTGAAGTTGCTTTCCATCTTCCATTTCATCGGTGCGGGCCTTGCAGTATTGGGACTTTTATTCTTGTTCGTCCATTTCACGATCATGCGGAACGTATTCACCAATCCACATATCTGGGAGAATTCGCATCAACCCGCGTCCACCATGCCTCCTCCGGAAATCTTCAGCTTCTTCAAGTGGTTCTACCTGGCAGCCGCCCTGTGGATGATCGCATCGTGCGTTCTCAATCTGCTTTCCGGCCTGTTTCTCCGTGCGGGAAAACACCGCGGATTTTCGATCGTGGTCGCCGGGCTGAATTGCCTTCACATGCCGCTCGGAACCGCCCTTGGCATCTGCACCATCGTCGTTCTCATGCGCCCCTCCGTCCAACACCGGTACGACTCTCGTTTGTAGCTCCGCTCTTCGCGTCGCCTTCTCGTCATTTCAACTTTGAACGTTGGATATTCCTCGCCTCATTCCTAGCGACGATTCCCATATCCCACCAACCGCACTTCTTTCACTCGCGCCACCAACTTCTGCTCATCGCGCACCCTTGCCGTCGGAATCCGCACGACATCCATCACCTTATAGCCCGGGTCCACCGCCACCAAACTGTTTCCCGCCAGATAATAGCGAACCACCACCTGAGACTGCGCCGCCAACACTCTCACCAGTTCCACCGGAACATCTACCAGAAATGCGCGTTCGCTTTCCGGGATCACCCTGCCGGAGACGATTTCCGGGCCTTCCCACTCAGCAGGCATCCCGCCAATCCCAACTCTCGGCTCGGAGCCGGAAGGAAGTTCAATCGGCTCGCTCCGGTAAGTATCGAAATACTGGACCACCTTGGATCGGGCATACGCGTTGAAAACCACCGGCGCGGCGAACGACGCCTTCGGAGCCGGACGACCTGTCATCCGGACCACGTGCGTTTCCCTCGCAACCCCAACGGGCGGTGAAATTCCAAGATCGCTGCCAGCAATGGCCAACAGGCCAAGGACGCTGGCCGCACTGCATAGATTGAGAAAAATGGCCATGAGTGTCGGGGTGAAAGGTGTCCCCCCTTTTTCGCAAGCCCCGTGCCAAGCAGCGGAACCGCCGTAACTCACGCGCCCACAACCACCACCCGAAAATCAACCATGCCGCCTCCGGTGCAAAAACGTGAGATTCCCCGCCCTCCATGGCAAACTGCAACGCTGTGCGTCAAAAGGTGACACAGACATTGCTGTCTGTTCTTCCTCTTTCATTCCACCGAGGCATGGGAGGCGGGGGCGTTTTTTGATGGCTTACCAAAGTCATAGCCGAAACTCTACCACGTCCGCTCGTCTGGAGACTGCCCGGAGTTCGCGGTTTACCGTGCTCTTCTGAAGACAAGCTGAAGGCTTGAACTCCGGACAGTGTGAGGGACGGCAGCGCCTTGGCAAGATAGCGGTGATCAATTTTGGCAAACGGTTTGGATTTCAGAAACAGGGCTGCGGCGAATACCAACTCTTCTCCGTGATCTCCTTCTTTTCTCCCGGCCTCCGTGGTAAAATTCTTCGAGTTTCTGGGATGGTGTTGACTGCCGGGCGGTCAGGACGGGGGCGCCCTAACTCCTTATGTAGGGTTTCAAATTGTTTCCCCCAGAGCCAGCACGTGCGCGACTGCTGCGGATGCGAGACCCGGTGGATTGTAACCGCCTTCGAGCACGGAGATGATCCGGCCTTGGCAGAATTTCCCGGCGAGCATGACGCTGCGCCGCGTCATTTCGGCGAAGGTTTCGTCGTCCCAGCGCAGGCCGCCGATGGGGTCGTCCTTCCTCGCGTCGAAACCTGCGGAAATCAGTAAAAATTCCGGGGCGAAGGCTTCGATCGCGGGCTCCAGTTGGTTTTTCCATTCGGTGAGAGCCACCAGCCCATCCGAATTTCCGGGCAAGGGAATGTTCAGGGTTGTCCCCTCGCCTTCTCCCTGCCCGCGCTCGGTGGCAAGGCCGGTGTAGGGATAGATATTTTTCTCGTGCAGGGAAATGTAGAGCACGCTGGGATCTTCGAGAAAAACCGCTTCCGTGCCGTTTCCGTGGTGCACATCCCAATCGATGATGGCGATTTTCCCCAAGCCGTGTTTCGACTGGAGATAACGCGCGGCGATCGCGACGTGATTGAAAATACAGAAACCCATCCCACGGCTCGGCGAAGCGTGATGGCCCGGAGGCCGCACGGCGCAGAAGGCGGATTCCACGTCTCCCCGCATCACGGCATCGGCGATTTCAAGAACCGCTCCTGTAGCTTCCAGCGCGACGTCGTAGCTTTCCTCACAGATCGCCGTGTCACCGGTGCGCAGGACATCGGCGAACGTCTCGGTGTCCCGATAGACCAGATCATGATAGTAGTGCTCGTGTACCAGCAGGATCTCGGAAACCAAGGCCCGCCGCCCACGCAGGCGCATGAATTCATCCGGCAGATCCTCCAACGCCGCTGAGAGGACATGATAGCGGTTCGCCGATTCCGGATGAAACGGCCCGGTGTTGTGCCGTTCATACGCCGCATTGTAATGCACGCCGATCCGCCTGGTTTTCGCACTCATCGTTCGATGCGTTGGATGTTTTTTCGTTCGAGGAATTTCTCCCGGCTTTGCAAAATCGCGTCCACCGGCAGCGTGAAAGTGCGCTCCTCATCCATGGAGGATTTCGCCGCGCTCCCGCCAACTGCAAGAAACAATCCGGCCATCGCGCGGTTGTCCGGCATCACGCTGGCCCACAACTCGGTGATTTTCCTGCTTTTGGCGACGGCTGCGAGTTCGCCGAGCAAGAACCCCGCCACTCCGGAATGCCGTGTGGTCTCGTGGACGACAAATGCGACTTCCGCACGTTTCCCATCAGGATCCAGATAGTAGCGGCCGATCGCGCGCAGTTCCATCCTGCCATGATGTTCGGCGAAAATCCCCAGCGCGAGATCTTTGGTTTGATCCACGGCAGCCAGTTTGTAGGCGGATTCCCCGGTCATCGTGTCGCGCTGATAGCCGTATCGCAGCCGGACGGTTTCCTCATCGTGCGAGTAGAAAAATTCCTGCAATGCCCGCATATCGCTCGGATGAAGCGGTCTGAAAAACAACCGCGCGTTTTGAAATTGCACCCACGAGGATTCGATTCCGCCATCACCCAATCCAGACTCGGTGGCGGGCATCGTGAAAAACTTCGGCAGCCAGCCACGCGCCTGCGCCCCTGCCAGAAGGCTCTCCCGGTGGTCCGGATGCGCCACCTCCACCAGCCGCGCCACCCGCTCGCGGATGCTGCGACCATGAAGGCTGGCCACGCCATATTCGGTGACCACGTGATGCACATCGCCCCGCCCGGTGCAGACCCCGCTGCCCTCGCGAAGTCCGGCGACGATGCGCGAACTACCGTCCGCGTCCGAAGTGGAGGTCAGCGCGATGATCGGGCAGCCGCCTTTGCTATGGCCCGCCCCGCGAACGAAGTCCTGAAGCGCTCCGATCCCGCCATAAAACTGGTGCCCGCTGGAATCCCTGACCACCTGCCCCGTGAGATCGATTTCCCGCGCACCGTTGATCGCCACCATCCGGTCGTTCCTCGCGATCCGGTGGGGATCGTTCACCCAATCGCTCGGATGCAGTTCGATGTCCTCATTACCATCCACAAACCGATAGAGACTGCTACTTCCCATCACGTGACTGGCGATGATCTTCCCCGGACGATAGCTTTTCCGCGAGTGATCCGCTGCGCCGCATTGCACGAGCTCCATCAGCGCGTCGTTGAAAACTCCCGAATGAATCCCGAGCTGCCGGTGTTTTTTCAACGCCCGCAACACCGCTTCCGGACTGTTTCCCAGGCCCACCTGGAGCGTCGATCCGTCTTCAATCAACTGCGCCGCATAACGCCCGACCCGTTCATGCCGCTCATCGAAAACGCCTTTCTCTGCCTCAGGCAATTCCGCGGATTCTGCGATGAAAAAATGAATCCTGCGCGTGGCGATCAAGCTGTCCCCGCATGTCCGCGGCATGTTCGGATTGATCTGGGCGATCACGATGCGTGCGTTTTCCGCAGCGGATTTCACCACATCCACACTCACTCCCAGCGAACACCAACCACCGGAATCCGGCGGGCTCACCTGGATCAACGCCACATCGAGCGGCAGCGGCCCGCCTTTGAAAAGCGATGGCACCTCGGACATCGCGCAAGGCGTGTAATCCGCCTGGCCACGCGCCACGGCATCACAGAGTGCGGGAGTCAGGAAAAACGAGTTCGTCCGCAGCACCTGTTCGTATTTTGGATCGATCCACGGGGTTTGGCCCAAGCCGTGGATGTGAACCAGCTCGACATCCTTATAAAACGCCGCCTTGCCTAACATCGACTCCACCAGTGCGAACGGCACGGACGCCCCACCACCGAGAAACACCCGGCTGCCCGGACGGATCAGCCGGGGCCAATCGTTTTCATCGAGTGGTTTCATGTCATGACCGGGTCAGGTGTGCGGCATCGTTTTCATCGGACGTATCGTGACGTCGGCGATCTCCATCGTGCGCGGCAGTGAGAGGCTTTCGACGACGGCTCGCGCGACATCCTGAGGCTGGATGAACAAATCCGCTTCGAAGGGAGTTCCCTCCATTTTGCAAATCGCCTCCAGCATCGGAGTGGCGGTGCGGCCGAGAAAAACGCTCAGGACACGCATGCCATGGCATTTCACTTCATGCCTCAGGCTGTCCGCCACGGCTTTGAGCGCATGCTTGGTCGCTGCGTACTGACTCACTCCGGTCCCCGCGCGCAAGCCGACGGTGGAGTTGATGAAAACGAGTTGCCCTTTCCGCTCGAGCAAGGTCGGCAGAAAAATTTGCGTCAGCGCATACGGAGCCCGGACATTGCAGCGGTATTGCAGATCGAAATCTTCGAGCGGCGCGGTGGCCAAGGGTGCCATCGAAAAGACGCCGGCGCTATGGACCATCCCGTCGATGCCGCCGAAATCGGCCATCACGCGGCGATGCAGCTCCGAGATATCCCCATCGCGAAGTAGGTCCGCCACGTAACATTTCATCCGGCCCGGCACGACATCGGCAACTGCATCCAGTGTTTCCAAATGCCGTCCCACCAGCGCGATCGATGCCCCGTTTTCCGCCAGAGAAATGGCAATGGCTCTGCCCACACCGCTGCTGGCGCCTGTGACAACCATGACTTGACCGCTAAAACCACTCATCGATTGCTAGAGAGTATGTTTGGCTACGATGGGGAATGCAAGCCTCGGACGGCAGACGGAATGTCGCCAGATTTTCGCCCGCAAACCGCCGTACGAGACATGGCCGCGCTCCTACGCGTTCGCGTAACATCCCCAGCACTAACAAAACATCGGCTGACAAAATGCTTGGCAAGGTGACACAAATTGGCATAGTGCGGCTACGTGGGTTTAGTTCCACGGTTCACCCCCCAATCCCCCCCACGGCCGAATTCCGGCCATCCGGATCCATTTATCCCCCCAAATATCCGCTTTTCCGATCCGCCCATTGGCGTTCCCAACGCGCCCATACCCCAACATCGATTCCCTAACACAATAACGACACCATGGTAAAATTACAGGAACCTAAATATGTCTACATGGGCGGTGGCCTCTGTTTGTGGAAAGACGCCACCCTCCATATCGGCTGTGAGGCCGTCACCCGGAGCCTGAATGTCTTCGAGGGTCTGAAGGGCTACTGGCAACCCGGCGGTTCGTTCGGAATCGTCCAACTCCGCCAGCACTATGATCGCCTCCGCAGGTCCGCTCGGCTGATTCACATTCCATTTGAAACCACTTTCGAAGAATACGAGCAGGCCATCACCCTGCTGGTCGACGCCCTCCTGGAAACCGGGAAGGATATGTGGTTCCGCACCACCCTTTACGCCATCGAAGGCCAATGGGGCGAAGGCACCGTCGCCGATCTGGTGATTACCGGATACCAACAGCCGATGCGGGTTCCCGATCCGATCGAAATCGGTGTCAGCACCTGGCGCCGGAGCCCGGACACAGCGCTTCCGGCACGAATCAAGGCGGGCAGCAATTACCAAGTCGCACGCATCGCCCGCATGGAAGGCCGCGCCCGCGGATGGCAGGATATGGTTCTGCTGAACCAATCCGGCCGCGTCGCCGAGGCTACCGGGTCCTGCCTCGTGATGGTCCGCGACGGCGTGATTTACACTCCTCCTGCGACTGAAGGGGCTCTAGAAAGCATCACTCTCGATATCGTGGAGGCGCTTGCTTACTCGATGGACATCCCCTTTGTCCGCCGCCCGATCGACCGGACCGAACTTCTGATTGCGGACGAGATCGCCCTTTGTGGGACACTCGCCGAGTTGATCATCGTCACATCGATCGAAGGCCTTCCGCTCAACCCGGAGTCTCCCTTGTTGCGCTCGCTTCAGGCACGTTTTTTCGACGCCGTCCGCAACATCGATCCCCACCCATTTGTCGAGCTGTCCGTGCTGTCGACCAAGCAGGACGACAAACTGCTAGCCGCCGTCTGATCGCGCCACGAAAATAATCTCTCCGAATCCAACGAAACCAAAATAGTTCGCCCCCCATGAATTACGAACCGAAATCAAAACACCGCGTGGTCGTTGCTGGCGCAGCCGGTGCATCACTTGGCACCGAGACCCTCAAAGCCCTGGCATTGTCCGGTCGATATGAAGCCATCGCAGCTGACATCACGCCGCTCGCCTACGGACTCTATCAAAAAGAAGCGAAAGCCAGCCATTTGCTAGACGCCAAAAACTACTTGGAAAGTCTCATCGAGTGTTGCCACGAGGAACGTGCGAGCTTCGTGCTTCCAAGCTCCGAGCCGACGCTGAAAATCATTTCCGAAGCGGGCGACCGTCTCCGCTCGGAAGGCATCACGCCGATTTATAACCGACCCGAAGTCATCCGTGTGTGCTCGGACAAGAGCGCCACCTTCGATGTTTTGAAAAGCATCGACGTCCCAGTGCCGCGCACCAAGACGCTCAAAACTCCGGAAGATATCAAGGAACTCGCGATGCCCTGCATCATCAAGCCGGCCACCGACACCGGTGCGAGCATGATGGTTTCCCCCGCCTCCACCCATGCGGAAGCGCTCATGTATGCGCAATGGATCTGGTCCGCCGGCCTCACCGCCATCGGCCAGGAATACCTATCACATGCCGAAGGCGAGTTCACCGTCGGCGTGCTGCGCTTCGGTGACTGGATCGGCGCGATCGCCATGAAACGCGAGTTTCCCTGCAAGCTTTCCTACATCCAAAAGAACGAAAAATTCCTCATTTCCAGCGGTTACAGCCAGGGATTGATCGACCATTTCCCGGAAATTTGTGATCAGGCGAAAAAAATCGCGATCGCATTGGACAGCCAGGGACCGCTGAACATCCAGGGTCGTCTCGTCGATGGCATTTTCTATCCGTTTGAAATCAACCCCCGCTTCTCCGGCACCACGCTCCTGCGCACGATGGCCGGTTTTCCGGAAATTGAAATCTACCTCGATCACCTCAATGGCGATCCAGCGCCGCCGCAACCGGTGATCAAGCCCGGCTACTACATGCGCAGCTTCGCAGAGCAGTATATCCCGAAAGACAAAGTCAAACACCTGCCATGATCAGATGGATCGACGACAAATTGGGCACGGCCGCCTTCGAGGATCCCGCCACTGACGGGTATGCGAAGTTGGACGTGCGCGGACTGGTGGACGGCCCGGCCAACAAGCCCGATGCCCTCGTCGAGCGGATCGAGACCGGCCTCGCGATGTTGGCGGAATCCGGCCAACTGATCGTCTGCTGCGAATTCGGAATTTCACGGAGCAACACCATTGCCTCGGCCATCCTTGCCCGTCGCGACGGACTGCCATTCGATGAAGCCGCCGCCCGGGTGCGTCAACAGGTGGGCGAATTGCGGATGGACTATGGTTTTGTCCAAACCGTGCGCAACACCATCGAGCCGGATCCGCTGCCACCGCTCAATCCGCGTCGTGTGATCGTCACCGGCGGCACCGGATTCCTAGGCAAATGGCTGGAACGGATCGCCGGAGATTCGCTGGAGTTGGTGCTTCTCGGCTCCAAAGACATCGACATTGCCGCTTCTCCATTCGAACTCGATGCGGCGGTCAGAAAACATCGGCCCGCCACCATCATCCACCTCGCCACTCCGCGGGTTCGCCACACCCACGAGGTCGTCGGGCAATCCGTGGCCATGCTTCGCAACGTGGCGGATGTCTGCGGCCAGCATGACATTTTCCTCGTCTATGCCTCATCGTGCGTCGTCTTCAGCGGACGTAAAAACGAGGGAGAGCACACCGCCGGAGACGACGAGATACCGCAGCCATATGGCAACTACGCGATGGCCAAGGCACTGTGCGAGCAGATGGTGGGCTACCTCCGCCAAGGCGGAAAGTTGCGCTCCAGCATGTTGCGTCTCACCCACATCTACGGTCCCGGCAGCACTCTGCCGCCGTTCCTGTTTCGCACAGCGGAAAACAGCCGGGCAGGCAAGCCTCTGGTCACCCATCGCTATCGAAATGGCCGGCCGAAACTGCAATTTCTCCACGTCCGGGATGCGGCGCTGGCGCTCCTTGCCGCAGCCGAGCGCAGGATCGAAGGAACCTTCAACATCGGCGGCACGGAAGCACTGAGCACCCGCGATCTGGTGAAACTCATCGCAGAGGTTCTGGATTCCCCATCGGAATCCCAAGAAGTCGAATTGGAAGCGGCCGTGGCCAATGTCGTCCTCGATATATCCAAAGCACGCGAACAACTCGGCTGGTCACCTTCCATTGGGCTGCGGGAAGGCTTCACGGACCTTTTCGTGACATCCCCTGCATCAATCACCCTATCCTGAATTCGACATGCTGCGCGCATTGACCCGCCTTCTTGCACGTCCCTATCAACAGAAAAAACCGCCCTCCAAAAGCGTGGCGATTCTGGTGCTGATGTCCACGCGCCCGGCGTTGACCGAGGAGGAAGAGCGCTCGCTGCGGCACTTGGAACATTACCTCGGAAAGTATGATCGGTTTCTGACAGGTCCTCCGGGCTCCCCCATCCGGCGTGAGGGCTATCAAGTCCAGACCTTCCCCGCGAAATACTTTGGCTCCGGCGTTGCGGTCAATCACCTGCATTACTCGCCGCTGCTTTATAAGACCTTCGAGGATTACCGCTACATCATGATCTACCATCTGGACAGCCTGGTTTTCTCAGACCAGATAGAACGATGGTGTGAGACGGATTTGGACTATCTCGGAGCGCCATGGATTCATTGCGAGGACACCCCGTGGGTGACAAATCCGCGTGTCGGAAACACCGGATTCGGGATGATGAAAGTCGAAACATCGCTCAAGGTGTTGTATAATCGCTATCGCAGGGAACCTAGCAGCTACTGGCTGGATATGTTCACCCGCAACAGCCGCGCCGTCCGCCCGCTCGTGCAACTCATGCGGAAAATTCCCGCCTGGCTCCCCGGATCGCAACTCACGCGACGCCTCGTGACCGAGTGGGACATCATGCGGGATCCCAGCCCTCACAACCGGAATGGCGACGTCTTCTGGTCGGATTTTGCGGTCAATTTCCTGCCCGAATACAAGATTGCCTCTCTCGAACAAGGATTGGAATTCGCCTTCGAAGTCGCCCCGCGCAAGTGCTTCGAAATGAACGGCGGAAAAATCCCATTCGGCTGCCACGCATGGGAACGCTACGACCGCAGCTTCTGGGAGCCTTATTTATTGCCGTAGGCATCGCCTTGGACTGCGGCAGCCTGCTGCCGCTTTCCGCAGCCAGCCTGCTGGCCGGGGTGGGAGTGGGAAATCACCAACCCGCTCCGCCCAAACAATTTCGCCCGCAGCAGGCTGCGTAGCCAAAGCGGCAGCAGGCTGCCGCAGTCCAAGGATCATTTGTGCATCAATGGCTCCTGCAAATTTCCAGTGGCGGATTCATGGTTTTGAGCAATGTTTAAATGGAATCCAAAATTCCCCGCTGGCGATTTACCGCCGTCGCCAAGCCCGTAAGATGAGGCGGAAACCATCATATCTAAAGTTATGAGCGACAAAAATCCAAAGGCGAAACGGAAGCAGC